>NZ_MKVC01000016.1:0-157437 GCF_001899125.1 Dysgonomonas sp. 37-18 | reverse complement strand
ATTTCAATCGGTAAAAGCGGATACAGTAGATAATGATACACTACAAAGCAACTACCCAATCATCGATTTTTCGATTCAGGGCAGTGATATACCTTCTACTAATTTAATTTCTGTAGATACAGTCATTTCTGACAAGATAAAACCTGTAAAACAGCTTAAGTTTTCATATAAGCAATTAATTATTCCTTCGGCTTTAATTGCTTATGGTGTATTTGAAACAGCTATAGAGCATAATTATTTGCTTAACAGGCAGGTAAAGCATGAAGTAACAGAACATATTGATTCGAAGTTTACCATAGATGACATTTCTCAATATGTTCCGGCAGGAAGTGTATACGCACTGAATTTAATGGGGATAAAAGGTAAAAATAATTTTAAAGACAGAACCTTTATTCTAGGAATATCTACTCTTTTTATGGCAGCATCAGTAAATACGATAAAGTATTCAACAAAGATAGAGAGACCAGATAAATCAGCGAAAAACTCTTTTCCCTCAGGTCATACAGCGGTAGCTTTTATGGGTGCAGAATTTCTTTGGCAGGAATATAAAGATGTTTCAATATGGTATGGCATAACAGGCTACACCATTGCAACCGGAACAGGGATATTTCGTTTATATAATGACAAACATTGGTTTGCAGATGTTATTGTGGGAGCCGGACTCGGTATTCTAAGCACCAAGGCTGCTTACTGGCTTTATCCCTATTTGCAGAGGAAGTTTATGAACAAAGGTACATTTAGCAAACAAATCTCTTTTAGCCCTTTTTATAATGGAAAACAAGGAGGTCTGGCTATAGCCTTATCTCTGTAATAGCTATTGTTGGAGACATGTCCTATATGAACTAATTATAGGTTTGAGCGATTATTATGACTTATTCTTTCTTCGACTAGTCTAAAATAGGTATCTAATACATAAAAAACAGAATACAATAATACAATGGAGCAATTTATTCGCAATATAAAAGAAAATATCAATAAAGAAATTCAGCTTATTGATTCTGAGGAATGTAATATCTTTCAGAAATCTATTAGTATTATTTCATTATTGGAGTCTACATTTGATGAATTAAAAGAATTTGTTTCAAATTATACATTTAAAAGTCCGCTTGATGAAATCATCTTTTTTAAAGAGACGAAACCTCAACTTTTTAGCATTCTAATTTACCATAGAAAGATATATAATCTGGAAATGCGAATGCCCACCGGAAGTTGCATCGATCGCAAAAATTATTTAGAAGGAATTTTAGGACGCATAAAGTATTTTTTCGATAATAATGCTGACTTCTATCAATATTATCGTTCAGGAAGTACCCACCTTGATAAATATTACTTTCTAAGAGGTAAGCCAGATATTCAGTTAATACAGGATTGCTTCTACTTTGAAAGGGACTCTAAATTCTCTACGAGCTTTGATTTTAAGGTTTCGAAGATGATTGCCAATGAGAGATTAACGGTATATGTAAACAATAAACTCCTACATATTAGTAATCTCGAATCCAATATTCAAGACTCATTTAATTTGCCAAAGGCAAGACTGACATGGACTGCTAAAAAAGCAGAACTTGTTGAGCAGATTTACGCATGGGATAACGCAGGTTGTTTCAATAATGGCAATACGAATATAAAAGAGCTAGCGGAATATATTGAAACTGTTTTCAATATCAATTTGGGTGACTTCTATCACACGTTTCTGGAAATTCGAGAACGTAAAGGTAGCCGTACTTTATTTTTAGATAAATTGATAAAGCTTCTCGAAGAAAGAATGGATGGATTAGATAATAAATGAGCATGATTTTTATAAAAATACACTATATTTGTCGATAGGAAAATAACACTATTCAATAGCGGACAAAGAACAGCCAATAGCTGTCAATTAGCTTCTCCTAAAGTGTTCACCTCAAAGCGATCTGATCAAGTAAAGTATTGAATAATATATGGTTGATAGGTGTGGTTCACAAGCCCCCGCTTCCGCAGAGAAGTGACCGAATAGGTCACTTCTTTTGTTTTATATATCTACAAGTCTTTCTTAGAGATCTGATATTACCCCTCAGCTTTTGTTGCTGAGTCTAGGTTTTTTGATAATCCAGTTTGAGCCGATAAATCATAAAAAAACTACTGTTTTTCTTTTTGTAATTATTATATATTGTGCTAATTTGTAATTTATGATAAGAGATTATTTTTGGTAATAGGATTAAGTATGTTATTACTTGCTTACATTGTATTTTTAATATATAGTCTTTTTATGAACATTTTATTGTTAACGTGCTTTCTTATAACTTAAATTGATATTTATATGAAAATTGAAGATATTTCTATTTTTGGAGAATATTCCCAATCAGAAAATAGAGTTACGGCAGCTTTGTTACAGATACTAAAAATTGGTGGAGAAAACCTTATTCGTCATGTTATGACAAAAGTAGGGATACAATTGCCTGATAGTGAAATATCAATTGAAACTCAGGTTAAAGAAGCTCAGGGTACCAAAGACCATTCCCAAAAAAGAAGTGTGCCTGATGGTTTATTGTCTAGTAATTTTGCATTCAGAATATTTATAGAAAGTAAGATAATAAAAAATAAGATCGATGTCAATCAGTTGCAAACTCATAAAAATAAATTAGTAAATAAAACAGATTACTTAATATATATTACTCCCGATGAAATTAAGCCATCTTTATTAGGAGATACTGCTTGGATAAATTGGAACACTATAAATCAAGAATTAGAAGACTTTATAACAGAAGAAGGTGAATTAAAAACTAATAATAACATGGAGTTACTATCCTTCTTGATAAAACATTTTACAACATTAATTGATAGGTTAAATTTAATAGAAGAAAAGTGGATCCCTGATGAAGATAGAGTCTTGATTGTTGCTGCATCTTGGGCTGAAAGTATAGCTCTAAAATACAACTTCTATGCTTGTCAAGAAAGAAGAAGCTTTAAACCATCTCGCTATATAGCATTTTATAATAATAATCGAATTTCATATTTATTTAAAGTATTAGAAGCTCCAAAAGAAAGTGTTGAATTAAACAAAGTTGATATAATTAAAACTAGTGATTACTTAACTGTTGATGACTCCAATTATGACAATGGAAAAAGAAAAGTTTTTATATTAGAGAAAGTAAAAGAATTAGAAGATCCTATTCTTAATGATTCTCGTGATAAAAATGATAATTTATGCCCGTATACTTATGGACAACCTCGTTATACAACGATAGATAAATTCAACAGAGCAAAATATACGTCCAATCTTAAATAATTAAGGCTTATTCATTTCTAAGTGGATTAATATTATGATAAAAGATCCAGTTGTATAGTAATTTATATCTACAAGTCTTTCGTCGTTGGTCTAATATTATATAATAGGTTTTTTCGATAACTCATTAATGATTATAAATAGTTTTTGAAATAATAATTATATTTTGTAATATTGCATAACATATTTGTGTAGTAGACGAACTATTGAACAATTGCCATTACACAAGTGTTGAAAGAATAAACTAACATCAAAAATATCATCAATTATGTTAAGTAAAAAATTAGAAGCTGCATTAAATGCACAAATCAATGCTGAATTTTGGTCAGCATATTTATATCTGTCTATGGCTGCTTATTTTGCAGCAGACGGAAAACCGGGTTTTGCAAACTGGTTCGAAATCCAGTTTAAGGAAGAACAAGATCACGCAATGAAATTTTTCAAATACGTTACTGATAGAGGTGCAAAAGTAGAATTGAAGCCAATTGAAAAAGTGGATTTGGCTTGGGAATCTCCTCTTCATGCATTTGAAGAAACTTTGAGACATGAAAAGATCGTAACAGGGCGAATCAATGACTTGGTGGCGTTGGCTAAAGACGAAAAAGACTATGCTACCGAAAGTATGTTGAAATGGTTTGTAGACGAACAAGTAGAGGAAGAGGCTACAGCACAAGGTTATATTGATGCGTTGAAAATGATTAAAGATAACGGTTTTGGAATCTATACAATGGATAAGGAATTGCAATCAAGATCTTATTCTCCAGTAGCAGGTTAAAAGCAATGTTTAAATTATAAATGTAAATCTCTCCGGAATATTCCGGGGAGATTTATTATTTTTACACTATCATAACAATTATCCATGTGATACAAATAGAGCACATATCCAAAACGTATGGAGATCAGGTAGCCTTATCTGATGTAAATTTTTCGATACAGAAAGGCAATATAGTAGGGCTTCTCGGAGTAAATGGTGCGGGGAAGTCTACCTTGATGAAAATTCTTGCAGGTGGTATACTTGCAGATAAGGGGCGGGTGACTTTTTCAGGAGAAGACATTCTTTCTAACCCTTTAGCGATTAAAAAACGTATAGGGTACCTCTCGGAAGACAATCCTTTATACGAAGATATGTACGTAAAAGAATATCTGGAATATGTTGCCGGCATCTACAATGCAGGGGATGATGCCGTTTCCCGTGTTATTGAACAAACCGGACTCGAGAGAGAATATAAGAAAAAAATAAAGGCTCTTTCAAAAGGAAATCGTCAACGAGTTGGCATCGCTCAGGCATTGGTTCATAACCCTGAATTTCTTATCTTGGATGAGGCTACTTCCGGCTTAGACCCCAATCAACGCGAAAGTCTCAATACTCTTTTCAAGGAACTGTCGAAAGATAAGATGATACTTTTTTCTACTCATATTCTATTTGATGTAAAAGCTATTTGCTCTCGTGTGATCTTTTTAGATAAAGGAAAGTTGTTGATAGATAAAAATATAGATGAAATAGATTCTATAGAAAATACATTTCATATTCTTACAAATGAAAATAATAGCTGACAAAAATATACCTTATCTCAAAGGTGTAGCCGAATATTACGGAGATGTTACTTACCTAGATGGAGCTGCTTTTACTCACGATGCGATCAAAGAGGCTGATACTTTAATTGTGCGTACTGTAACTCGCTTTGACGAAGCAATACTAAAAAATACAAACGTAAAGCTTATATGCTCCGCTACTATTGGTTATGATCATATCGATACAGATTACTGTGATGCACATGATATAGTGTGGCATAATGCTCCGGGGTGCAATTCCGGTTCGGTGCAGCAGTATATCGTTTCTTCATTGATAAGAACCTCTCGCCAGAAAGGCTTTGTACTCAAAGATAAAACGATAGGTATTGTTGGTGTTGGCAACGTAGGGAAAAAGGTAGCGAAGGCTTGCGAAATGTTAGGTATGAAGGTTCTGCTAAATGACCCACCACGTCAAAAAGCCGAGCAGAGAGATTTATTTGTCAGTCTGGATGAAATAATAGATAAAGCTGATATTATCACTTTCCATACACCCTTAACAAAAGAAGGCGAATATAAGACTTATCATTTAGCCGATACCGAGTTCTTTTCGTCTCTCAAGAGAAAGCCGATAATAATAAATTCGGCGAGAGGAGGCATTGTAGATACAGTGGCTATAAAAATAGCTATAGCTAACAACCTTATATCGGGAGCAATTATCGATTGCTGGGAAAAAGAACCCGATATAGACCTTGAATATATGGAGATGGTTGATATTGCCACCCCTCATATCGCAGGTTATTCGGCAGACGGAAAAGCCAATGCAACGCGTATGTCTCTAGAATCTGTTGCAGATTTCTATGGGATGAGTAAAGAACCGTTATCTGGCATAATAGCACCTGATCCTGTAAACCCTATAATAGATCTCACAGGACTAAAAAACTCCGATAATCTTCTCTTTGATGCTATATTGCATACATACGACCCTATGTCTGACTTCGAAAGACTAAAAGCATCTCCTTCGACTTTCAAGCAGCAGCGGAATAACTATCCTTTGCGTAGAGAGTATTTTGCTTATAAAATAAATGCTGATATTTCTTCTGATGTGAGGCAATCCCTTCTGGACTTCGGTTTTGCTGAATAATTATAAATTAATGTTCCGGGTTATTTCCTTATTTTACGATTACAAGTTGTTGCTCATTAACTGAATTCCAAGTCTTTCGGCTTCCTCATATTTTTTCTTGTCGAAAGAGTACAAATTGGGCGATTTGTGAGCTCCTACTTTCCGTGTTTCATTCAATGCTTTTATAAAGCCAATAGAGAGCATTTTGCGCTGGAAGTTTCTACGGTCTAGTTCTCTTCCTAATATTGCTTCGTAGATACTTCTTAATTCCGGCATTGTGAATTTTTCGGGTAGAAGTTCGTAACCGATAGGTATGAATCCAATTTGTTTGCGTAAGGTAGAGAGAGCGGTTTCAAAAATAATCTTATGTTCCGGGTGTAAATCTGAGATATTATTTATTTCAAACCATTCGATATGTTCAGTATCGTTATCTTCGAGGAGTTGTGCATCTCCTGATTTGATAAGAGCAAAATAGGCCAGACTAATTTCACTAAGTATTTCGGGGTTTTCGTTTTCTTCTTGTTTTTTATCTTTTCTCCCAAAGAATGAGAACTGCTTCAGATAGGTATCGCTTAATCCTGTTTTTGCTTTTAAGATCCGGCGTGCCGTTTCATCCGGTATTTCATCTCTTGTTATAAGCCCTCCGGGAAGCATCCATTTTTCGCCGGCACTGGGTTTGCATAGTAAAACTTTGAGGCTTCCTGAGTGAAATCCGAATATTGTACAATCGACCGAGATATTAAGATTGAAAATATCCTTTTCTTTTCTCTGAGGCTCAGCAGTAGATTTTTCTTTTTTCATAAAAATTAGAGTTATTGTAGCTTTGTGTTGTAAGTGTTTGTGCTGTCTTTTTTATTATCCAGATAATAGATGTGAAATTCGGCTTTCTCTTTAGCTGTTTTAAGGCTATCGAGCTGCAACATCATTACTGATAACTGATACGATTTGGAAATCGCAGACTTTACCTGTTGCGATAAAGTATATGTATATTTTCCTTGTCCATCTAAAGTGACCGATAAAGGATTATTGGTATTTGAGAAAATGAACTTTGTAATTCCATTTTCCTTATTACCTGAGAATCGGATTACTTCATAAGTTTTGCCCATGTTTGAGAAGCGATAGTTCAAACCATCGTCATTCACTGGTATAGACTCCGCGAATGAGCCATCTTTTGACAAAATCTTTATTTTATTATGTTTTTGTCCGCCAATAAATACACTTTCAATATATAACTGTCCATTTTCTTCTACTCCCGAACGAAGAGTTGTAGATGTAATAGATGAGGTTACACTCTCTTTTGGGATATAGCTTCCTGTTTCTTGATATTGCTTGTTTTGTTGAAAGCTAAACTTCGTTTTCTCTTGTTCTACTTTGGGTTCAAAAGAAGATATAAGCGAATCGCATTGCGCTATTATTTGCTCGTTTTCCCCTCTGCGGATCGAGTCTAACAGCAAGATCCCTGCTTGTAATTGTGGAAAAGCTTTCGGGTGATTTGCTTTTAGGCTATCAAGAGTCTGTTTAGCTAAAGCGTATTCAGCCTGCGAATAAAGCTGTCGGGCTGTATTTAGTTGTCTTTGTGCTTCTTTGTTTTCAGATGTACAAGCGAATAGTAAAAATGACAAAAGTATTAATATACTTCTATAATAAGTTTTCATTGGACTACACTCTGTATAAGTATTCTGGGAAATTGTACTCATGTAATTTTAGGCTAAATTACAAATTAATTTTTAATTTAACATTACTATTGCCTAATAATTGTCTATATTACACTATACGGTATTGGTTTCCACCTATTTGATATAGATAAAGCTATTTATGTTTTAGTCTGAAAATACTATGCCGCTGAGTGGTTGGTGTCTAGTCCGTTTATGAGATATGAGTTTTTTATTTCTTTACTCTTGTCAGTTCATGCTTGAGCATATAGTTAGCAGTTTGAAACATGGCCGCTGAATATAAGTTCATGCTATCTGCTTTCTGTTTGAATAGGGAAAGAAGATTGTCGCTACTATTTTCACTATATTCATATAACCCATCTATCTTCGATTTGAAGTTATAAGTATAAAAGTATTTCTCATCGATACATCCAAGGGCATTATCAGAAGAGAAAAACATATACGGACGTTTTGTCTTAAACATGTCTACCCCAAAAGTATTATTCATGTACGAACGGTCTAGTAAACCCATAATGGTAGGGAATACATCAATTTGTCCACCCGGACTGGAAACCGTTGTGGGCATATCTGTAAACGCCGGAGAGTATATGATCAGTGGGATATGGTTTAGCGAAAGAGGCATTTCATAGGTTTGTGTGCCCACTATTTTTCCATGGTCTCCAAGCAATACAAATATTGTATTTTTAAACCAGCTTTGTTTTTCTGCATCAGCAAAAAATTGTCGTATAGCATCATCTGCAAATGCTACTATTTGGAATTCGGGTTTTGTGCTTACATTTTCAAATTTTTCAGGTACAATATATGGAGGATGATTGCTCACTGTGAGTATTGTTGCAAAAAAAGGAGATGATGTCGGAGCCTTTTCATTTATTTTGTTCAGCGAATAACTGAGTAGAAAATCATCAGCAACACCAAAGCTGTTTTTTCGCATTTTGGGTGGATAGTTTTCTTGAGAATATATCTCTTCAAATCCATTTTCCAATAAGAAAGCATTCATATTGTCATACTGGGACTCGTGCGGCATGAAGAACATCGTTTTGTAATTTTGCTCTTGTAAAGTATTTGGCAACCCTTGGCATAAAGGAATTGTTACATTTTTCATCATGTTCTTATCAAACAAGGCCGGTAGTCCGTACAGTGTGGCTAAGATACCATGATTGGTATGTGTGCCGGCTGAATAAAAATGATTGAAGTAATATGATTTCTTTATAAGCTGGTTGAGAAATGGAGTTATTTCTTTTCCGTTTTCTGTGACTTTTAGCAGATCGGCAGACATCGATTCCATGAGTATGACAACTACATTCATATCTTTTGCCGGACTTTCTGCTTTAATATATCGGGCAATAGGCGACTTTAGCTCATCAGCCGGGTTTAGTCCGAAAAACTTCTGTGTATATGAGATAGCGTCTTTTTCTGAAATAACATTGTCTATGCTATGATGAGTTTTCGATGATTCGATAACATCCCGCAAGAAATAAAAAGAGGGGTTTATTCCCAACTGATTTAAGAATGAATTGTTGCAAAAGTAAGCTTGGCTTGTTTTTATCGGATTGTATCCGAAACGCCCCCTGATACCCAATATGCATAGTATGGCAAGGATAAGACAAGTGGGAATGTAAATGAAATATTCTTTTCCTTTTATATTTTCTTGCTGTAGTTTTAAAAGCCTTTTGCTCAACTTGAAAACCAGATATCCAAAAGCAATGACTACTACAAGAAAAACACCCATATATATGTAATATGATGTTTCTTCGAATATCATTTTGGCAGTTGTACTGCTTTCTTCATTCCAATTGAAGATAGAACTGTTCAGATGTTTGAAGAAATAAGCGAAGTAAGGAATGTCTGCAAAACCAATAGCAAAAACCACGGTATAGATCAGTATATAGTATACGTTGAATGAATTGAAGGTAATTTTATTTACTTTATTAAGAAGACCTAGAATGCAAATAACTATGAGCGGTAATGCTGAGATGTAGGATGCTATAACATTGTCGAACCAGATCCCTCGGAGCAAAGCTGAGAAAATCCAACTGGCTTTTGAGGTTACACTTTCTATATGTTGTAGATTTGTCAGTAATAATAAGGTACGTTGCAGTGACATTATGATTAATGCCATTATATGTATCGACAATACATATAGAATGCTTATTTTTATTTTTTTCATCGGAATACATACAGAAGCTGTTTAAAAGCAAACACTATGAGGTGTAATTGCCTTATTAAACAGCTTCTTATCTTTGTATATTAGTTAAGTTCTATCAAACAGGAATAGTATTCTACCAAGCAAATAATGGATAATCTTTCATTATTCCATTTACTTTCTCACGTACAGCTTTTATTACTTTTCCGTCTTCCGGATTAGAAAGAACTGTATCTATCAATTCCACTATTTCTCCCATCAAAGGCTCTTTTGCTCCACGTGTAGTGATTGCCGGAGTACCGAATCGAAGGCCTGATGTAAGGAATGGACTGCGGCTATCGAACGGAACCATATTCTTATTGGTGGTGATATCGGCTTCTACAAGAACTTTTTCGGCAAGCTTTCCTGTCAGTTCAGGGAATTTTGGACGCAAATCTATAAGCATAGAGTGATTGTCTGTTCCTCCTGATACTACTTTGTAGCCTTTATCCATAAAAGCTTGAGCCATAACAGCCGCATTCTTTTTCACTTGAGCCTGATAAACTTTGTATGAAGGATCGAGAGCTTCGCCAAATGATACCGCTTTAGCTGCAATCACATGCTCTAGCGGCCCGCCTTGAATGCCCGGGAATACTGCCGAATCTAGCAATGCAGACATCATGCGTACTTCTCCTTTCGGGGTTTTCTTGCCCCAAGGATTTTCAAAGTCTTTGCCTAGCATAATTGCACCACCACGTGGTCCACGCAATGTTTTGTGGGTTGTTGTAGTCACAATGTGTGCGTGAGGAAGAGGATTGTTAAGCAATCCTGCTGCAACCAGTCCTGCCGGGTGAGCCATATCTACCATAAATATAGCACCTATTTCGTCGGCTATTTTGCGGATACGTGCATAATCCCAGTCGCGAGAATAGGCCGATGCTCCGGCGATGATAACTTTAGGTTTCTCTGCACGGGCAACTTCTTCCATTTGCTCATAGTCTACTTGCTCTGTTTCTTGTTTTACATTGTATTCCAATGCATGAAACATCAATCCTGAGAAGTTGACAGGCGAACCATGTGATAAGTGTCCTCCGTGTGAAAGGTTCAGTCCAAGAAATTTATCTCCGGCCTGCATACAAGCAAGGAATACTGCTGCATTTGCCTGAGCTCCAGAGTGTGGTTGTACGTTTGCCCACTCCGCTCCGAATATTTCTTTTAGCCTATCTATAGCTAGCTGTTCGCTAAGGTCTACAATTTCGCATCCCCCATAATATCTTTTGCCCGGATACCCTTCTGCATATTTGTTTGTTAAGCATGATCCCATAGCCTCCATTACTTGTTCACTGACAAAGTTTTCAGAGGCGATAAGTTCAATCCCTTTCAGTTGTCGTTGATACTCTTTTTCAATAATATCAAAAATGGCTGTGTCTCTTTTCATAAACTGATAAAATTATGAGGTAAATAAATCATCGAGCAAAGGTAACTATTTTAGTAATTTATATCGTAGTCTTTTCTTTAATTATTTTCTTGATGTAAAAGCTAGTTTGTATCTTAGATGCAGAAAATATATAATTTTCTGGAGGAAGATTTTTTCTTTAAGAGATGGATAAAAATATTGTCTCTGTGTATATCACATATAAGAAATATTAAATTTTATCTATATATACTGGTATCGCAGTAAAGAGAAAAGTGACATCTAAAAACATACAAATAACTGTCACTTTTGTCACCTTTTATTGAAATGTTTGTTTGTAAGTTATTTGAAATCAAGTATAATAGGCGTATAAAGCGTTAGGTGTATAATAAAGCATATATTGAATGAAATTATTCGAAAATAATAAAATACTATTCAGGTATCTGTTTGTAGTCATTGCTCTTCTTATTGTGGTGGCATCTCTTATTGTGTCACATTTTTTGGTCGAGAATCTGTCGAAAGAAGAGAGGAATAAAATTGAGATTTGGGCTGAGGCTACAAAAGAAATGGCAAGCAATGCTGAAAATATGAATATGAATTTGGTTGCTCAGATACTGAAAAGTAATACGACGATACCTGTTATACTATACGATAAAAAAGAGAATTTTTATACTTCGGCAAACATCGATCTCCCCGAGCTTGACGACCAGATCTTTCTGAAGCAAAGAGCAGAATCTTTTAAAAAAAGGCATGAGCCGATCATCATTGAAGCTGAGGGGTTCGATCAGTACATATATTATGATGATTCGTATACGTTAAAACAATTGCAGCTATATCCTTATGTTCAATTGGGTGTGTTGTTTATATTTATGATTACAGCTTTCTTCGCTCTGTTTACTACTATGAGAATGGAGCAGGATCGCCTGTGGGTAGGGTTGTCTAAAGAGACTGCTCATCAGTTAGGGACGCCTATATCGTCTTTGCTGGCATGGCTGGAATATCTGAAACTCAAAGAAACGGATCAGTCTATTGTAAGAGATATGGAGAAAGATGTAGACCGATTGCAAATGATTACGGATCGGTTTTCTAAAATAGGTTCGGTTCCTGCCTTAGAATCTCAAAATATGGTAGATATAATTCATCGGTCGATTGCTTATCTCGAAAAACGGATCTCAAAGAAAGTTGTTTTTGTTGTAGAACTGTCAGATAAGCCTCTCTATGCACAGGTGAACGAGCCATTGCTAAGCTGGGTAATAGAAAATCTTACCAAAAATGCTGTTGATGCTATGAGCGGACAAGGGCAAATAATATATCGGCTTTCTGAAAAAGGGAAGTTTGTATCCCTTGATATACAAGATACAGGGAAGGGCATTCCCAAATCTAAGTTCAGAACTATTTTTAATCCCGGTTATACAACAAAATCGAGAGGCTGGGGGCTCGGACTCTCATTGGCGAAGCGTATCATTGAGTCTTATCACAAGGGGCGGATTTATGTAAAAACGTCAGAAATCGGTGTGGGGACAACATTCTGTATTGAGTTAAAAAAGGCTGAATAGTGTCATCCGGACAACTTTTTAACTGTTAAATCGGATAATTTTCTTATTTTTGTCGCAATTCAATTTATTTTTAATAATTCTATAAAGACTGATGACTAAATTCTCAAAAGCCTTTTGGGTCGCCAACACAGTTGAGCTGTTGGAGCGGCTAGCGTATTATGCAATTTTTATTTCATTAACCTTATATCTATCCAATGTATGGGGCTTCAATGATGTTGAGGCCGGTATTATCGCCGGTTCGTTTTCTGCATTGTTGTATTTCTTACCCACATTTGTTGGTGCATATTCCGATAGAATCGGTTTCCGTAAAGCTATAATGGTTGCCTTTGCTCTTCTTACCGTCGGGTATTTCGGGCTGGGCTTAGTGCCTACTCTTTTGGAGAGTGCGGGGCTTGTTCAATATGGTGCTGCCAATGCAGTAGGACTAGAGTCCGGCGCTAAAGATAGCGGACTGGTAATAGAAACTTTCCGTTCCTTTTTTACCTCTTTAGGAGTCGGTAACTTTGACAGATACACTACGTTTACAGGTCTCAGAGAAAGTATGCAACAATGGACAATTGTTCCTATACTGTTGCTGATTGTTGTGGGTGGAGCTTTTATAAAATCAGTGATTTCGGGTACTGTGGCTAAAGAAACGACTACCGAAACACGAGCAAGAGGTTTTGCTATTTTCTATATGATGGTGAATATCGGAGCTTTTACAGGTAAGACTGTAGTCGATCCGCTTCGCAAAAGTATTGGAGATCAAGGGTTGGTATATTTGAACTATTTCTCGGGAACGATGACTTTAATCGCTCTTGTTATCGTTTTCTTTATGTATAAGTCGACACAAACAGCAGGACAAGGTAAGAGCCTTTCGGAGATATGGCAAGCCTTGATAAAGGTATGTAAGAACGGACGCCTTGTTGCTTTGATACTTATCACCAGCGGTTTCTGGATTGTACAGCAGCAGATGTATGCCTCTATGCCTAAATATGTAATCCGTATGGTAGGAGCTGATGCTTCTCCGGGATGGATTGCTAATGTAAATCCCTTCTTTGTCTTCCTGTTGGTAAACCTGATTACCACGATAATGAAAAAGCGTTCACCGTTATCGTCCATCATGGTAGGTATGTTTATTATACCTTTTTCAGCACTGATTATGTCCTTTGGAAACATAATGGGTGGTGATCCTATTTCTGTATTTGGACTTACGACCATACATCCTGTAACGCTTACCCTTATCGTGGGTATCGCCTTCCAGGCCATAGCTGAATGTTTTATTTCTCCTCGTTTTCTCGAGTATTTTTCATTGCAATCGCCTAAAGGAGAAGAGGGGCTTTATCTTGGGTTCAGCCATTTACATTCATTCGTTTCCTCGTTGGTCAGCTTTATTGTTGCCGGTTTCTTATTGGAAAGATTTTGTCCCGATCCACTGTCGGAGCACTTTGCCAATTCTACCAATTTTGCCGCTGATTATGCTGCAGCTACAGCCAACGCTCATTACCTTTGGTATGTGTTTTTTGCCATAGGGCTTGTTTCTGCCATTGCTTTGGTTATATACGGTATAGTCGTGCGACGAATAGATGCAAAGAAAGTGATAGAATAATTTATAGATAGTGAAAATATAAAAATCCTCAGGAATATTTTTCTGGGGATTTTTTTTGTTAAAATTTCTATTTTATCATATTTTATATAAAAAAGTGTGATTGTTCGATATTACATGTATTTTTACAGGATTATAAAGATATCATCAACTTAACAAGAATCTTATGGAAGGCTTTCTGATATTACTAGTTATCATTATTTTTATCGTTATAGTTGTATTTCCAATTATCATATATGTAAAAGTAAGTTCTATTCGGAACGATATTGAGTATTTGAACAATAGTTTCAATGACCTTAACTTCAGACTAACAAGTTTTTTCAAAGAAGCTGGTTCTCTCGAAGCTGTAAAAGAAAGGTTTGAATCAATTGATGAACTATCGGCTATAGAGAACGTAAAACAAACAAATGCAGAAATCAAGGAGCCGGAGGTGGTAGAAGAAGCTCCTCTTTCGGATGTTCATATAGCTGCGTTTAAGGAAAGGGTGCTTGATGACGAGCCTGTTGAGGAGATTATATCAGTAGTTGATGAACTGAAAGAACAAACTGTTCCTTCGTTTGCAGCCTCTATTAGTCATGAAAAAGAAGATGTTAGAGAGAGAATACTTCAACCATCCGAATCAGCTCCTATAAAGGAGGCTATAGAGCCTGAACGAAACTTTATAGAAAGATTGCTTGGTGAAAACTGGCTGAGCAAAGTAGGGATTGTGACTTTGGTATTGGGTATTGCCTTCTTTGTAAAGTATGCTATAGATCGTGATTGGATCAACGAAATCGGACGTGTAGGTATAGGGTTACTTACCGGAGGTATAATCATTGGTATAGCTCATAAGCTCAAAAAACAATATCATGTTTTTTCTTCGATACTGGTAGGCGGTGGTATTTCAGTCTTTTATATTACAATTACACTGGCATTCAGAGAATATGAATTGTTTAGCCAACCCATTGCTTTTGTATTGCTTATAGCCATAACAGTTTTCTCCGTTATTCTCTCACTCTTATATGACCGTAAAGAATTAGCCATATTTTCCTTGCTTGGTGGATTTGCATCACCACTGATGATAAGTACAGGAGCAGGAAATTATATTGTATTGTTCTCTTATATATTTATTCTGAATACAGGTATGCTTGTCGTTTCTTTTGCTAAGAACTGGCGTGTTATAGGTATTATGTGTTATATGCTTACTTTGGGATTCTTTTGGAGTTGGTTGTTAACCGCTTATCGAAATCATAGTTTAGTACTTGTTACTCTGTTTACTGTATTGTTTTTCGTGCAGTTTTATCTGTTGGCTATAATAGATCACCTGAGGACAGAAAAAAAAGTTACGACTTATCAGAGTTTTCTTATATTATCGAATAACCTGTTTGTATTCCTTGCCTGTTTATATGTGTGGGATCAATGTCAATACGATGTAAGGGGGCTGATAACAATAGTTTTGGCGGTGTTTAATGCAATTGTTATGTTTACCTTATTCCGACGTAGCGAAGTGGATCGGAACCTCATATATCTGATTATAGCTGTAGTGATGACCTTTGTCAGTCTGGCTATTCCGATACAGCTCAATGGACATGTTATTACCATGTTTTGGGCTGCTGAGGCTGTTGTCTTGTTATTGCTGTGGCGTAGATTACGCGTTAATGTGTTTTGGTTCGGCTTTGGTGTTATCTGTTTGCTGACTGTAATATCTTATGTGATGGATGTTCACGAAACTTATTCTTACGATTCCGAATTACCAATATTGGTGAATAGGATATTCATCACAGGAATAGTGGTAATAGTTGCTTCTGTCATTTGTTTGTTTATCTTGAGAAAAGAAGATCCTGATATGGAAATCGAAATACGAGGATTTGATTTATTATCCGTCGGTGCTGTAGTCAAGGTATTTAAATATGTTCTTATTACCTTGGCTTATGTAATGCCATTCCTAGAGTTAAATTATCAATTAGAACGTTTTACGGATGTTGAGTTCTACTCGAGCTTTAGGTATTTGTGCATGGCTACGTATACCGCATTGTATGTCGCATTATTGGCTTTTATATACAGGAAAAAAGCGTCGGCAGCTTTTACTTATGTTTTACTGCTTGCTTCTATGATTTGTTATGGCGCTTTCTATTCATATATGGCTATAGACCTGCGCTTCGATATATTTTCTTCCGGAATGTATAGTACAGTTCACTTTCTGATACACTATCTATCGCTGCCGGCGGTTATATATATAGCTTACCTGCTTGTGAGAAACATAAAATCATTGCCTCAAGAGTGGTTCTCTTCTATATGCTGGGTGTTGGTTGTCTTGTGTGTAGTGATATTAAGTATAGAAACCGATCATACCATCATCGCATTGCTTGGGAATGCAGAAAATTATGACTTCTTGTTGTATGACGTCCATACCTTTGGCTATCCTATCTTATGGGGTGTTTTAGCGATGGTTTTGATGATATGGGGCTTGAATGTCAAAGAGGTATTGTTGCGTAAAATATCACTGATATTCTTTGGTATTATTATACTCAAGTTTTACGCTTACGATGTGTGGCATATGTCACAGGCCGGCCGGATCGTATCGTTTATTATTTTAGGGGTTATCCTGCTGTCGGTATCCTTCTTGCAACAGAAGATAAAGACATTGGTAAAAGCTGATGGAGTAGAAAAAATTGAAGAAAATAAGGAATAAAAACCAAGCCTGATGAAAAAAATAATATTTACATATCTGCTTTCTCTTTTTATCTTTCAAGTCTATGGACAGTCACTTTGGCGTGCTGATACAAAACCAGTAGAAGAAAAAGGGTATTATAATATAGAACTCGATCAGCATATAATAGCGAAGTCTGTTGCGTCGGACTTGTCCGATTTGAGGATATACAATAGTAAAAATAAAGAGATCTCTTATTTTCTGCGAGCGGTGAGTCCGGTGCAGGAAGTAAGTCGATTTGAAAGCTATTCATTAAAGCAGAATATTGAAAAGGATAGTCTTAATATTGTTATTGTAGATAATACAAAGTTAGATAATATAAGTCGTTTTTATATTTTTATACGTAGTGCCGACGTCAATAAATATGCTTCGGTGAGAGGGAGTAATGATTTGTCGCAATGGTATATTGTAAAGCAGAAGACTCATGTCTACAATCTTGAGCATAAGGCGGATAATAACGAAGATGCCTTACTGCTCGATATTCCCCAAGGAAACTATAAGTATTATGAGATAACGATTGAAAATGATCAAAACAGTCCGTTAAAAATATTAAGGATAGGAAATTATGCAAGCTCAAATATTTATGGACAGTTCTCCGAAATCAATCTGGGTCGTTTCGTAGCTAAGGATAGTATAAACAAGAAAACATATATCAGTTTTCCCGATTTGCAGGACACATATAAGATCAATCGACTGGAGATATCGGTACAAAGCGATGCTCATTATTTGCGAAATGTTCTTTTGTCTGATACGATTAACAGAAAGTCTTTAAAGTTCGATTTGTCTTCCAAAACGGATAACTCTTTCATCGTCGATTATTTTCCTCTTGGCAAGCACACTTTTATAGCTATTGAGAATAATAATAATCTTCCGTTAGATATTGTTTCAATCAAAGTGTATGGATTGAATCGTTATTTGTGCGCTTATCTAGAGAAGGGTGAAAAATATTATTTGGAGGTTGGTATGAGATATAAATCATCACCTGATTATGATATAGATCACTTTAAGAATGATATTCCTGTAGATTTGCCTATTGTTAAAACGGAGAATCTTTCTCAGATTAATATGCCGGTTGCAGCTTCTGAAAGGCAGCCGTCATTGATTGAAAAGCCTCTTTTCTTATGGGCGGTTATTATTCTAATTGGTTTATTTCTAACTTTTGTCTGTTATAAGACTATCAAAGAGATGAAGAAAAAATAGGGTGGAAGCCAATCAGGTTATGTCTTCCATTCTAATTTATCTTATATACGTGATCTCTGATGTGGATATGTTCTTTAATATGGAAAGTGACGATAAAAAATAAGTAAAAAAGTGTCACTTTTGTCACCTTTTTCTAAAGCTACCAAGATAGCGGGTGTAGCTATCACCAAAAAGCGAAAAAATAGAATTATCTTTGCACGCATTTTATACTCAAATAAAGATCAATGGCCAGAAAGAAAAAAGAACTTCCGTTAATAGAAAATGTAGAGATCGTAGATGTAGCCGCAGAAGGCAAAGCTATAGCCAAGGTAGATGATTTGGTTGTGTTTATACCATACGTTGTGCCGGGCGACGTGATCGATTTGCAAATAACCCGCAAGAAAAATAAATATGCGGAAGGAAAGCCTGTCCGTTTTATCTCATATTCACCAAACCGTACAGAAGCATTCTGTGAACACTTCGGTATCTGTGGTGGCTGTAAATGGCAAGTCCTGCCCTATGCGGAGCAATTAAAGTATAAGCAAAAGCAGGTTGAGGATAATTTGACGCGTATTGGAAAAATAGAGTTACCCGATATTCATCATATATTAGGTTCGGAAAAAACACAGTTTTACAGAAACAAATTAGAGTTCACTTTTTCGAATAAGAAGTGGCTTACCTTGGAGCAAATCAATTCCGGCGAAAGCTTTGATAATATGAATGCGTTGGGTTTTCACATTCCGGGTATGTTTGATAAGGTGTTGGATATAGATAAATGTTGGCTCCAAGAAGATATTTCTAATCAGATCCGCAATTTTATACGTCAATACTGTTACGATAAAAACTATACCTTCTTTGATTTAAGAAATAGGGGTGGATTGATGCGCAACCTTATTGTACGGACATCCACAACGGGTGAACTGATGGTGATTATTGTATTCTATGATGATGAAAAAGAACAACAAGAAGGCTTATTGACGGCTGTTGCCACAGAGTTCCCTCAAATAACGTCATTACTCTATATTGTCAATCAGAAAGCGAATGATACTATAACAGATCAAGACGTTCTGGTATGGAAAGGAAATGATTGTATATATGAAGAGATGGAAGGCTTAAAGTTTAAGATAGGTCCTAAGTCTTTTTATCAGACAAATAGCGAGCAAGCTTATAATTTGTATAAAATAGCACGTGATTTTGCAAACCTATCGGGCGATGAACTTGTATATGACCTTTATACAGGTACAGGTACTATTGCCAACTTTGTAGCCTCTAAGGCAAAGAAAGTGGTAGGAATAGAATATGTAGAGGATGCTATCTTGGATGCGAGAGTTAATTCCCAAATAAATAAGATAGATAACACGCTGTTTTATGCGGGAGATATGAAGGATATTCTTACACAGGACTTCATCAATGAGCATGGACGCCCTGATGTGATTATCACAGATCCTCCACGTGCAGGTATGCATGATGATGTGATAAAGACAATTCTTTTTGCCGAGCCTGATCGTATTGTATATGTTAGTTGTAATCCGGCTACTCAGGCACGTGACCTGTCTTTGTTGGACGAAAAATATAAAGTGGAAAGAGTACAGCCTGTAGATATGTTCCCTCATACTCATCATGTAGAGAATGTAGTATTGCTGGTGAAGAAATAAGAATTCGTTAAAAGCAGAGAAAGAGGCAATACTCGTTGGAATATACCTCTTTCTCAGCTTTTAAGAATTATCTCTTTTTATACTCTATTCTTTTTTCTTAAATAAGGATATTATCCAAAGCAGTACGATTGCTCCTATAGTAGACATTACCAAGTTGCCTAGAATACCGTTTACATCCAACCCGAGCAGCGTAAATATCCATCCCCCGAGTAATCCTCCGACAATACCGACTATAAGGTTTAGTATAAGTCCGAAGCCACTGCCTTTCATAATCTTGCCGGCTATAAATCCGGCAGCTATACCTATTATTATCGACCAAATGAATCCCATATTCTTTTATTTTTATGTTAATAAAATTGAACTCTACCTTTTATAACACGCTTAATAAAGATATGGTTTGCTTCTTGCATTATTTCTTAATATAACTTTGCAGATTTTTTACGTATTTGTCAAATGCATTTATGCCTGTTTGAGTTATTTTGCAAACGGTGCGGGGTTTCTTCCCATCAATGAATTTGCGGACGTTGATATATCCGGCTTCGCTTAATTTTTCTATTTGTACGCTCAAGTTACCCGCAGTTGAACCTGTCTTCTCTCGGATAAAGACAAAGTCAGCTTCTTCTACAGATAGCAGCAATGATATTACTGCCAGTCGCAGTTGCGAGTGTAAGAGTGGATCAAGTTCTTTAAACATTTTTAACGGCTTTACGGTTTGCTATATGCCCCGGTACACAAAGTCCAAGGATAGCACATATACCCAAAATAATAAATTGAATATCACCACTGGCAAAAATATAACTTAATGTGCACACTAAGGCTCCTCCCCAAAAAATACATGCTCCATAAAGGTATGGTCTGAATCGGCAAGCGATAGAAGTTGTAAATTGTGCTGCACCCATCATTGTTAAAATAATGGGAGTTATAAGGATTCCCAGAAAGCCTGAGTGTAAGGCGTATGCTGTTCCATAAATAGTTATAAGAAAGATCGCAACAGATATGGCAAATGCATTCCAGATGTGTCTTACTATTTTATCTATATGTGTTTTCACTGTCGCACTTCTCGAATATCTCCTCTTTATTATTCTTGATATTATTATCATTGGTATCATTGTTAGCCAAATCCAGAATGATTGATTCGGATCGTCTAATGTATGGATGAGGATGAAATTGGCAAGAGCGGTTGCAGCCACCACATATCCACTGAATATACTCGTTCTAATGCCTCCTTCCTGAAAATTGTTTCTCGCTTGCGAGATCATTTCATTGATAAGCTTCAAGCTATCTTGTTCGGTGAAATTATTTTCCATTATGCCGGTATTATTTTATTTATTGCACTTCGCTGAAATTTGTATCATAAAAGCTTCGCCCCAATGCGGTTTTTCTATTGTTTTTTGTTCTTTCTGATATAATGACTTTGCCTTATTTATCTCTTCACAAAAATCACGTTTCGAGCGAATAAAGTCAGGTAAAAAACTTTCATAAAAAGCTAATAAAAAGATTGGTCTCGGATTCTCCGGATTCAGCTTTATAGCCTTCTCATAGTTACTGATTACATCATTAAAATATTTTTGTCCATTTACTGCCCGATTGGTCATCTATAATGCATTGTAATAATACCCATACAAAGTACTGACTTCTGACTTGTCGGCATTGGTAAATGAATTTAGCTTGTCAAGACTTGCTTTTACCGTTTCGAGAATGGCTTCATTGTTTTCTGCCTTCGGGCTGTAATATACCATTTGTATTCCTGTGTATGCTACATAGTAAAGAGGTAGCCATTCTTTGTCATATTTCAAAGATATCCGTTCGAATTGATTCCGGATTGTTTGTAACTCGTTTACCGATTTGGCAGAATCTAATTTTAATACTGTTTTCTCCATTACTTTCAAATAGGTTGAATCAGTATT
The DNA here is from genome assembly GCF_001899125.1 of Dysgonomonas sp. 37-18. Lineage (NCBI taxonomy): Bacteria > Pseudomonadati > Bacteroidota > Bacteroidia > Bacteroidales > Dysgonomonadaceae > Dysgonomonas > Dysgonomonas sp. 37-18. Next base: position 135,766 of record NZ_MKVC01000016.1, on the reverse strand, counting down.
TGTTATTGCTGATAAAGCCATTGGTACAATTAGTATTGCTATACAAAGATAAAATTTAAACGTTTTCATAAGAATATAATTAAGGGTTAATGTTTTATTTTAGAATGTTGCCGGATCGTATGCTACTTTTCCACTTATTGTCCAGAAGAATCCGATGAAGAAGAAATTGTTTTGATACGACTTTATAGGTTTTGCTTCATATCTGCCCGATGTATTCGGGTTCGGATTATAATCATACCCATATATATTGGTTCTGCCAAGAATGTTTGAGGCACTCGCATATATGATTAGCCTTTTGTGTGCCAATACAGTCCAGCTAATATCCAAAGAGTTATAAGCGGGAGTTGTTTCGTTCATTACACCGGGTAAATTAGGATTGTGATATGCACGTCCACTGGCAAATCGGTTTGTTACTCCGATTATGCTTTTTAACTTTTCGTTCGAATACCTTAGAATGACCGATGCGTTATGTTTTGTCGTAAATGGCGGCATAATTTTTTCATTGTATTCGGCATACTTTCGCTTCGAATCATTGTATGAATACGATAGCATATATTCTAAGGATTGCTTGTTTCCTGTTCTGAACCCATCTTTATACATTAGGTCTACACCTTGGCTATATCCATGTCCATCAGAGTGATAAAAGTCGTCATATATGGTAGTCAGTTTGTTGTATTTCTTGTGATAAACTTCGACCCTGAATACTCGATAATTTGTAATTGTATTCTGTGCACTCAGTATATATTGCGTTGTATTCTCTTGTGACAGGTGATTGTTGTAAATCAAATTTTCGTTGGGAGAAGTCTGCTGATATTTTCCTGCGACAGCTGATAATACAATGTCTTTCTTTATATTGTAGTTTAAGGCGATGCGGGGAAGTAGTGCAAATGACTTGTCTAACGAAGCATACTCGATACGTGATGATGCGTTTAAGAGCAGCTTGGCTGATAGGTTAAAATCATTGCTGACGAATAATCCTTCGATGTTATGATTTACTTTTCTTTCTACACTCTTCTCGTCCAGATAAGTCATTTCATATTTTCTGATCAGAGCTTCTGTCCCTACTCCTAGCTTATACAAGCCGGAGAATCGTTTCTCTGCCTTTGTCTTTAGATGGAGCTCGCTTTCATCCGACTTAAATAGATCATTCGGTACTCTGGCATTATTTATATTCTTCTTATTCCAAGAATAAGCTACTCCGGCGAAGTAATTGATCCCATTGCTAAATCGCTTTTTGAATGTGCTGTTTAGGTATAGGTTATCTTCATCAAAATCTAGTTTGCGGTCAATATTGCTGAATGCGGGAGTCTCCTTTTTCTTAAAAAGAGTTTTGTCGTAAGTGAAATATGTTTTAAGATATGTTTTGTCTCCTAGCTTAAACCGAAGCTGATTGGCTGCGGATATTCCTTGATAATACTTATCCCAATCCGGCTTCTCGTCAGGGAATATCAGTTTTGTATATGGTTCAAGATTTGTATAGTTTACATCAAAAGAAGCAGATCCTTTATCCCACGATTTAGTCCCTCCCGTTCCCAATCCTACGCTAGTTAGACTGGCTCCTATCTTCGTAATAGTACTTTCGTCTTTAGTCGACAAGGGTAGTACGCTCGACAAACTTTGAGTATATTCCGGCGAGAAGCCTCCCGTTGAAAAATTTATCGCATCAAATATAAATGTAGAGTGCCTTCCCCTCACTGCTGTGTTTGCCGGCATGGATGTATATGGCGACATTACGTGCATCTCGTCTATATAGGTCTGAGTCTCATAGCTACTTCCACCTCTTACTTGCAGTTTGCCGTCTGTACCCGATATTTGAGCGCCGGGTAAGTTTGTTATGGATTTATATAAATCTCCTTCCGAGCCTGCAGCTGTAACTAGATCGATAGCATTCTTTTTTTCCAGATTCGATCCTCCTTTTAGCTGGAAACTACCTGCCGTAACGACTACTTCATTTAAGTTTGTTAGGTCGGGCTTCAGGTTAATAGTTAAGTTGTTCAGTTTCGAAACATCGGAAGTGATAGAGAACGGTTTATATCCTACAAATGAAGCTATCAGCGTAACAGACCCTTTCTCTTCAGTTTCTAAAGTAAAGTGTCCGTTCTCATCAGTACTCGTTCCATCTACTCTGTTTTCTATATAAACATTTGCGAAAGCTATACCTTTGCTGTTTTCATCTCTTACATATCCTTGTATTTGAGACTGACTAAATGCCCTGACTGATATCGTTAATAGAATTATTATTAGAGTTAACCGGAGTATCATATTTTTTTCCTTAAAGTGGTTTATAATATTTTATTCCGTAAATGTAAAGTAGTTTATATTGTAAACCAAATTATTTTATAAATAATTGAAATAAATATTGTTCGTCTTGTCTAGTTTGTTGATTATATCTACATTTATAAGTGGATAATAAATCTAAAGATTATGGATGAACTGGTTACTTTAAAAAGCGCTGACTTTGAAGCTAATTTGGCTATAGCAAAATCATTTCTGATTGACAATGGCATAGACTGTGTTGTAAATGGAGAATATCTTACTGTTTACACTGCTGGGTTAGGTACAGCCAGATTACAGGTCAGATCGGAGGATTACAGGCGCGCTGCAGAGTTACTTATAGAAGGAGGCTTTGCTAAGCGAGAAGATTTTGACTTCGAGAAATATCAATAGAAGATGAAGAAGAGTTGAAGATTTATTCAACTCTTTTTCTTATCATTCCTTTGTATTCCGGGTCGTAATTCTGTATCCACCATTTATACATTATGGTTGCCGTAATACAATATATTCCTGCCTGTATCCAAAGAGCTATATATTCGAACCATACATCATTCAGAGTAGCTCCCATTGTATTTATTTTAATGAACCCGTGAATGCCTGGTGTAGACGGAACAATGTATGCTATTGCCTTTATGGCTGTAGGTATCTCAGTCCAAGGCCAAGATATACCCGATATAAATATGAATATGACACTCGTAAATACAAACAACATCATACCGAATTCACGCTGCGAGCAGAAGTAGGAGAGTGTCATTGTAAAGAATGTAGCCGACAACAGGAACGGCATAAGAAATACTGCAATTGTCAGTGGATCTCCTATCTGCGGAAACTTGAAGATATATGGTATTACTCGCAGTACCCATACCGAGATCAGCATGTATAAAGAGGCATAGCAAAAGGCTTTACCGATCGTTAGCTTTATGGCTCCTACATTTTTGCCTTGGGCTGTGTGTGATGCTATTGTAAATCGTTTCTTATCGTTGTGTGTGCCAACAATAGTAGCTATACCGAGAAACATTGTTTGCTGTATAATCAATATAAGTATCGCAGGAACAAGGAAGCTTGCAAATCCATTCTGTGGATTATACATCGGAACCCATTCATTTTCTACTGTTTGCCGGGTAGTGGCATCTTCTTCCTGACTTCCGCTTCCGGTTTCAACTACGCGTATATCAGCACCCATATCCAGCGATACTTCGGTAGCGCTGAGTATCATTGCTTTGTAAAACAACAAACTGCTCATATCGGCATACACGCTGACTTTCGTTTGTTGCTGAGTATGTATGTCTTTGCTGAAATCTCTGGGGATATACATTATCCCGTAAGCTTCTTTTCTTCGGAGAGCTTCACGGGCTTCTTCCATGTCCGAGGCGTATCCTATTACCTTTACATCGGCTGTGGCATCTACCTTTCTCTTGAATTCCCTTGAGAGCGAAGAGTTTGAATCATCTACAAATATAACTTTTACCTCATGTACAGTTTCGTTATTGTATATAAAGCTATACAGTACAGGATAGGCCAACGGTACTATAAAGAACAGCAATATAACAGCCGGGTCTTTGAATATGACCTTTAGCTCGTTGATCCAAACATAATATATGTCAAGTAGTAATCTTTTCATAGCTCATATACGTTATCCTTCAGTAATTTTCTTACAGTACCGAAGAAGAATATTGATAGCAACACAAATCCAAGCAGTGCCGCATAATGATACATGGAGTAGCCTACCGCTATACCATTTAGCGCCTGATCTACATAGATAAGGAAAAAATGCCTTAGCGGGAATAAGTTGCTCAATGCGCTGAGGCTTCCATCCATCGCCAACGTAGAGAATGAAAATCCTGTAATGGAGAATGACACCATCCCTATAAGGCTGGCTATGCTTAGGGCAAACCGATAATTGCGGAATATTCCCAGAAGTATGACGCCTGCTCCCTGTGCTGCCAGAATGAGGCATGCATAATTAAAGAACATAGGCCAAAAACCATTATGCAATGGAAATCGATTGATGTAATAAAGGACTGCCACAAATAATAACGCTATCCCCATATATATGATCGTATATGGAAGTAGTTTCCCTATCATTACTTTGATGATGGAGTTGTCTCCCATAGACATAAGCTTTGGACCGTTACCTGCTTTTATTTCCGAACCGAAAGCCGATACGGTAAACATCAGGATAATCAATTGCAATATACCCGGCAAGAGAACATTGTTCAGATATACCGAATAGTTGAGCCAAGGGTTTCCTGTGGGATGAGCGTCTATCGTAATCGGTTGTAAGATCGGCATAATCTGGTTTTCTGTATAACCCTTTGCCGTTGCAGTCTTTAACCCTACTGAGGCCGAAGCCAATGTAGATATTGTTTTCAAGTCCTGAAATAGCAGAGAGCCCGATATCAAAAAAGCATTGTTGGTATAATAAACCAATTTGGGGCGATTGCCTGAAATTGCATCTTTCGTAAAATCTTTCGGTATGGTCAGTACAGCATATACTTCCATTCGCTCCATCTGATGCCTTGCTTCTTTAAACGAAAGGCTTTTATACTGTATATTCGTTTTTTCAAAAGCATCCAACTGGCGTATCAAAGAGCGTGTTGTAGTCGTATTGTCTAGGTCTACCACCGCAATAGGTATACGTGAGGGTAGCCCTGCGCTCATCATCCACATCAAAATAATCATGGATAATAGCGGAGCAACGAATATCCCCCATATACATATTTTGGATGAGGATATACGTATCCACTCCCTTTTGAATATGGCTAGTATACCGGTTTTATAGCTCATTTGTTATTCTTTAATGATAAGTGACATTCCCGGCAGTACATCGATGGCTTTATCGTTGAATCGAGCTTTTACCTCAAAAGTCTTTCTATCGTACTGTCCTGTTGTTTTAGTCGCTTTCCATGCTGCATACGATCCCAAATCTTTGACATAGTATACGGTCATCTCTACTTCCTGATCCAGTGCCGGAACGTATGCCTTGAATGTTTTACCTATATCTTTATAGTTCTTTAGATGGTCTTCTCTGATGTTGAATGAACCCCACTTATCGTCTAGTTTAGCAACATTCATTATCGGAGCACCTGTACCTACCAACTCTCCTTCGTTCGGAAATTTTTCGGTAACCTTTCCGTCAATAGGTGAGATCAGATAGCTTTCAGAGATGTAAGATGATACTTCTGCTACAGCACCTTTTGCTCTTTCCAATAAGGAAAAGGCGGCTTCTTTGTCTTCTTTTTCTGCACCGTTTACAGCCATGTCGTATTGAGACTTCGCGGCCTTTTCTGTTGCAACTGATGCGTTGTATTGTGCTTCGGCTTCATCTCTCTTTTGTGCGGTTACAACACCTTTGTCAAACAAGTTTTGAACACGCTTGTACGACTTCTGCGCTATGTCTGTTCCTACTTTAGCCTTTTGCCACATTTCGTATGCCCCTTGGATTTGCTCTACGCGTGCCCCTTTTATTGCTTTCTGGTTTTGTGCCGCAGCTCCTTGCTGTGCCGCATTTGCCTGTGCCAGCTTAGCATCGATGTCAGGAATGCTTAGTATAGCAAGAGTGTCACCTTTTTTTACATAGCTTCCTTCGTCTACCATATATTTTGCGATACGTCCGGGCACTTTGCTGGATATACGTACTTCGGTTACATCTGCTTCACCTTGTATGATGTTGTCTTCTTGGTTGAGGAAGAAGAAACCGTATAAGCCAACTAGAATAATAACGGCGGCAAAAATCAGAATAGGTATGAGTTTAGAACCTGTTTTTTTGTTTTCTGTATCCATATCTTTATTTGTTACTTTTTTTCATATATATATCGATTTGTTAATCAGTGATTTTAGGTCTAAAAGGTGACAAAAGTGACACTTTTTTTATTGTTTTCCCAATTGTATACTTTTATCATCTTAGTTCTTTATATATAGATAAATATAAGATGTTTTTAAAACTTACGACCCAATGCTTTGTTCAGGTATATTCGGCATAAGATAATGTCGATCTGTGCATCTATCAGATCCGAGTGAGCCGATAGCCAAGCTGTGTGTGCTGCTATAACATCCGACGAAGGGATTACTCCTTCCTCGAATCCTACGTTTGCGTATCTTAGATTTTCATCCGCCTTTTCTGTGTTTTTTTGCGCAGTCTTTAGCTTTTTGTTTGCTTCCGACAGTTTGTATGCTGATTGGTTTATTTGTAATTTAATCTTTTCCTTTGCATCCTCCATTTCAAATTGTTTGATGCGTGTTTCGGCTTTTGCTACATTAAGCTTTGCTGAATTAGAAGCAAAATTCAAAGGGACTTTTAGTAGTACTCCTACATTCCACATTCCGGCGAACTTGTTTTCCAGACCGTCAAATAAGTTCGGATTTGTCCATAAATAGTTTGCTGTAAGTGCAACATTCGGCATAAAATCGGCTACTGCAATCTTTTCTTTCTTACCATATATCTTTGTGGCTAGCTCGAGACTTCTTATCTCTGTCCTGCTCAATATGGCTTCGTCTATGTTGGGCATAGCATCTACGCCTTCGTCGGTTGCAATGTTTGTTATATTTTCATCTTTCAATGTAAGCTGATCGTTGATCTCCAGTCCGCATATTTGTGCCAATAGCATTTTTGAAAGACTCAGCCCGTTTTCCGCTTTTGTAAGAGTCATCTCTGCCTCGTTTAGTTTTACGTTTACAGAGAGCCTGTCGGCTTTTGTGGCTACGCCCTCTTGCTCCATGGCTGAAATATCAGAGTCCATCTTTTGCATGAGTTTGACATACGCCTCTGCCAACTTCTTCTTATTGGCTACTGATACAACCTGCCAATATGCATTGTCTACCTCCACGATAACCTCTGTCATTTGAGTCTCTTTCATCGTTTTGGCTAGATCTTGAGCATAAGATCTCAGATCATTGTAAGCAACGATCTTTCCTCCCATAAACAACGGTTGTGTAAGCGTAAATCCTCCCGCCCATACGTTTTTAATGTCTACCTTTCCTAGATCATGAATGCTATTACGGATTTTGTCGTCTATCGGAATATTATTGCCTATTCCGGGAATCTCTATCGGGAGAGGTATAGATGTAGGTATGGCAGAAGATGGAATGAGATACAAATTCTTCTGATTGCGCAAATATGCTCCCGTAAACGATATCTCAGGGAAGAATTTGGTAAGTGCATCCTTTTTCTCATAATATGCTATTCTCTCTTGCTCAGAAGCTATCTTGAGCGATTTGTTGTTCTCTATTGCAAGTTGTCGGCATTGCTCCAGCGATAGAAACTGTTGTGCCGAAACTGTGGAAGCTATACTAAAAAAGAAAAATAAGGCTAATCCTAAACTCTTAGTATTCATATAGTGGTTTTATGTGTTGATTGCTTATGCAACTAAACTGCAAAATTAGATAGTCTTTTCATATATACAAAATGTACAGAGAACTTTCACTTTTATTTTAACATTTTAAACGAAAAAGGGTTCACTAATTAGTGAACCCTTTTATCAGAATATCAAAAAGATATTTATTTGTTATCTCCCGAAAGTTTTTCTTTCAATGCTGCAAGCTCTTCTATATCGCCTAATGTAGTTTTTTCTACGTTAGATTGAGTTGAAGTTTCAGCTTGTTCTTTCTTAGAAGATTTTTTTGCTCTTTTTTCAGCAGCAGCTTCTTTAGCTTCCGGTTTTTCATCTTCAAACACACGGCTGTGAGATACTATGATTCTTTTAGAGTCTTTGTTGAACTCGATTACTTTGAAATCAAGTTTTTCATCGATCTTAGCCTGAGAACCATCTTCTTTTACCAAATGTTTAGGAGTTGCAAAACCTTCAACACCATAAGGAAGAGAGATTACTGCTCCTTTGTCAACCATTTCAACAAGAGTACCTTCGTGTACAGAACCTACAGTAAATATAGTTTCGAATACATCCCAAGGGTTTTCTTCAAGTTGTTTGTGACCAAGGCTTAAACGACGGTTTTCTTTGTCTATTTCAAGTACTTGTACTTCGATGTCAGCACCTATAGCAGTAACTTCGCTAGGGTGTTTGATTTTCTTAGTCCAAGAAAGGTCTGAAATGTGGATTAGTCCGTCTACACCTTCTTCTATTTCGGCAAATACACCGAAGTTAGTGAAGTTGCGAACTTTTGCAGTGTGCTGGCTTCCGATAGGATATTTTTCTTCGATATTTTCCCATGGATCTGGTTTCAATTGTTTGATACCAAGAGACATTTTGCGTTCGTCGCGATCAAGAGTAAGCACTACAGCTTCTACTTCGTCGCCAACTTTCATAAAGTCTTGTGCACTGCGTAAGTGTTGAGCCCAGCTCATTTCTGAAACGTGGATCAAGCCTTCTACACCCGGAGCGATTTCGATGAATGCACCGTAGTCAGCCATAACCACAACTTTACCTTTCACCTTGTCGCCTACTTTAAGCTCAGCGCTAAGAGCATCCCAAGGGTGAGGAGTCAATTGTTTCAATCCTAATGCAATACGTTTCTTGTCATCATCGAAGTCAAGAATAACAACGTTGATTTTTTCATCCAATTTAACCACTTCTTCTGGGTGTTGTACACGTCCCCAAGAAAGGTCTGTAATGTGGATTAGTCCGTCTACGCCGCCAAGGTCGATAAATACACCGTAAGAAGTGATGTTCTTAACTGTACCTTCAAGTACCTGACCTTTTTCAAGCTTAGAGATGATATCTTTTTTCTGTTGTTCAAGTTCAGCTTCGATAAGAGCTTTGTGAGAAACAACAACGTTTTTGAACTCGTGGTTGATTTTCACTACCTTGAACTCCATAGTCTTACCTACAAATACATCATAGTCGCGGATTGGTTTCACGTCGATCTGAGATCCTGGCAAGAACGCCTCGATACCAAATACATCAACGATCATACCGCCCTTAGTGCGACATTTAATATAACCTTTGATGATTTCGTCTTTTTCAAGAGCTTCGTTAACACGATCCCAAGAGCGTGTAGCACGTGCTTTCTTGTGAGAAAGGATAAGTTGTCCCTTTTTGTCTTCTTGGCTTTCTATGTATACCTCTACTTCGTCACCAATTTTTAGATCCGGGTTATAACGGAACTCGTTCATAGAAACGATACCGTCTGATTTGTAACCGATATTAACAACAACTTCGCGTTTGTTCATAGCAGTTACTTTACCCATTACCACTTCTTTGTCGTTTACTTTGTTCAACGATTGGTCATAGGTTTCTACAAGTTCTTCTTTGCTCTTACCTGTGTAAGAGTCTCCTTTTTCGTACGAATCCCAGTCGAAATCTGCAACCGGTTGTACATTTTTTAAATTATCAATCATTCAAAATTAGATCTGGCACCAGTCCTGATCAGTATCATTAAAAAGTTAAACATTCTTGCTTCGAAAAGCGGTGCAAAGATATTGTTTTTCAATGTATAAAGCAATGCTTTTGCAGAAAAATTTAAATGAAGAAAGCGGATGGTTAACTTTAACCATCCGCTTTTATTTTATAGAGAGTGTTCTTATTGAACGATCAGTCCCAGAATGTGATAGAATACAATAGCCATCAGGGCACTAACCGGAATAGTCAGTATCCATGCTATCAATAAATCTTTGGTTACTCCCCAGCGAACAGCTGAAAGACGTTTTACTGATCCTACGCCTATTATACTACCTGTGATTACGTGGGTTGTACTTACCGGCACGTGCAGCATTTCGGATATATATAAGGTGATAGAACCTGCTGTCTGAGCACAGAACCCTTCGATAGGAGTGATTTTTGTAATACGGTTTCCCATCGTTTTCATGATTTTCCATCCTCCACAAACTGTACCTATTGCAATCGCAGTAAAACATGCGAGTGGCACCCAGTCGTGCATATCGTTCATGTCATTCATATATAACCAAGGGTGAACGTCGGGCGTAGTTGCTGTATATGAAATCAATGCAGCTGCAATGATACCCATTACTTTTTGCGAGTCGTTCAATCCATGTCCTATACTAAGTCCTGCGGATGAGATGAGCTGTAGATTCTTGAACCAACGGTCGGCCTTACCCGGTTTTATCTTTTTTACAAAGTGGAGGGTGATCAGCGTGATGATGTTACCCGAAACCATACCAATCAGAGGTGCTACTACAATAAACAGCGCAATAATACCAATAACGCCTGAATGTACAGCTTGAAAACCTGAAGCGGCGATACCGGCTCCTGCAAATCCTCCGATAAGAGTATGTGAAGAAGATGAAGGGATTCCTAACCACCATGTAATAAGGTTCCAAGAAATAGCAGCTATCAGTCCGGCTATGATAACCAGAGATGGGTTGCCAAAGCTTTGAATTATAAATTCCATATCCACGGTTTTGGATACAGTGTCTGCAATACCAAATCCGCCGATAATATATTTTGCGATAAAATAAGCTACGAAGTTGAAAAAGGCAGCCCAAATTACAGCTTGGGTCGGTGTAAGAACTTTCGTAGATACGACGGTTGCTATTGAGTTGGCAGCGTCGTGAAAGCCATTTATGAAATCAAATATGATCGCTAAAATAATGATTATTATTAATAATGTCATTTCTTTATTATTATGAATACTTAACGATCATTGTTTTAATAATTTTTCCTACTGATTCTGCTGCATCGGTAGCACGTTCGAGTTCGTGAAGAATATCTTTTAGTTTAATAACCTCAATGGCATCTTTTTCATTCTCAAACAGGTCGATAAGAAAATGTTCGTACACATCGTCGGCCTTTTTTTCAATCACACCCAGTTGCTCGCAGTATTCTTTTATTCGGGATGTACTTTTTTTCAATACATCAAGTTCTCCGATTGCCTGAATCAGGAAGCCCGAAGATTCTCTTACAAACATAGCGAGTCGTACAGCACTCTCTGGCATTACCTTCGGGCTGTAAAGCATGATACGCTTAGCACAACTATTGATAAGATCAATAACATCATCCATTGTTGACGAAAGATGGTTTATATCTTCCCGGTCAAAAGGGGTAATAAATGTTTGGTTGAGCTCTTCGAAGATTTGATTTTGGATGGTATCGGCTTTTCTTTCCTGGTCTTTAATTTTTTTGTAATACTCTACAGCTTCGTTGTGGTTAGTTACTTGAACACATTCAATGATGAGATCCGATGCGGTGACTATTACTTCTGCCATTCCGCTCAAAAGAGGGAAGAATTTGTTTTCTTTAGGTTTAAACCTATCGAATAAGTTATTTTTCATAAAAGATTAAAAATATATTCATCAAGAAAAACAGTACCAACTGCTTTTGTCCCGCAAAGATAGAAAAAAAAATCGGTCGTAACATTTTTTTAACAAAAAAGTAATAATGAGTATTCTCCTCTATTCTTGCTCTTTAAGTATAGCACTATCCTATAGTTTTATTCGAAATTAAGTTCTCCGAAAATTTGTGGAACATGGAAGTTTGGCTTCTCTGTATGGATAGGATTCCATGATAAAAAATGAGGAATAGTCAGATTATCTCCACATTTATAGAAATTTGCATGGGCTTTTATTCCATTTAGAGATTTTAGGTCAGACATCCAATATGCTGTAACGGGAATAACAAGCAGTAAATTCCATTTGAAATCGCCTTGTTTTTTATCAAATGGCTCTATTCCAAGACTTGGGTATCGCTTAATGGAGTCCAATATCTGTTGGCTTGCATGCCGGGAATCTTTTTTTTCTTTACGATAGCCCATCAGTGCTTTTCCGATGCAAGAAAACTCTGTATTGTAATAATATAAACCATCGAAAGAAATGAAAAATTCTACGCACGAATCGGTCCATACATGCCCATTATCTTCTGCTGTTTTTGCAAGAATCTCATTTTCTTCAACAAAGAATTGCAGGAAGATATGACTACCGTCGTGTGCTATTTTGAATGCAACTTCAGGCTTGGAAGGGTATAGCTCCGGCCAATTGACAGCAGAGATGTTATTCTTTTGTATATTTTGCATCTTCTCCAGAACCAGATCGGCTCTGTTTATATCTGCTATATTTATTAAAGGTACAGATAACATATCTTGACTTTTTATGATTAGTTTATGGAATTGAGTTGATTCGTATTCTGCCCTTTTCAGGGTTTAAGTCAAATTTTATTTCCCTTTCAAGCTTTTATTTATGTTGTCTATATAATCCAATATCTCATCGCCTCCTGCTCTCTGCTCGGAAGAAGTATAAAATATTGTCGGGATTTCCTCCCATGTTTCGTGTAATTTGTTTATATATATTTCGGAGTTATCTTTTAGTCGTCCTTTGCTTATTTTGTCTGTTTTGGTGAATACAATCACAAAGGGTACTCCTTCTTCGCCTAGCCAATTGATGAAGTCAAGGTCTATTTTCTGAGGTTCATGTCTGCAATCTAATAATAGAAAGAGGCAGGTTAGTTCAGATCTCTTAAGTATATAATTGTCTATTATTTTACGAATCTGTTCTCTGCCGTCTTTTCCTCGTTGTGCATATCCATATCCCGGTAAATCGACCAGATACCACTCGTCGTTGATAATGAAGTGGTTGATGAGCTGAGTTTTTCCCGGTTTGGACGATGTCATAGCCAATCCTTTGCGGTTGGTAAGCATGTTTATCAGGGATGATTTGCCGACATTAGAGCGTCCGATAAATGCATATTCGGGCTTACCGTCTTGAGGACATTTTCTATAATCGGTATTGCTTATTACAAATTGAGCGTCTTTTATTATCATTGCTTTATATTTCTTTTACAAACTTCGATATTCTGCTTGTTTATTCTTCGGTAGTTTCTTTATAACTTCTTCGACAGAATGATCTATTAATTCTTTTATCAACTTATCAGGTACATCACTCGCAAGATAGACGGCATTCCATAAGAGTCCTCGTGTGTGATTACCACGTGTTACTCCTTCATATCTTGTGCGTAGTTCAGATGATTTTTCCGGGTCACATTTCAAATTTACCTTGAAAAATCCATCTTTGGGGTCTAAGCCTGTGTATGCGAACATTTTTCCCATGACTTTAAAGACTAAAGTAGATTCGTCGAAAGGAAAGCTTTCCGATGCGCCCTTTACAGATATACAGTATTCTCTGAGTTCTTCTATATTCATAGAATATTCGATTTTTACTGTTATGTTTTTAAACTGTAGAACAAAAATAGTTTAAAAATATGAATATCTTTGTTTTCAGAATAAAACATCTTCAATTTTTGTTCCATCTTACATTTTATAATATTATGGCAAAAAGAGTTGTTCTTATAATTTTAGCAGTCCTTATAGCAGGTCTTTTTACCTTCCTGTATATCCGCTATTATGTACCTTATAGTGATTCGGGGGTAAAAGCCGGTATGCTTAACAATGTGAAGCATAAAGGGATTATATTCAAAACCTACGAAGGAGAGTTGATTCAATCTGGATTTCGTCCCGGACAGCAAGGTTTGCAATCCAATGAATTCCAATTTTCGATAGAAGATAAAGAGTTGGCTATAAAACTGATGTCACTCAGTGGACAGAATGTGAAGCTGCACTACAAAGAATATTACGGGGCTTTACCTTGGCGGGGATATACGAAGTTTATTGTAGACAGTATTGTGGCTGCTAGTCCTGCTGTGCCAAGTCAAGGACAAGAAATTCCCCCTTATACCGGAGAGTAAAGATTATTTATTTTATATCGAATGATAAGAGATGTAACTCCCGCTGATGCTGCGCAGATAGCAGCCATCTATAATTATTATATTGAGGAAACAGTCGTGACCTTTGAGTATGATCTTGTTACTGACGAAGATATCCGGAAGCGGATAGGCAAGGTGCAGGCAAAGGGGTTTCCTTATTTTGTATACGAGAAAGGTGGGCAAATAATTGGTTATGCTTATCTCAACAATTGGCGTGAGCGTGTAGCTTACGATATAACGCTAGAAACAAGCGTATATCTTGATCGCAATGCCATAGGAAGCGGGGTAGGCAGTATTTTATATCAGGAACTGATAAACAGAGCCCGAAATATAAACATACATTCACTGATTGGTGTAATATCATTGCCCAATGATCCAAGCAGGAAACTTCATCGAAAATTTAACTTTGAACTGGTCGGCAATTTCAGGGAGTCGGGAGTTAAATTCGGGAAACTGATTGATGTCGAATTCTGGCAACTGATCTTATAGCCTTTTCCTTAGATTATTTACAGGATAGATTACAGCGAGGAATCCAATGATACTCACAGTAACAAATATCAGTACAATATCCAAAGCTTGTACCGATACAGGGTATGCATCTATAACAAAGGCTCCGGGAGTATTGCCTAATTTCAATAATCCGAAGTATTGTTGTAGCAGGCAAAGCGTGAGTCCGAGAGTTACACCTACAACGGCTCCTACAAATGTGATCAGCCAGCCTTCGAAGAGAAAAATCCGTGTGATCAATGTATTGTTTGCTCCGAGGCTTTTTAATATCCTGACATCCTCGTCTTTCTCTATAATCAGCATCGTAAGCGAGCCTATAACATTGAATACTGCTATTATAAGAATGATACATAAAATGAGAAATGTAACCCATTTTTCAACGTTTACCATCCGATAAAGATCAGCCTGTTGTTCGAATCTGTTCTTTACCAATAGTTCATCTTTGCTAAGTATAGACTTTATTTTATCGTGTACCTTGTCTACATTATAACCGTCTTTTACTTTTATGTCAAGGGATGATATTTCTTTGTCGTAGTGGAAGAGTTCGCGTGCCAAGTCTATTGACACAATGAACATCTGGTCGTCGTACTTCTGCTGATTGAGTGCAAATACACCCGATACAAATACTTCTGACTGGGTAAATGCTGTTGCCGGATTTGCCAGATTGATGCGTTCGTTTCGTTTGGGAGCATATAACTCTACCGGATCGAGGAATCCGGCTCTTACACCAAGAAACATGGCCATGCCTGCCCCTATAACTCCATTTTCGATATCACCTTCGCGTAACGAAAACTTTCCATCTATAATCAGATTGTTTACGTTGGCGAGATTGATGAAATTGGCTGATACACCTTTTAGTATAATCGGTTCTTGTCGGTCTGCGAATTTAATCAAAGCATTGTCTTCCAGTGATTCGGATGTGAATTCTATTTCGGGCAAAGCTTTGATTTCTTCTATCTTCTTACTTGTCGGGTCAAATACTTTCCCTTTGGCCGGAGTAATTTGTAATTCGGGGTCGAAAGCGCTGAATGTGTTTGCTACCACATCCGTAAAACCATTAAAAACCGATAAAGCACATACCAGCGCCATTGTGGCAACAGTTATCCCACATACCGAGATCATCGATATGATGTTGATAGCATTATGCGATTTCTTTGCGAAAAGATAACGGCGGGCTATGTGCAGCGCAAGATTCAAGCTTATTCTTTTACTTCGTTATTATCCTTGTTGAGAAGCCTGTCTATATTTTCCAGATAATCGAGCGAGTCGTCCAGATAAAAAGCCAGCTCGGGAATTACACGTAGTTGTTTACCTACTTTTTGTCCCAAGTCGAAACGAATACTTTTTACATTGGTTTTTATATTATCAAGCAATTCTTTTCCTTTCTCGGAAGGGAAAATACTCAGGTATACTTTTGCTAGTCCAAGATCGGGTGTTACACGTACAGTGCTCACTGTTACAAGTACACCTTTCATCTGTTGGGTTTGTTTTCTGAAAATCTCACTCAGCTCTTTCTGGATGAGCCTGTTTATCTTTTGTTGTCTGGTCGTATCCATCCTTAATTATTTTAGCTTACAAAGGTAATACAAAATAGTTACAAGTAGCAAGCTATTTAAATCGTTAGCAACTTTAATATATCTATCCGTACATTCAAGTCTGTGGAGATTTGATTCTTATTTTTTCCATATCAATGTCAACCCGTCGCGTATTGGCAAGATTACTTTTTCTACTCTGTCATCCTTCGCTATCATGTCATTGAACTGTTGTATCCCGATGGTTTGTTTGTCCGATGGTTTCGGAGTTTCCAGTACATGTCCGTCCCACAGTGTGTTATCGGCAATGATAAGTCCACCGGGGCGTACCTTGTCAAATATGAGATTATAATATTCAATGTAATGGCGTTTGTTTGCATCAATGAATACGAGATCGAACGTGCGGTCTATCTGAGGGATTATTTCCATTGCATCTCCTATATGAAGATGTATCTTATCTTTAAGTTTCGATTTGTGCAGGTGCTTTAAAATGAAGTCCTCGAGCTCGTCGTTTACTTCTATGGTATGTATTTCAGCATCGTTGTCGGCTCCTTCTGCCAAACATAGGGTTGCGTATGCGGTATAAGTTCCTATTTCGAGAATATATTTAGGATTCATCATTCTGCAAAATATTTTGAGCATACGCCCTTGCAGATGTCCCGATAACATTCTTGGCTTTAATAAATTTACGTGAGCGTCCCTGTTTAATTGTTTGAGTAGCTCGCTTTCTTGATCGATACGAGAAAGAATATAGCTTTCTATAGCTTCGTCCTTTTCCAATGACATGGTTTATAACTGAATCGGTTTATAATTTAACGCTTTGTCTACAATTTCTTCCGAAGATAAATTTTCATAGCAGATCAAATCAGATATTGCAGGGTGGGGCACATTTCTGTGTAATAACTCTAACATCTCATTCAATTGATCTTCTGTGTACTTCTCTACATCCAGAATTTGTTCTACTAATTGTATCAATTCTTTTCTGGTCATAGCCTGCAGATATCGGTGTATTCTGCAAAACTAAGATATTTATTTATAAATTGTTGCTTAAAAAAGCATTCTTATGTAATTTATTTTTTATATTTAGCATATTGTTACATCTAAATTTAATTATCATGGGAAGAGCAGTCGATAAAAATTCAGCACCCCATTATTTTTGGGGAGACAAATGTAGCAGTTGGATCCTGATGAGTAGGGATTCTTTATCTGTAAAAATTGAAACCATGCCGGCAAATACAAGAGAAACTTTACATTACCACTCTCTTGCCAGGCAATTCTTCTTTGTGACAAAAGGAACAGCAATATTTTACGTTGAAGGCGAGCGTGAAGTTGTTAATGAGCAGCAAGGTATCTTGATAGAACCTATGGTGAAGCATTATATTGCCAATGAGACTTCAGAGCCTATCGATTTCCTTCTTGTCTCTCAGCCTGACAATGATTCAACGAATGACCGAACAGATTGTGAATAAAAAATAAAGGGTGTAATCGCACCCTTTATTTTTTATTCTCGGATTGTTATTGTATAATTTTTGCTCGTAAGTGTGGATTTATATAAATATAAGTAACGCAATCCTTGACTGTAATATTTAGTGTAACTTCTTTGTCGGGCATTAGTCCATTTGAGTTATAAGGATTTGTTCTTATAGTTTTAACTCCACTAGATGTATATGTGTGTTTTATTTTATGTAAATTGTCTGTTGGCCAAGGTTTGGTTGATGGGTCAGCTAACGGGTGGTCTCCTGTATAATATTTAGTATTATCTCCCATATCCCATTCTATATACTCAGCTCCATATCCACTTGTTCCCTGTTCAGCTTCCAATATAAATTCTCCTTCTGCTCCTGTGCATAGTTCTGCCGGTCCTGTAAGAGCTTTGACTAAGAAAAAGCTTGGTATAAAATTAGGCAATCCATTAAAGGGATAAACGCTGGCCCCTCCACAAGCAAAAAAATTAGGATGTGCCTTGTATGTATTTGCCGGTACTGCTGTGTCAGGATTGTTAGGGTCATCTATTGTATATAGTGTAGAACTGCCTCTAACGATCATGTACATAATACCTTTGGGTCCCATAACTGCATTGAATTCGCCTGTTGTAATCATATTCCTATAGTTGTTCATAGAGCCATTGGCAAGGTCACTAAACTTTATAAAGCCGGCACTTCCCATATTTGTCAGATATAACCATTCGTTAGATGGCGAAAACTCTACACCATAGGCTGCGATATTTTTAGTGGCGTGTTTCGACGAAGTTACCTCTCCTGTAGAATTATTGAAAAAAGCTGTTCCGAATACCCCTACAGGGGTAGTATTACTTGCTTGGTCTATAGCGTATGCTATTCTGGTTCCATCGGCAGATATTCGAATATGTCCCAATCCTCCACGATAAGAATTGGAAGAGGTTGTACTGGCAAACTCATATGAAGATAGAGATAATACAGGGGTATCCGACACTCCGTCTTTCGTGACTTTCCATGCATGAAAATGACTGCCGAAAATGCTTACTAGCCAATAGTTTCCATCACTAGAGGGTGTTAATGTAATATTCTCCATTACGTTTGCTGCGGTGTACCTTTCTGTCAAACTATTTTTTTGATAGCCATATGTAACTGATTTGTTTATCTTACCTATGACAAGCTCCCCAACTCCATTGTTGGCAGCTAAATCGATAATAGAATAATTAATACCTTTTCTGGGGTTGGATTGCTTATCGTCGATAGTGAAAATGTAGTACAAAGACGGTTCACCCGGAACTGGACACATGATGCCTGATTGGGTAGCAGAGGAATTTCCAAATAATATATTGTTTTTATTTATCGAAAAATCACCATCAGCCGAATTCGTTGACAAAGGAAAAGTGGCTTCTTTTATACTTCCGGGAGTGTAGACATACTTTCCATCCGAACTCATTAACCAATTCCCATTTTTATCCGAGATAGAGAATACCCCTTCGTTCTGGCGTAAGGGGGCATTGCATATAGCTTTTGGATAGGTGGCATTGCCATTAAATACCTCAGTGAAATCGAAACCTACATTATAGCCAAAGTGCCACCAGGTTCCCTCTCTTTGTGCATTTGCTGACATGGCGGAGAGGAGAAATATGCATATTACAAAATATTTTTTCATCACATTTCTACTTTACGATAGCTATAACATTAATATATGATTTCGCGCTTGGAGCTGTACCATTGGTTGTATAGTGCATTGTACCATCCGGATCTATTTTTGCTATAGACATTATACTCGTATCATAATAAGTAACTACATAGTATAATTCACTATTCTCATATAATTTACCATTCAGTGGAGATGGTATTGTATTTATGCTAGTGTCGCTAGATATAAATGCTCCATTTCCGGTTTGGGT
The DNA here is from genome assembly GCF_001899125.1 of Dysgonomonas sp. 37-18. Lineage (NCBI taxonomy): Bacteria > Pseudomonadati > Bacteroidota > Bacteroidia > Bacteroidales > Dysgonomonadaceae > Dysgonomonas > Dysgonomonas sp. 37-18. The sequence goes on along the minus strand of NZ_MKVC01000016.1, from coordinate 116,486 downwards.
AAATTGGTTTTTATATATATCATGTAATTTGATTTCTCCGGAATTTACACTGCCTAAGGTTATCGATAGATGAAATGGTGGAAGGTAGAACCAACGAGCACCTTCACTTCCTCTGCCACCTGAGATGTTCCATTGCTTCCCGTCCCATACGTATGTACCTGGTTCGAATGACTCGTCAATAGAGTTGGTAATTTGTTGTTTTATATTATATACAGTTAGCCCTACATGTTTCATTTTGGTCTGATCGTCTATTGATCCTTGAATGAATGGCTCCAATGTTTTTCTATTTACAAGTTTTACCCTAGGCAAACCTAATCCTCCTTTGTCTGAGGTAATATTGCTGTCGTCGGTAATAGAGATTATGTGCGACGCATTGTGCATTGTTTTAATTTCTAGAATAGCTGCACTGGACGGTTCTGCGTTAGATCCAATTGTTACTTGAGCATTTGCTACAGTCGTTACTATTATTGGTAAAACCAAAAGAATTGTTTTTTTTAGATTAATTATTTTCATAATGATAAAAATGAATTTAGGAACTCTTACTGCATTTATTCATTTGTAGTTTGCAATTTTCTGAAAGAATATCTTTTCTGGTAAAGATTATTCGTAAAGAAGAATATCTGTAAAGAATCTTACAAGTAAAATTTCTATAAGCAATGAACATATAAAGTTATACTCCAGATAAATTCTAACTCGGATAGATTACATGTTGGCAATTTCTCTTAGTGTAGTAAAAAAGTGTATTTGTAAGTTTAATTGTTTGACTGCAAAGTTAAGTTCTACAATACTCGCTAAGCGCTCTTTTTTATATTAAGTAGTTCTTTAGTAAATATTTTTTCTCTTTATTTGATGTCAACTATTTGTGTATTACTGTGTAGTGTGTTTTTAGAATTGTGCTTAAAGTAAAGTTATTTTATGATAGCACCTATGTTTTTTATTTTTTCTTCAAAATTTTCATTATCAGCCAGAGCTTTTGCTTTGACTTTACTCCTGTAGTTGTATATCGTTTGCATAGAATAGCGAAGAAAAGATGCGATATGTTTATTATCTGTTATTCCGAGGCGTATAAGAGCAAATATTCGTAACTCTGTATTTAATTCATTTGACTTTAATTTATATCGTTCTTCTTCTTTTAGCAGGGCATTAATTTCATTTACAAAGCTTGGGTAGATATTAAGGAAAGCCATATCAAAATTGCTATATAATTCTTCTATTTCTTTTTTTGTATTTGTTGATACTGACATTGTTGCCAATAAGTCATTTGTTTGGCCCGCTTTTATCTTTCGGTATACAGATTGTTTAAATTCTTCCAGTTTTTCTATATAAATTGAGTATTGTTTCAAAAAGTATCCAATATATTCTTCTTTGATATTGTTCGCTTTATCCAAACTATCATTAAGTAGTTTTAGTTGCTTCCGATTCTTTTTAATAATACGAATTTGTCTGTATACGCAAAGGCATGTAAAAAGAAGTCCGATAGCAAATACTATCATAATAATAAGGTACATTGTTAAATCTTGTCTTTGTTCTATTATTTTGTTTTGATACGTTTCTTCGATTATCGGAAAGGTTTCTAATATGATTTTGTTACGATGTTTTGAATTGTAAAAATTTGCATCATTAAGTGCTTTTATTGCGATTTTATAAGCTCTCTCCGAATCGTTAGTTTCATGAAGCAAGAGGGCTAGGTTCATTAGTATTATTGGATCTTTGATTGCAGACTTGATATTCACCAGAGAAGCTTGGGCTAAATACATTATTGGCAGTTCTAGATTATCACCACGTTCCCAATACTCTATTCCTATAAGAGTAGAGATAATAGCATAATCTTGAGACTCGGGATTTAATGTTGGTAGAAGAGTTAATAGATGCTCAAGATGTCCGGTTTTCTTCTCCCAATAGTCAATATAAACATAATCAATGATATCATTTTTATCTTTTGAATATATTTGACGTGCTGAATCCAAAAAAGCGATCATCTTTTTTTCATACCTAGCGGAGTACTTTTCATTATTTATATGATCTATCAGTGCTTCATATGAACGGGCATAGGCTGAATAATATTTTTCTCGTAAATCATCAGGTAACTTTTTTACTTTTATCGATTTTAATATTTCCTCTGCTTGAGTAAAAAGTCCCCCACGGGCATATGTTCTGGCAAGTAATATCTGGGATTCATCTTCATCTCGTTTTTTGTTTAGCGCTTTAGATATCTCTACATTTCTAGCAGCATAAAAAATTGCAGAATCACTTATGTACGTATTATATTCATTTACTATAATCTTATTTATATCGTATTGTTTTTCTAGAGATTGGGTTAGGTTGACTTTCTTTTTTAATTCGCTCAAACGTTCTTCTTTTAATTGGTCATATTTGTTTTGATTGTCAAAAGCATCATCTAATTCTTTTAGTATTTTATTAATATCATGATTTTGCCCAATGATATAAACGATCGGCGAAAGAAGGAGAATAAATAATAAAATATGGATTTTCATTTTGTGGGCCTTTGTCTATTTTGTTAGTATTGCGTTTGTCCGGTTTCAAATATACATGATTTCTCATTGTTCTCGAGATTAATGGTTTTTATATTAAGCTATTTTAGGAAGAGTCAACAGATGCAAAATAAAAAAGGGTGCTTCCAAAAGCACCCTTTTTTATAAATAAATTTTAAGTTCGATTAGTCTACAGGAACGAAAAATTTCTCACCTTGTTCCATTACAGCACCAACTTTTTCGATTTCAAGGAAAGATGTTCCACCTTTACCATCAGAGAAAGTTCCACTCAAATAAGTAACATAGTCACCTGAGCTTAATACTCCGTCTAATTGAAGTTGGTTTAATGCTCTAACGAAATATTCTTTGTGGTTTTTAGTAAGACCAGCATCTTCTTGGAAGTGAGGATCTACACCGTAACTCAAAGATAACCAGCGAGCAACTTCTTCTTTGTTGCAGAATGCATATACAGGACATTTGCTGCGGAATGCGGCAAGAGTACGTGCTGTACGTCCGGTCATACTGTCTGTAACAATAGCTTTCACTCCAAGTTGGTTGCAAGATTTAACAGCTTGCTTAGCTAGGAATGATGTTCTTCCGTATTCTCTATCTTTGAAAGGAACCGGCATTGCTTTTTCTTCTAATTTAGATTGTTCGGCAGCAGCAGCAATCTGAGCCATAGCGCGAACAGCCTCGATCGGATATTTACCATAAGCAGTTTCTCCACTAAGCATCACTGCATCTGTTCCATAATATACTGCATTTGCAATATCTGTAACCTCTGCACGAGTAGGACGTGGATTTTCGATCATTGTGTGCAACATTTGAGTTGCTACGATAACCGGTTTTTTATATTCTACGGCTTTACGGATAAGCAAACGTTGGATTCCAGGTATTTTTTCTTGTGGAACTTCAATACCAAGGTCGCCACGAGCTACCATCACGCCATAAGCTGTTTCGTAGATTTCGTCGATATTGTCAACACCTTCTTGGTTTTCAATCTTAGCGATGATTTTGATTGGGCTGTTGTATTCGTCCAAAATCTTTTGTACGTCTAATACGTCTTGTTTATGTCTTACAAAAGAGTGAGCGATGAAATCAGCTTTGTTTTTGATAGCGATTTCGATGCTTCTTCTGTCTTTTGCTGTAATTGAAGGAAGGTTTACTTTTACTCCAGGGATATTAACGCTCTTGCGGCTACCGATTGTACCATCGTTTTGTACTTCGCAAAGTAGATATTCTGCAGTTTTGTCGATTACTTTTAGTGCAGTTTCTCCGTCGTCAATCAATAGTGTGCTGCCTACCGGCACGTCTTCTATAATGCTTGGGTATGAAAGTGAAACTTGCTCGGGAGTAGATAGGATGTTGATATCACCGATAACTTTGATTTTGTCTCCGGTTTTAACAACTATTTTTTCTCCTGAAGCTGTAGCTGTTGTACGTATTTCCGGTCCTTTAGTATCCATCATAATACCAATGTGTGAAGATACGGCACGTACATTAGTCATTACTTTGATAAACCCTTCTTCTGTCATGTGAGCAGAGTTCATCCTTACAACATTGATCCCTTCGTTATATAATGCACGAATAAAATCAACATCACAACGCATGTCTGAAATTGTAGCTACAATTTTCGTTTTTTTCTGAGTCATAAATGGAATTTTATTTAATATATAGTTCTTTAAAAGATTTGCACTTGCAATCTTATATTTTCTTTGCTTTCAGAAAATAGTCGATAGCAAATTCGTATGATAACAGACCTAACCCAACGACAGAACCTTTGCAGGCTGCAGCGATCATTGATTTGTGTCGGAAATTCTCACGGGTATGAATGTTTGAGATATGCACCTCAACTACCGGAGTTGTTACAGCCTTTATGGCATCATGTATGGCAATGGAAGTATGCGTATATGCTCCCGCATTGAGCACAATGCCATCGTATGTAAATCCGGTTTCATGTATTTTGTCTATAATAGCTCCTTCGTGATTGGACTGAAAATAAGATAATTCGCAATCTGGATAGTTTTGTTGCAATTGGGTAAAATAATTTTCGAAAGAAATGTTCCCGTAAACTTCCGGTTCACGTTTTCCCAACAGGTTCAAATTTGGTCCATTTAGTATCAATATCTTCATTATATCAGCTATTTAGCCCCAATTATTTGCGTTTCGCATAATCAGAGCACAAAAGTACTACTTTTTCTTTGAATGATATAATCTTATAACAATTAAAAATCAAGATTAGTTTTGTTTACCTAAAGCTTGCAATATGTCAGCTTTAAGGTCATCCGGATCTTCGAGACCTACAGAGAGGCGCATAAGATTACTTTTTATACCCATTATCTCCTTCATCTCGGGTGTAAATGTGCCATAGATGGTTGAGTCGGGGTGTATAATTAATGTTTTATTATCGAACAAGTTTGTTGCTCTACGGATAATGCAAAGTTTATCCATGAAGTCGTAACAAGCTTTTTTGTCTTTCAGGCTAAATGTCAGCATAGCACCCGGATTACCAACAAACAGGGAATCCGATATATTTTTATATGCAGAGCCGGTTAATTTTGGATAACCTACTTTCACAACATCCGGCAGTTCTGAAAGGAATTGCGCCAATTCATATGCCGTTTCAGACATTTTTTCGAAACGTAATTCCAGCGTTTCCATACCTAGCGATTGTTGGTAGGCTGTATCTGGGTCCATTGCAGCCCCTATGTTGCGGGCTATCTCACGTTTCAGCTTAAATGAGAACTGAGATACACCGTCGGTTTTTGCTACATTTGCTAAACGCTTGTTGTGCGCCCAGTCGAACGTACCGTAATCGAGGATTGCACCTCCAATACTCGTAGCTCCACCTGATATATATTTTGTTGTAGAAACGACCTCAATATCTACACCTGCTTTTCTGGCATCGAAGCCACACCAAGGAATAATAGTGCTATCAACGATCATAGGTACATTTCTAGCTCTCAATATCTTTGATATTTCGGGGAGATTGGCGATCTCTAAATGCGGGTTAGTAATTAATTCGCAAAAGAAGGCACATGTATTTTCGTCTATAGCTGACGCTATCTCTTCCAGATTGTCGGTGTTTACAAAGCGCACTTCAACTCCGAATGCTGCAAGGGTAAATTTAAATAGCGAAAATGTATTACCAAACAAGTGAGGCGATGTTACAATGTTACTTCCTGCATAAGCAATGGTAAGGAAGGTATTCGAGATTGAGGCCATTCCTGATGCTACCATCATTACGGTTTCTGCTCCTGATGCTGTTTTAATCTTCCGTTCCAGATTTTCTACAGACGGGTTCGTTATGCGTGTATATGTGTGTGAAGGGATCTCTTCTTTGTACTGAAAAGCAGCCGCTATACTTTCAGAGTCGGCAAACTCGAAAGCAGCATTGCGATAAATAGGCATAGATATTGCACCATGCACATCTTTTTTGAAAAATTTTTCACTGATAATGCGGGTGGAAAATTTCTTGTTTTTGGAGTCTTTTTCAACCATGAATTATGTTCTTTGATATTTTGAGTGTCAAAGGTATAAAAGACTTGTGAAAATCCTGTTAAGATGAAATTGAATTATGATTTCCTCACTAAATCTTTTCTTCTTATTATCGGAACATTTTTGTCGTTTATATATAACACCGGAAAATAACCCTCGCTTAGGCTCCATCCTGCATTCCGCTTGTTTATTTCTTTTTTAGGATAGGCTTTTACATATATATCACTGTCACTTTCTTCGTCATGTATAAGAATAGCTTCTTTTTTGAAAGACACTTCATGCTTGGCCAAGAGGTCGTGAAGAGATATTTCTTTTACCAGATTTGTGATATAGTATTTATCATGTCGGCGTGTATTGTTTGCAAATGCGGCATAAGTGTAGTCACCTTTGTCTCCCAATGGTGTGGCAAGACAAATATGAAAAGCCCCTTCTGTAGTCATTGCAGCTTTCAATATGTGTCTTTTCAGTGCTTTTAGCCAAATAGTGCCAACAGTGAACAAAAAAAGATAAGGGATAATATACCACGATACGAGCATGTCACTATTGAACAAGTATATTATTCCTACAAGTCCGACAAACAAGAAACATATAGGTGGCACCATCAGTAGTGTTTTCCACCAGAATGTGTTATTAAAGTAATGCCTTTTGAAGTCATAATCTTTCTCGAGTTTAGCGTAATCGTTTGCCTTCATCTTAGCTTTATATAAATTGTTTTTTTAATCTATACCGTTTCTATTCTAGAGAAACAAGGTTGTTTATTTAACATAAGCAAAGTTAAAATGCTTTGATCATTAAAACGTCTGCTAAAAGCATAAAGTTTCTAAATATGAAAAAATTAAAACATCTGTTATAAAAAAGACGTGTCACTTTCAAAAAAGCGTTAATTTTACAAACGGATACGAGATTAATATGATTTATCTTTTCCTGTCTTTGTCAATTTAATTATATATACTCATATTTTGTAGAGAAAATGAATGACAATTTCCCCACATATAACGATAAAGGCCTGACTTATTCCAAATTCAAAAGATTGATGAGAGGGTTGGATTCTAATCTCACTCCTGATGAATTTGAGAAAATAAGGAAAGTCATAAAGAAGGCATTGGCTGATGGAGTCTATGCTAAAGATCAGAAGATTGGTAGTATTACAGACCTTACAGTGAGTTCATCTATTATTCTCATGGAAGAGCTTGGGCTGAAAAGTGCTGCAATTCTGGCTTTATTAGTCTATCGTCCTGTGATGCACAAGTCGATATCGCTGGAAGAAGTATCTACGATATTTGGTAAAGATATAGCAAATATTGTGTCGGGGTTGATGAAGATCAATGCATTGGAAATGAACGAGTCGGCTATGGCTTCGGACAATTACATAAAGCTGTTGATAACACTCGCCGAGGATATGCGGGTAATTCTTATAAAAATAGCGAGCCGGCTCCATCGTATCCGAAATGCCGAAAAGTATAGCGAACAACATCGATTGCAATTGGCTGTAGAAGTTTCGTTTCTTTATACTCCATTGGCACACAAGCTGGGACTGTATAATATAAAAACGGAGTTCGAAGACCTTTATCTGAAATATACAGATAGAGAGTCTTATGACTATATTGTAGAAAAAATAAGTGAAAGTAAAGCTTCACGTGATAAATACATTGCCGAATTTATAGCACCGATAGATGCCAGACTGAAAGAGACCGGGCTGAAATATGATATAAAGGGGCGTGTGAAGTCTATATCATCCATTAATAATAAGCTGAAAAAGCAAAAGATAGATTTTGAGTCGATTTATGACTTGTTTGCTATTCGCATAGTCTTAAACTCCCCTTTAGATAAAGAAAAACCTGAGTGTTGGCAGGCGTATTCGATTGTAACCGATCTTTATACACCGAATCCAAAAAGGCTGAAAGATTGGCTTTCTATTCCCAAAAGTAATGGTTACGAGTCGTTGCATACCACGGTTATGGGGCATGAATCCCGTTGGGTAGAGGTGCAGATACGTACCCGTCGTATGGATGAGATTGCTGAGCGTGGATTGGCAGCACACTGGAAGTATAAAGGTGTGAAAAGTCAGTCGAAGATGGATGACTGGTTGACCGGACTGCGTGAGATGCTCGAAAATAAAAGTCTTGATTCGGGTGAGAAATTAGAGAACTTTAAGCTCGACCTCTACGATGATGAGATCTATGTATTTACTCCAAAGGGAGACTTGCATAAACTGCCGAATGGGGCAACAGTGCTTGATTTTGCATTTTCGATACACTCTCGTATTGGTTCTACCTGTGTTTCGGGTAAAGTGAATGGACGTAATGTTTCTATCCGCCATAAATTGTCGAATGGAGACCAAATAGAAATACTCACTTCGCCAAATCAGTCGCCAAAGCAGGACTGGCTCAATTTTGTAACTACGTCGAAAGCGAAGAATAAAATACGTCAAAGCCTCAAGGAAGAAGCGAATAAGCAGGTGGAGATCGCTAAGGAACAACTCAAGCGTCGGGTAAAGAACAGGAAGATAGAGATCAACGAGTCGATAATGATGCGTTTGATCAAAAAGCTTGGTTTCAAGACAATCACAGACTTCTATATTAAGATAGCAGAAGAAAGTCTTGATGTCAATTCTGTTATAGATCAATATCTTGACCTAGAGAAAAAAGAAACAGAACAGCATGATAAGCATGAGGCTATAAGTGCCGAAAATTACGTTGTATATACTCCCGAAACAAAGAAAGATTCTTCGAGCAAAGAGGAGTTGATTATAGATCAAAATCTGACAGGTGTGGATTATAAGCTGGCGAAATGCTGTAATCCGATATATGGTGACGAAATATTTGGCTTTGTATCGTCACAGGGAATAAAGATACATAGAGTAAATTGTCCGAATGCCCATGATATGTTTTCGCGTTTCGCTTATCGTGTGATTCCTGCCAAGTGGTCGGGCAAATCGGGCTCTACCTATACTGTTACGCTGCGGATAATAGGGAATGATGATATCGGTATTATTAACAACTTGACTTCTATTATAGCCAAAGAACAAGGGATAAATATGCGTTCTATCAGCATCGACTCGAATGATGGACTGTTTCAGGGTAATATGTCGGTGACGCTGAATAATACAGATATGCTCAACGGGCTGATAAAAAAATTGAAAACAGTGAAAGGTGTGAAGGAAGTAAGCCGCCTTGCGTGAGTTGACATTCTTCATTTGACAATATAGAGTAGCATGGATTTTATTCATGCTACTTTTGTTTTTTATTTATTGTAATTCGTTATATTTGAAGAAGGTAATCTGAATCGGAGTGGCTATGAAAAAAATAATAGTTGTTTTATCATTTATTATTCCTTGTTTGTGTTTTGGACAAGGGGAGCTTTTGAATGATATAAAAATAGACAATAGAATGAAATCACTTTCAATTTTATCGTCTTTTAATTAACCTGCTATACTAGATATTTTAAGTCCATCATTCGAGCGAGGCTTTCGGATTATAATAGATATGCCTACTATTAAAAACTCTGTTCCACCTCTTTTTATTGTGGATGGAATAGTTATGGAGTCAGATAGTTTAAGTACTCTTAGTTTAGATGACATAAAGTCTATAGAAGTTTTTAAAGAAAATCCTCCACTGATATGTTCTAACCGTTTTAATGGTATTATTCTTATTACGACAAAAGGTAATGAGCCGATTGATTTAGATGATCTTTGCGAAATAACAGTCCTTGATCCCGGTTATGAAACTTTCTTGCTTATGCAAAAGCCCAAAGAATTCTATTCTGCTTCTTCGTTAAAGATACAAAATGCAATGATGGTAAGCGAATGGAATTATCGTTATAGTCAGCCGCTGCACTACAATCCCGATATCTATGAAGTGAAAATTGATTATGAAGCAAATAGATATTATGGGTTAGAATTTGAATATCGCCTGTATATGTTTTTTAAGTTTATTGAAAAAGAACATCGGATTGCTATATTGAATGATTCGCAAACTACCGTTTTATAATAATCTTTGAATGGTTTCGTTCTTTAGCTTTTCTCCTCAATACATACCAACACAAACTCTTTTTCGACCTTGTAATATGCTTTAAATTCGGTGTGTTGTGGCGACCGTGTTTCTTTGGTATTGAATGCTCCTTTCTCTTCAGGAGTAAACTTACTTACAAATAAATTTTTTCGGAAATCAACACCTTCGGCATCAAGGTACTTAAACATAGCTTCTTTTGCCGACCAGTGGAGTAGGAGGTGGATGAGTTCATTGTCCTTGTCAATATATTCCTTGTCGGAAATAAGACGACTTTGTACTCTTTTTATCTTTTCTGATATATACTCCACATCCAGTCCTATGGGTTTCTCTTTATTGATCGCTACAGCTACATAACCTTTGGTGTGAGATACACTCATGTGATAAGATTCGTCTGCGAGAAATGGTCTCCCTGTAGTGTTGTAGCGCACTTCTTTTTCCTCATCTGTAAGTGCTTTTATCAATATCCTCGTCGATAATATTTCTAGTACCCTCGATTCAGCCTTTACTGTATATATATTCTGAATCCATTCGTGATGGGCAAGTAGAGAAAACAGCTCTTCGCAGGTTTCCTCTATCTTCCATATTCCCAATAGGGTTGAATCGGTTATATATTCTTTGTAATATAGCATAATTCTACTTCAAAGGTAGAACTTTTTTCATCAAATCGGTGAATATAGCAGCCATACGTTGTTGTATATACTTGTCTTCTCCGTTATACGGATGCCATCCATACTCTACACCATTTACCTTCTCGTTATTATGAGCATACAAAATGCTATATTGCTTTCCGGTAACGGGGTGTAGGTGATTTTTAGAGAAACCGATATACTTATCGAATTCTACAACCGGAAAGCCCCACTTATCGGCCAACTTACGTATTGCAGAATTGTATATTATACGTGCGTCATGCCAGTGTGTACATAGAACTATGATTGCAGGTTTTCCGCTCGGGGTATTATAATACTTTGAGTTTGTATCAAATTTCAAATTGTAACAATCTGTAATGTAATGCTTGATAACATAGTCGTATGCAGCTGCATAATTTGACCTGTCGAACGGTGTCTTATAATCTTTATAGTTTTCTTTAAGACCGTTTTCACTGGCAACATCTTCATCGTGTACATGCATTATTACGAAAGCGTCTATATCTTCTAGTTGCTGTTTTGTATAAAGCGTATCGGCTGCGATCTTATTTGCCGCATCAGCAATAGCCTCTCCCCCTATAGCCTTGTTTATGGGAGTAGCATCGAGCCTTTTGCAAGCTAATTCGAACCAACCGTTGTTTGATGAGGCAAACGATGCGCCTGTTAATAAGATAGTGTATTTGTTTTTTTCTGGAGATTGGGCGTAGATATTTAATGCCCCTAACAAAATTATAAATAATAATAGCTTTTTCATTTTTCCCTTTATTTTTCCGCGAAACTTTCTTTCAAAATTTCGCCAAAGGTAAATGTTTTAGAGCTATTGTGATAATTTTATTGGGGGTTTAATATTGTTAAATAATACATAATGCCTTTTCTTCAATTTCAATTGGATATATGCAAAAAAAAGCATCATTATTAATGATGCTTTTTTATATATGAAATCAGATACTTTTAGTCTATATAAGCTAAAACCTGATTCTTTTGAACTTTTGCGCCTTGTTTTGTTTCTATTTGGATAATCTTTCCTGAAGTAAGAGCTTTTACTTCTTCGATACCATAATAAGTTTGAACAAAACATACAACATCTCCTTCTTTTACAGATGTGCCAACAACAGGAGCGGTAGAAACATCGTCTACATCAACTTGCCAGATAACCTGTCCGCTAACAGTAGCTTGAAGAGGTTTTGCTTCCGGATATTTAGCTTTAATCGCTTCCGCATCAAATGCAGGTACTTCTACTACCTGACGTGTTACGATGATTGGAGCTCCGGCTTTTTCCTTTTCTTTTTCAAGGTCTATATTGAAACGTTCTTTTGCCAATCCTGATTTGTAGTCACGGTATTGACGGTCGTGCATTGCTAATTCAAACAATTCTTCGTCATCTTGTCCGTAATCCCAGCCGTTTTCATCCATTTCTTTGCGATATGAATCAAGAGCGTCAGGGTATTCATCCTGTGGATTACCTGTATAGAATTCAAGTCCTTTTGCCTTAGCCAATTCAACGATTTCTTCATCCAGTTTGCCAGGAAGCGTACCTGTTTTACCAAGTATCATATTCCAGCTGTCTTTGTCGATGTTAGAGAAACGAGGTTGTCCTTGAGCCATCGAGAATATATTCATCAATGCGATATTTTTCACATATTGGCTGAATGGTGTTACGAGTGGCGGATAACCAAGTTTAGGCCATATATATTCTACTTCTTCGAATAATTGTACTACAAGGTCATTCAATGTAACTTCAGCTTTACCATTGTTGCGAAGGGCCATATTGATAGCCGAATGCATACCTCTAAGGTCGGCCATCATAGAGCCCATCATACCTCCCGGAAGACCGCAGCCTACAAGCAGAGATGTCATTATTTTGTTTGAAGGGTCGATCCAATATCCTAAGAAATCGTCTATGAATGATTGCGTCAATGCGCGAGCTTCCATATAAGCGCTCATATTGATATCAGGTACAGAGAATCCTGCATTTTTGAGCATTGCCTGTATTGTGATAATATCAGGGTGCACCATTCCCCATGCTAAAGGTTCGATTGCTGTATCTACATAGTCAGCACCTGCACGTGCAACTTCGAGCATAGAAGCTACAGAGAAGCCCGGACCTGTGTGTCCATGATACTGAATCGGAATATTTGGATGGCGGTCTTTCAGTGCTTTCACTAGTTTGCCGAGGAAAGCAGGACGTCCTACACCGGCCATATCTTTTAAGCATAATTCGTCAGCTCCAAACTCTACTAATTTGTCAGCAAAGTTTACATAGTATTCTACTGTATGGATAGGGGACGAAGTAATACAAAGAGCAGCTTGAGAAATCATGCCGGCTTCTTTTGCATATTTTACAGAAAGTTCAAGGTTGCGAGGGTCATTCAATCCATCAAACGAACGAGAGATATTAGTCCCTTGTGCATGTTTTACTTTAAACATCAATTGACGAACATCTTTTGGAACAGGGTACATGCGTAGAGCATTTAATCCACGTTCAAGCATGTGTGTTTGGATGCCAACTTTGTTGAAAGGAGCTGTCCATTCACGAACTGCTTTGTTTGGATTTTCTCCGTAAAGCAAATTTACTTGTTCAAAAGCGCCACCATTCGTTTCAACACGAGCAAAACATCCCATGTCAATAATAACCGGTGCAACTTGTGTCAATTGGTCAACACGCGGCTGGTACTTTCCCGATGACTGCCACATGTCACGATAAACGAGGCTGAATTTAATTTCTCTTCCCATAACTTTTTTTAGGTATTATACTGATAAGAGTAACATAAAATGCAGGCTATGTACACTCTAAATATATTAATTCATTAATTGTATATCAATCCTTTAATAGCCTCACAAATTTAGCTTTTTATATCCGAATAAATAAGCAAAAACAATATTAAAATTGTCAATTTGTCATAAAAAAAACGTAATCTTTCTATTTTTTGTTCACTACTCATATGGGTTGCACAAAGAAGATAAAAGTGCGCAATCTTTTTGATTCTGAATGTGAAATTAACCTTTCTAGAGAAAGAATGTGATTTTATAGTACTTATGCTGCGAATGGATTGAAAATCTTATCTGTATTTTTTGATAAAAAACGAAACCCTCATTGATAAGAACCAATGAGGGCTTACTTATATAAATAGATCTTTTTTTATCCTTTTAATGCTTTGTCCATTGCTGCAGCAGCTTTACGTCCATCACCCATGGCCAGAATAACTGTTGCCCCTCCACGAACGATGTCACCCCCCGCATATACATCCGGCAGGTCAGATTGCATTGTTTCCTGATTCACAATGATTGTTCCCCACTTAGAAACTTGAAGACCTTTAAACGTTGAAGGAATTAATGGATTTGGAGATACTCCAACACTGACTATTACTTCATCTATGTCGAACCATTCAGTAGCTCCTTCGATTGCGATAGGCTTACGACGACCAGATGCGTCCGGTTCACCAAGCTCCATCTTCTGTAGGAGCATTCGTTTTACATGACCTTTTTCATCACCTTCGTACTTAATTGGATTATGCAGCGTATAGAACTCAATACCTTCTTCTTTGGCATGTTTTACTTCCTCTATACGGGCCGGCATTTCTTCTTCCGAGCGGCGATAAATGATATATGCTTTTTCTGCACCTAAACGTTTTGCTGTACGTATCGCATCCATAGCAGTGTTACCTGCACCTATAACAGCAACTTTCTTACCCATTTGCACAGGGGTGTCACTTTCCGGGTTTGATGCATCCATCAGGTTGACACGGGTAAGATATTCATTAGACGACATCACTCCAATCAGATTTTCTCCCGGAATATTCATGAAGTTAGGAAGCCCTGCTCCGCTTGCAGCAAAAATCCCTTTGAAGCCTTTTTCTCTCAGGTCTTCGTGGGTAATCGTTTTTCCAACAATACAATTCTTGACGAACTTAACCCCCATATCACGAAGCACATTTATTTCAACGTCTACTATTTCGTTTGGAAGACGGAACTCTGGTATACCATATTTAAGAACGCCCCCAATCTCATGTAGTGCCTCAAATACAGTTACGTCATATCCTCGTTTTGCCATATCTCCGGCAAAAGAAAGTCCGGCCGGGCCTGAGCCTACAGCCGCTGTTTTTATGCCATTGGCAGGAGCTAGTTCGGGTATAGCTACTTGTCCGCTTTCACGCTCATAGTCTGCCGCAAAGCGTTCTAAGTATCCGATAGCTACGGGCTCTTTTTTCATTTTTTGTATATAGATACATTTCGCTTCACACTGCTTTTCTTGTGGGCATACACGTCCGCATACAGCAGGCAAGGCGCTTGTTTCTTTCAGCACTTTAGCTGCTTCAAGAAATTCACCACGTTCTATGTTTTTAATGAAGGTTGGTATTTGGATTCCCACCGGACAACCTTCCATACAAGTAGGGTTTGCGCAGTCGAGGCATCGTGCCGCTTCTGCCATAGCTTGTTCGGCGGTAAGTCCTAAATTAACTTCTTCTTTCAGGGAGTGGCTTCTGTATTCAGCATCCAACTCGGGCATGTGTACACGAGATTTTTCTCCTCGTTCTTTAGCCTTCATCGTTTTACGCAGTTCCTCTCTCCATGGTTCGCTTCGGCGTGCTTGTATATATTCTTGTTCTGTCATTTTAGTCGTAAGTTGTAAGTAATTAGTTATAGGTAATAAGACTGAGCTGATATTTTTAGTTTTACTCAATAATTGATTTAACTATAAGCTCTTAGCCTCATTAGCATTTCGTCGAAATCTACTTCGTGAGCATTAAACTCGGGACCATCAACACATACAAATTTAGTTTTTCCTCCTACCGATACACGACAAGCACCGCACATGCCTGTGCCGTCTACCATAATGGTATTTAATGAAGCCATTGTAGGAATATTGTATTTCTGAGTCAGTAAAGAAACGAATTTCATCATAATAGCAGGGCCTATGGTTACACATAAGTCTACTTTCTCACGATTAATTACCATCTCAACACCATTTGTAATCAATCCTTTGTGTCCGTACGAACCATCATCGGTCATAACTATTACTTCGTCCGAGTATTCGGCTACTTGTTTTTCGAGTATTACAAGGTCTTTGGTGCGTGCTGCCAAGACAGAAATAACTTTATTTCCGGCTCTTTTCATCGCTTCTATAATTGGAAGCATTGGCGCAATACCTACTCCACCCCCAGCACAGATAACCGTTCCGTAGTTTTCGATATGGGTTGCTTGTCCTAGCGGGCCAACAATATCGGTTATGTAATCGCCCACATTTAGTTCGCAAATCTTTTTTGAAGAGGCTCCTACAGCCTGAATAACAATAGTGATAGTTCCTTTGTTAAGGTCAGATGCTGCAATGGTTAAAGGTATACGCTCGCCTTTCTCGCCAACACGTACAATGACAAAGTGGCCGGCCTTACGGCTTTTAGCGATAAGAGGTGCTTCAACCTCAAACTTAACTACGTTTTCAGAGAAATACTCTTTGTCTACAATTTTGTTCATTAAAACATTAGTTTAATCCAGTATAAAGATAATACAGCTATTACAAACCAAAGAAGAATGCCTAGAAGAAAGGTGTTTACACCTGTTTTTTTTACTTCTTCCAGATTAATAGAGGCTCCGATAAAGAATAAAGAAATCATCATTCCTTTTTTTCCAAGCCAGCTGAGATGTTCGTTTGTTTCTGTCATTCCAGGAATATAGTTTCCTATAATGATAGCAACAACAAACAGAAATATAAACCAAGGGATTGTTATTTTCGAGGTTTTATTTTTATTAAAGAACGCAATGCATAGTGCAAGCGGTATAATCCAGAGTGTACGTGTTAATTTTACCGTTGTACCCACTTGCAGGGCCTGCTCTCCGTATGCCGAACAAGCTCCTACTACCGAGCTGGTGTCGTGTATAGCTATGGCAGCCCAATATCCGAAATGGGTCTGATCCATTTGAAGTAGATGTCCGATAGCAGGGAAAATAAATAACCCTACAGCATTTAATACAAAAACAACAGCAAGTGAAAAACTTATCTCGTTGTTTTTTGCCCCCAAAACCGGGGCAACGGCAGCAATGGCACTGCCTCCACAAATGGCTGTTCCGCTAGATATAAGTAATGTTGTGTTTTTTCCTACTTTCAATAATAATCCGAGTCCAATACCCGCCAAAACTGTTATCAGAACAGAGCCGACAGTGATCATAAATCCTGTTTTCCCTGTTTGGATAACCTCATGCATCGACATCGAAAAACCCATGCATACAATAGATGCTTGCAGGAGATATTTTGTTAGCTTTCCTGTTTTAACTACTTCCTCCCCTTTATAGAAAAAAGCGAGTATTATACCGAGAAATAAAGCCAACGGTGCTGAGAAGAACGGGAAGAAACAGCAGATTGGTACGATATAATATAATTTGCTCAGAAACTTTTGCACGATTGTCTATGCCTCCAATATTTTTAATGCTTTGTTTTCGCATTCAGTCATATATTCTCTTTCTCCGGGCCCTTTGTCATTGATCCCACACAGATGCAGTATTCCGTGTATTATAATACGGTTAAGCTCTTCATCGTAATTCGTTCCGAACGTTTCAGAGTTGCTTTTGACTGTATCTACACTGATAAAGATGTCCCCCGATATTATATCATCTTCACTATAGTCGAATGTAATAATATCAGTATAATAGTCGTGTTGCAAATACTGGTTATTTACTTCAAGTATTTTTTTGTCGGAGCAAAAAATAAATGAAATATCTCCAATCTGTTTACCATAAGATGTGGCAACCAGTTTTATCCAGTCTGTAGTTTTACGTTTCTTTATAGACGGAAGTTTTACTTCCTCTGCTTGATAGAGTATAGACATGGTAACTGTATGATAGTTTTATGTATAGCGATTTATTAAAAAATGCTATTAAAAATAGAATTTTAATAACTGCGCGATAAAGGTACAAAAATACAATGTACATTTACTGTATTCCATACTAAAATATATGAATTTGTTTTCGTTAAATGTTTTTTACTGTCTGTTTGCTGTGTAAATATATGATTCGATTGAAAATCGCGTTTTTATAAATAGGGTTCCATTTATGCATAACTTACTCAAAACTTTTATATGAGAAAATGTCTTTTTCTAGTCTTATTGACCTTTATCGGTAGTCATCTTTTTGCACAAACTTTAATTCAAGGAACAGTCATCGATAAGGATAGCAACAAACCTATAGCGGATGTGATAGTACAGTATGGAGCCACTTCGAGAGACTATGTTAATACAGATACTAAAGGAAGATATGCTATTCCGACTGTAAGCGAAGATGTTATTCATTTCCAATGTATTGGTTACAAAGTGAAATCTGTTGCTAAAAGTTCACTTTTGATAAACCCTGTTGTTCGGATGGAATTGAATCCTGTATATCTTAACCCCATTGTTATTAGCCCGGGAGATGCAGATGCTCTGTTGGATGAAGCAATGCAAAACACGAAGAAGAAGCTCTTGCTCGATCTTCATTTGGGATACTTGTTGCACTTTCAGCAGACGAAAAAGTCGGATACATTGCAGAACGAAATATATATGAAGTATGCAACAACACTGAAAGAGAAGGATCTGAAGAAAAATATGAAAAGGGAGAGAGTACCTTATATGCTCAATATTATTGATATAAGGCGTGTGCAACGAACAGTGACTCCTACTTCGGAATTGTACGGGGCAGAATATCATGCTTCACATCTATTTACCTTTGGCAAAAGTGAGAATAACGAAACTACACGTTCTTTCACATCTGATAGTTCATATATCGTTTTGCAGATTGAGCCTCTTCAAGGCAAGGATGGTTGGGCACGAGGTGAGATATTCATTAATAAAGATGATATGACTATTGCTTCTATGGAGATAGAGTCTATCGACTCTGTTTTGGCTAGTCAGCCGTATAAGCGGTATATGGGAAACCGAGTTAAAATAAAGAGAAAGGTCGGTCGTTTCTCTTTCAAAAAGATAGGAGATAAGTATTATATGTCTGATTGCTATACTTACTATCGTTTTCAGACCCTAGACGAATTTGGCAAGGAGGATGAGATCACTTACTTTTGTGATGTTGAGTTTAAAGGTGTCATAGAAAAAAAGCAAATGCGAAATCGGCGTTTGTCGGGTTTCTGTCAAGAGCTGTTTTATTTCCCCGACTCTACCACCCGTGAATTCTGGGATGAAAATTTTGCTCAGGATCTGGAGACTTATTATCAAGGATCGGGGATAGCTCCAACAAGGCAGGTGCCAATGAGTAAAAAAATATTTAATGTAGTTAAGTTTGTTGTTCCTGCCGTGGCAATAGCTCTTTTGGTAAAATGATATGAATAGCCTGAAGATAAAGAATGGTTGGAATTTTATAAATTATCAAAAATAGGTGATCAAATCACGCCTTACTTTGTTACATAAATAGTTAATACACAAAAAATAGATAATATGGAAAATCATGAATGTGACTTATTGAATGAAAAGCAAATACAGGAGTTAAAAGCTCTGAAACGTAAAAATAGGAGGAGAAATGCATTCTGGCTCTTAATGGGATTGCAGGTTGGTTCGCTTGTAGTATCTTACTATTTAGGACGTTCGCATAAATAATAGATTGATTATCGAACTAAACTAGAAATGCACCTTTTACGAAAAAAAGGTTTCTCGAATTAGTTTGTTGCTTCTCTTTTCTCCCTCTTTATCGCTTTCTTTATCATTATCATGCGTTCCAGCTCTTGTAATAAAGAACTGTCTTCAACTCTGATTAGCATCCACTTACCATCATGTAGCTGAGGTGTTTGATCGAATATCGTTGTGAACAGATTGCTGAAGGACTCCCTGTACGCATTAAACGTTATAACTTCTTTCTTACCATATATAAGGATTACTGAGAATGCATCTTTTTCGGGAAGTATGGATACTAGTGTTTTACCATTCTTGCGGTAGCGAATAATTACCCCATAATTTTTCCCTCCAAAAGAAATCTCTTGTTCGAAGTTATAGTTTTCATTCAGAAAATCAAGTAACGAATCAAAGGCTTGCACTGCTTCTTTCTGTGCAATAAACTCTCTTATCTCATCCATATTGGGCAATGGATCTTCCCTATAAATTCGTTCAGGTAATGGTGTATTCATAAACATCTTATTTCTGATAGTTGTAAAGATAACTATTTTTCGTTGAATTTTGGTTTTCTGCTTATAATTAAATGTACGACAAGACATAAGCTTACAAAAAAGGCTCCTGTAAATACAACGCCATTCCATCCATAAGCTCCCCAGGCCTTACCTCCTACGAATGTCCCGATAGAACCTCCTATGAAATAAGAGACCATATAAACTGTATTCAAACGATTGGCAGCTTCTGGCTGGGATGATAGTACAATTGTTTGATTGGTGACATGCATTGCTTGCAGCCCCATATCTAAAAGAATAATACCCACAATGATTCCTATGTAAGTGCTATCGGCCATCCCAAACACGCCCCACGAAACGATCATAATGAAGGTCGCTATGGCTATAAGCTTGTTTTTGTTTACTTTGCCCGATGCTTGTCCTACAAGGGTAGCCGCCAGCGCACCTGCTATTCCGAACAAGCCCAAAGATCCGGCCACATCGCTTCCCTGAAAGTAAGGAGCTTCCTGAAGCCTGAAAGTGAGGGTAGTCCAAAATGCAGAGAAAGAGGCAAATCCCAAAGCTCCCCTTAATGAAGCTAATTGTAAGCTCGGAATGCTTCGTGCATATCGTATAACAGATCCCATCAGTTGTCCGTAAGTGCCCTTAAAGGTTGGTTGCATATTTGGTAGCATCCATGCAATGAGTACAGCTAGTATAATCATGAGTCCTGCAGCAATGAGGAATACATTCCGCCAGCCGAGATATTCTCCTACAACACCGCTAAAAACACGTGACCCTAAAATGCCGATAAGCAATCCACTCATAACGATACCTACATTTCGTCCCTTCTCTTCGGGACGCGATAATTGGGCTGCTATGGGCACAAATATCTGAGGAACAACAGATGTAAGCCCGATACAAAAGCTCGCTGCGAGCATGACTATTAAGGACTTACTCAAAGCGAAAACGACTAATGAAAGGATTATGAAAAAGAAATCGATAAGGATAATCTTTTTTCGTCTAAACATGTCACCAAGTGGAATTATAAGTAATAATCCGGCAGCATATCCCATCTGGGTAAACATTGCGACCTTACTTGTTGCTGACTCAGATTCACCCAGTTCTTTGGCTATAACGCCCAGTAAGGGCTGATTGTAGTAATTGTTGGCTACTACAAGGCCTGCACCTATTGCCATCAGCCAAAGGATGCTTTTTGATAAAAACAATTCGTTTTCTTTTTCTGGCATTGTTGTCAAATTTACTTTTATTCAGCTTAAAGCCTTTTATCGTTTTTACACCTTAGTCGTAGACTTTACTGTGATTTATTTAAAATATTGTGAAATGCTTAAGTTGCATATAAAGAGATATTTATTGTCAAAAAGGTGACAAAAGTGACACTTTATTTGCTGTTTTTAATTGTTACCTTTTTTCTGTTTCTAATTTTATCAAAGGCTAAAAACAATATATAATATTCGCTATTGCTTTCTACTTAATAGATAATTTTATACTTATAAGATACTCTTTTTATGGGCTCGGTTTCGCCGGTTTTGGAGAACCGGCAGAACTAAAAAACATTTCTCAACGAAGTGAAATCTTTTATAGGAAAAGATATTCTTATCTTGAGATTACAAACAGAAGTCTGTCTACAAGGCTGTTCTTATTATCTCTACTAAGGATCCTTGTATTATATAACTATCCAAGTTATATGTACGAATGAATAATATGAAGCCTACAAATGTATACCTACATTAATCGATAAAACGCTTTGTAATATCACCGAATGCATCTATACGTCTGTCTCGGAAGAATGGCCACCAACGTCGTACCTGCTCAGAGCGCTTCATATCTACCTCTACTATTTGTACTTCTTCTTTGTCGTTGGATGCCTGCCATAGAATTTCGCCTTGAGGGCCTGCAACGAAGCTGTTTCCCCAGAAAGTGATTCCATTGGTTTGTCCCGATGGGTCGGGTTCATATCCTGTGCGATTTACAGATACAACGTGCAGTCCGTTAGCAACTGCGTGCCCTCGTTGAGAGATCACCCAAGCGCCAAGCTGGCGGTTTTTCTCGTCTTCTGTATCGGTCGATTCCCAGCCTATAGCTGTAGGGTAAATAAGAATATCAGCCCCAGCCATTGCCATCAGGCGTGCAGCTTCGGGGTACCACTGATCCCAACATACCAAAATGCCAAGTTTACCCAATGATGTTTCTATGGGCTTAAAGCCAAGATCTCCGGGAGTGAAATAAAATTTTTCGTAATAAGCAGGATCGTCAGGAATATGCATCTTGCGATATTTACCTGCAATAGTTCCGTCTTTTTCTATTACTACAGCTGTATTGTGATACAGTCCGGGAGCACGACGTTCGAATAGGGAAAGTACAATGACAACTCCTAACTCTTTAGCCAGAGTCCCAAAGTCGTCGGTAGACGGTCCGGGTATTGTTTCGGCCAGATCAAAAATATTTGTATCCTCTACTTGACAGAAATAAAGCGAATTGTGCAGCTCTTGTAAAACAATGAGTTGTGCACCTTCGTTTGCTGCCTTACGGATTTTATCTTTTAGTCCTGCTATATTTTTCTGTATATCAGGAGTATTTGCCTGTTGTATGATTCCTATTTTCATAATCCTCTAATCTGGTAATTTAATTGTATTGGGAGACATTTGTATATGTTTCTCAAACTCATCAATCCTTAACTGAATGTCATCCAGAAACTCTTGCGTGCATCCACCTTTTTTAGCATCCAGATAATATTGTTTAAGTAAAGGTAGAAATAATATGTCGTTTCCCGAAAATACCATCGCCGGAACATCATTTTTTATACACCTTAATAATAATGCTTTTTGATCTTTCATAAACGCTTGGGTATTATACAAAATTATCGGGATATTGCATCGTTATACAGTGTAACGAACCATGTTGACGTATCAAGGAAGAACAATCTATTCCTATGATTTCTCTTGTAGGAAAAGCTATTTCTAATTTCTCTTTGGCCTCTGTATCTCTTTCCTGATCGTTGTAGAATGGAAGTAGTACAACATCGTTCATTATAAGGAAATTGGCGTAAGTCGCCGGAAGCCTTTCATTGTCTTCGTCGTATACGGCTTTTGCCATAGGCAGCGAGATTAACTTATATGGATTGCCTTGATAATCGGTGAAGGTTTTTAATTGTTCCTCCATCTTGCCCAAAGCTTCATAGTGTTCGTCGTTTTTATCTTCACATTTTACATATACAATTGTGTGTTCGTCGCAATAGCGAGCTAATGTGTCTATATGGCTATCAGTATCATCTCCACTTAGGTAACCATGATCTAACCATAATATCTTATTTAGTCCGAAGGCTTCTTTTAGATACTTTTCTATTTCATCTTTTGACATGAAAGAATTTCTGTTTGCAGAAAGCAAGCATTCGGATGTAGTCAAAAGTGTGCCTTTTCCGTCCGATTCCAATGCGCCTCCTTCGAGGGCAAAATCCTTCTTGTTGATTAACTCTACATCACTTTTAAATATACCGTTTTTGAACAAGCCTCTGCTTATTTGATTGTCGTAGTTCGATGCAAACTTTAATCCCCATCCATTGAATGTGAAATCATACACCTGTTTTTTTCCATTATTGATAACAGATATCCCGCTGTGATCACGTGCCCATGTATCATTGGTTGGCAATTCTACCAATGTGAGGTTTGGGAATAAGTCTTTATGCTCTTTCAACTCATATTTCACGGTTTCTGCATTGTGACACACAACAATTAATTTTTGCCTTTTCAGTATTTCTACTGCTATATTCACATAGCATGCAGTAACTTCTTCGAGCATATAATCCCAATCGGTATCAGGATGAGGCCATGTTAACTGTATTGCACTTTGCGGATACCATTCGGGTGGAAAAAATATATGATTCATTATCAACGGTCTTTTTATTGTTTGTTTGCTACACAAAAGTACAAAATTTTACTTCAATACACCTCCTGTTAATATCCGCCCCGAATTGATTGTCTGTCTTCGGGCAGAGAAGAAAAGTTCGGGATGAGAATAAGTGCATAAGTTCGCAGTCTCTATATTCTTGTTGTCGATGCCGGCTTCAATTAACAGCAATTTATTAGCCAATTCAAGATTTATGTGCATTTTTCCGCTCTCAGTATTGCGATATGCTATATCAGTGATGGAAAATCCTGTCTGAATAAAAGCATCCACAACTTCATCTCCTACTTCAAAGTGTTTCTGTGAGATGCAAGGGCCTATTCCTGCCACTAGATCTTGAGGTTTGCTGTCGAAGTGCTCTGTCATCTTTTCTATTGTTTTCTCTGCAATTCGGGCTACAGTACCTTTCCATCCGGCATGTATTGCAGCAAGCACATGTTGTACGGGATCAAATATAAGAATGGGCACACAATCGGCAGTGGTAACTCCTATGCAAATATCTTTTTGATTGGTGATTAAAGCATCAATGTCATTCAGATATTTTGCTTTTTCCAAATCACTTTTGTTCAGAAAGTCATTATCAATGATTCGTATCAGATCGTTATGAGTCTGATAGGGAATGTATAGGTTTTCTATGGATACATTTATTTCATCAGCAAGAAGTTCCTGATTTTCACTGACACAATCTGCATCATCTCCCGAATAAGGACTAAGATTTAGAGAAGCGTATGCTCCTGTGCTAATTCCTTCTTGGATGGTAGTTGTGAAAACAGATACGCTCTTTGTTGGAAAAGAGGAAAATGTTAGTAGATCCAGTCTGTTGCTTCGAATTGTATCCATATTCCTAATTTTAAGAAATGCCCTCGATCTCTGTTGATAAAGGGCATTTGCTTTTCTTATTTATTTTCTTCTTCAGTATCTTCTCCGTAATAAAAATCTGGATCGAAATCTTCATCTTCTTCCTCATCCCAGTCTTCTTCTTCATAGTCATCTTCTGGGATAGATTCGTCATCATCATCGAATTCCACAACTTTTATGTCGAGGTTTCGATGGGTGATGCTTTCAAACGATTTTTTGTATTCGCCGTCTGCATTTAGTTCACGCCATAGCATATCTTTTAGGGCTGTAATATTATACCCTGTAATGGATGAAATAAATATATGCGGTATTTCGGGTAGATCAGCTTCCAAAGCTTCCATTAGTTCATCGTCGAGCATATCAGCTTTCGAGATCGCTAATATTCTTCGCTTATCTAACAATTCGGGATTGTACTGAGCCAATTCATTCAATAAAACTCTGTATTCTTGATGGATATCGTCAGCATCGGCAGGTACCATAAACAGTAAAAGCGAGTTACGCTCAATATGTCGTAGGAAACGCAATCCGAGTCCTTTCCCTTCGCTTGCACCTTCTATAATACCCGGTATGTCTGCCATTACAAATGATTTGTAATCACGATAACTTACAATGCCGATTTTAGGTTCAAGGGTAGTAAACGGATAATTTGCTATTTTGGGTTTTGCTGCACTAACTACCGATAGAAGTGTTGATTTTCCTGCATTCGGAAAACCTACAAGCCCTACATCGGCAAGAACTTTTAGTTCCAGTATGACTCTGCGCTCTTGAAATGGTTCGCCCGGTTGTGCATAGCGGGGAGCCTGATTTGTTGAGGTTTTGAAATGGTTATTTCCTTTTCCCCCTCTTCCTCCTTTCAATAGAACAACTTCTTTTCCGTCTTCAGTAACGTCGCAAAGATATTCTCCTGTTTCGGCATCATAGGCTACTGTTCCGCAAGGAACATCTATGATTTTAGAATCACCACTTTTACCTGTACTCAATCTGCCCGATCCGCTTTCTCCATGTCCTGCAAGGACATGCCGTTGGTATTTCAGGTGGAGCAATGTCCACATGTTTCGGTTGGCTCGGAGAATAATATCACCTCCGTCACCTCCGTCACCTCCGTCAGGACCACCTTTCGGTATATACTTTTCCCTGCGGAAATGGGTTGAACCTCTACCACCTTTACCCGATCGGCAGTATATCTTGACGTAATCTATGAAATTTGATTCTGCCATATTTTTATTTATTCTATTTAGATAACAAAGGAAGTTATAATACCGTTCACGGTTTATAACTTCCTTGTATATATAAATAATTCAATTATTTAACTTTGTCCACGGCTTCGGCTATAAGATCAAATATTTGATCTATGGTGCCAACTCCTTTTATTGTGGCCAATTTCCCCGAATTCATATAATGATCTTTCAGTGGGGAAGTTTGATTTTTATATACATCAAGGCGAGATTTTATAGTCTCCAGATTATCATCTGAGCGTCCCGATTGTTGTCCGCGCTTAATAAGTCTGTCTATCAGTTCCGGCTCTTCTACATCGAGATTGATAACGATAGAAATTTCTTCTCCGCGTTCTTTTAATATTTTTTCAAGAGCCTCGCCCTGAGCGATTGTTCTTGGAAAACCATCGAATATAACGCCTGCTTTATCTTTCTTGCTATCCAAAACATTTGCCAGCATCCCGATAACTACATCGTCCGGTACAAGCTGACCTTTAGAGATATATTCTTCGGCTAATTTGCCTAGTTCGGTTCCGTTTTTTATCTCAGCGCGTAGCACATCTCCTGTCGAAATGTGAGCGAGATTATATCTTGTGATGAGATTTTCACTTTGAGTTCCTTTTCCTGAGCCCGGAGCTCCAAAAATTATAATATTCAGCATACTGTTAGAATTACGAGTTACAAGTTACGGGTTGCAAACAGCAAGGCGTAAATCGTAAATATTATTGTTAAGAGTTTTTTATTTTGTATATGTCAGCAAGATTGCGGCCATAACCATCATAATCGAGTCCGTATCCAACGATAAAATCGCTAGGGATTTCTAATGCCACATAGTCTAGCTGTACTTTATGCTTTAAGGCATCAGGTTTAAGAAGGAGTGTAGTTACAAGTATTTCTTTCGGGCTATCGCATGCCAACTGTTCGAGCATCAAAGACATCGTATAGCCTGTGTCTACTATATCTTCAACAATAACTATTGTACGATCTGTGATATCTTCTTCAAGTCCGTATATTTCTTTCAATTTACCTGACGATGATGTACCTTGATAAGATGACATTTTCACGAAAGATACTTCGCTTGGAACAGTAACACGCTTCATCAGTTCCGAAGCGTACATAAAAGAACCGTTGAGAACACAGATAAATAAAGGATCCTTACCTGCTAAATCTTTGTTCAGCTTTTCTGCGATATCATCTATTGCTTTTTCAATTACCTCCTGTGTCAGAAATAGTTCGAATTCTTTATCTTTGATTTTTACTGTCTTCATAGAAGCTCTTTTCCTTAAATATTTATTAAAGTGCAAAAGTAGTACATTTAGCTTAAAAATACATAACGAATTATGTTTTTTAATAAATAGAAATGAATAATTCGGGTGAAAAAGAAAAAAGGTATTCTGAATGAATACCTTTTTATATATAAAGAACTTTACTTATTATTGAGGTGCGCCGTACACTTCTTCACACGGCTGTACAATAACCCAACCTTCTCCTTCAAACATCATCTGGAAGCTTTCGCCGCTACCACGTCCGATGAATGTTTTGAGGGATATATCTGTTTTTATAGTTGGAGTCAGATTCCCCGACCATGCAACAGTGGCGTTAGGGTCCGTAAATATCGGTTGTCCCGGCTTCACCAATAACGTCATGGGTTTACCGTGAGTCGTGATAGCCACATGTCCTGTGCCTGCCAGACGTACTTGAAACAGTCCGCCGCCCATAATGCCGGCAATGCTTTTCATCATTTTTACATCTGATTGTATCGAATTTTCATGAGCAAGGATGTCATTTCCATTTACATTGATAGCTTCGTTTTCAAGATATAAGATTCTCACTCTTTTTTCGAAATCAGCCGCATATACACGTCCGGTTCCTGAAGTTCTCATCATAGTAGTTCCTTCTCCCGACATTGTTTTCTTTAGTAGGTTTCCGATGCCTTTGCTCAGCATACCCTCTCTTTCAAACTTTATGTTTCCTGTATAAGCGACCATTGCTCCCTTTTTTAACATCACCGTTTGGTTGTTGATGTTAAGTTTAAGCATATGGACGCTCTCCAATTGGAAGAAGTCGTTTTTTGACTCGTCTTGTGCAGTTTCTTCGATGAAAGATCTAATAGAATATTTGTTCATACACGTAAAGTTGTTGATAATGATTAATAAAAGTTGACTATAATTCAACAAAAGTAATAAAAATAGGGTATAAATAAAAAAGAACAGCTTTTAGAGCCTGATTCCAATATTTAAACAGAGTGAAACATTTCATCTCATTGAGATTATTTGTTTCACTCTGTATATCATAAAAACCGGATTGTCTCTTGATAGTTTTTCTTTATGTTTGGTGGCAGAACCTTATTTTATTCTTCAACCAGCGCAAAATCGAGTTGTTTCCGTTCCAGATTGGCTCGGGCAACTTTAATTTTCAGCGGGTCGCCAAGGCTGTAAGTGCGTTTTTTGCGACGACCTCGTAAGCAGTAATTCTTTTCATCAAATTCGTAGAAGTCATCATCCAAATCTCGTATCGGAATCATGCCCTCACACTTGTTTTCATTTATTTCTGCATAAACACCCCATTCTGTTATACCGGAGATCACAGCATCGAAGACCTGTCCGAGTTTATCAGACATATATTCTACTTGTTTGTACTTGATAGATGCTCTTTCTGCATTAGCGGCTAGCTGTTCCATTTCAGAGCTGTGTTCACATTTACCTTCGTATAGATGCTTGTTTACACTGCGTCCTCCATCCAGATACCTGGTGAGTAATCTGTGCACCATCATGTCGGGATAGCGACGTATAGGGGAGGTGAAATGTGTATAGTATTCGAATGCCAGTCCGTAGTGACCGATGTTGACTGTGGAATATATTGCTTTTGCCATCGCACGTATAGCGATCGTAGAAATAAGATTCTCTTCGGGTTTTCCACTCACTTCGTCCAGTAGGTGATTGATAGCTTTCGATACATTTGTCTTTGTTCCATCAACTTTGATTTTGTAGCCAAAACGACGGATAAACTCAGAGAGGTTTTCCATCTTTTCGGTATTTGGTATATCGTGGATACGGTAAACAAATGTTTTCGCACTTTTATTCTTCGGTACATTTCCTACAAACTCTGCTACAGTTTTGTTTGCCAGAAGCATAAACTCTTCTATCAGTTTATTCGAATCTTTGGCGTATTTAAAATATACACTCAATGGTTTTCCCTTCTCATCGATTTCGAATCTCACTTCGTGACGATCGAATGCAATAGCTCCGTTGTCGAAACGTTTAGCCCGCAATTTTTTTGCCAGATCGTTTAGTTGTAAGATTTCTTCCTTAAAGTCCCCCTCGGCCCCTTCTATTATATCTTGAGCTTCTTCATACGTAAACCGTCTGTCGGAATGGATAACAGTGCGGGTAATTCTATGCTTTTTTATATTTGCTTCATCATCTAGCTCGAAGATAACAGAGTAGCATAATTTATCTTCATGAGGGCGTAGTGAACATAGGTTATTGCTTAGTCTTTCGGGTAGCATCGGGATGGTGCGGTCTACAAGATAGATTGATGTAGCTCTACTTTCACCTTCTTTATCTATCGTGTCTCCCTCTTGTACATAATGGGTCACATCAGCTATGTGCACACCTACTTCCCAACGTCCGTTTTTTAATTGTTTGATAGATAATGCGTCGTCGAAGTCTTTTGCATCTCGTGGGTCGATGGTAAATGTTGTTGTACTACGCATGTCTTCGCGCTTGGCTATCTCTTCGGCGGTGATGTCATCCGGTATTTTATTTGCTGCCGCTTCTACCTTTTCAGGATATTTGTATGGTAATCCAAATTCGGCAAGGATCGCATTCATCTCGGTGTTGTTTTCTCCTGCCTTTCCCAGTATGTCTATAACTTTTCCTATCGGGTTCTTGGCTTTCTGGGGCCATTCTACGACCTCTACCAATGCTTTGTCTCCGTCATTTCCTCCTTTGAGGTTGTCTTTCGGGATGAATATGTCATTTGCAAGTATCTTGCTATCCATTACCAAGAAAGCAAATTGCTTTTGTACATCGAGTGTGCCAACAAATGTTGTTTGTTTCCGTTCCAGTATTTCTAATACTTCTCCTTCCGGATCACGCCCTTTTCGCTTTGCCAACATTTGTATTTTCACACGGTCGCCATTCATTGCGTGAGCCGAATTGCGTTCGGCAATAAATATATGAGCCGAATCACTTTCTCCATCCGGTACGAAAAAGTTTTTGCCATTGCTTCTTCGTTCGAATACTCCTTCAACAAAGATCCCTCTATTGTTCGACTTATATTTTCCCTTTCCGGTTTCTATTATAAAATCATCTTCTTGGAGGTCGTATAGTATATTGCTTATTAGTTGTTTCTCTGCAGGTTTTTTGAATCCTAATTTTTCGGCTACCTGTTTAATACCAAATGATTCGGAAGAATTCTTGTTGAAAAAGTTTACAACGGAATTTGTAATGTCGCTTTTAGTCTTCCTTTTGTCTTTTTTATGAGGAGCTTTATTCTTACTCATATTTCTCTTATTAAATTATTTCTTAATATCTATAACAACCGTTTGTTGTTAATTTTTATCTGTATATCTGTTAAAACTACTCAAATGTACAAAAAAGTATGGATATTAGATATTAGATAAAGTATGAATAAAATTTAATTATCAAGATTTTGTGTAATTTTACATCCTGTAAAAATGAAAATATAATGTCTTGTATTTTAAGTATAGAAACTTCTACAGAAGTGTGCTCAGTCGCTGTCTCTAACCGAGGTGAAATAATATTTGAAAAAGAAAATATAGAAGGTCCTTCCCACGCTGTTCTCCTCGGAGAATATGTAAATGAAGCAATCCAATTTTTGAGATTGGAGAATATGTCGTTAGACGCCGTTGCTGTTAGTTGCGGACCGGGATCTTATACGGGGCTCCGTATCGGAGTGTCTGAGGCAAAAGGTCTTTGCTATGGATTGAATATTCCTCTGATTGCAATTAATACATTAGAATTGATGGCTTATGGGGTTGTAAAATCAAACGTGATTGATCGGTCAATTCTTCTTTGTCCGATGATAGATGCCCGTAGAATGGAGGTTTATGATGCCTTATTTGACTTTGACTTAAACTTGAAAAAAGAAATATCTGCTGATATTATAGACGAAAATTCTTTTGCTGACATTCTGAATGAAAATAAGATAGCCTTTTTCGGCAATGGCGCAGACAAATGCAAAAACGTCTTGTCGCATGCGAATGTTCAATTTATAGATAACGTATATCCGAAGGCCGCAAATATGGTGACATTAGCAGAAAAAGCCTATGAGGAAAAATCATTTGTAGACGTTGCTTATTTTGAGCCATTCTATCTCAAAGAATTTGTAGCAACTACACCTAAAAACAAGGTTTTGTCGGGGAAATAATCCTTTATATAAGTTGTTTTCTTATTTGTATGGTATCACTTTTGTGATAGCTATTCTTTTTTTGTGCATACAAGCAACATTCTGAAGCTTTTTTGCATCATATATAATATAATTAACCTACTTCTTAAAATATGAAAAAGCTTATATTATTTCTTTTTAGCGCATTGTCGCTTATTCTAGTAACTGCTTGTAGTGATGATTCGGATCTTGATTTTAATTATGAAATAGCAGATTGTGAGCAGGTTCAATTGTCTGCTGATATTTCTGGTGAGAATTGTATATCTTCAGGGCAGGCTCTTCAAGGAGAGTTAACGCAAGTGAAAGGTCAGATTATCCTGAAAAAAATTAAAAGTGGAACTGCTGTTTTGGATATTATTGTTGTAAAAGGTATTGATGGTAAAGAATATTCAAGTTGTAGTACAGAATTTAATAAGAATAATGTAGGTAAGATGATAATCTTCTCAGGATTAACTTATGGGCCTAGTGCGTCTGCTTTTTATTATTACATACCCAGCGGAGGATTTTTAAAGGTAACTGAACTTTGGTTGAAAAAGTAATAAGCAGATTTAGCTTTTATCGATAGAGAAATCCAACATTCTCACGTTTCTCTCTTTATTTCATAAAAAAACTTTCTAAATATTTGCATTATAAAAAATAACATCTATATTTACGAAAAAATAGTAGATTTACGTAAAGTTTATAATAATGGAAAAGTTAACCCATCAGGAGGAAGCGGTAATGCTTCATATTTGGCAATTAAAAGAGTGTGTAGTAAAAGACATTCTAAATGAAATGGACGACCCAAAGCCGCCTTACACTACTGTTGCTTCTATTGTTCGTAATCTGGAGCAAAAGGATTATTTGAACTCTAAGAAATATGGAAATGTGTGGGTTTATACTCCGAAAGTAGCCGAAGATGATTATAAGAAGGCTTTTATGTCGAATGTGGTGAAGAGTTATTTCGAAAACTCGTATAAAGAGTTGGTCTCGTTCTTTGTGAAAGAAGAAAAGATATCCCCTGAAGAGTTGCAAGAAATAGTGAAAATGATAGAAAAAGGAAAAGAGTAAATCATTTAATTGTTAACGCCATGGAACACACAATTATACCTTATTTGATTAAAGCTTCTATATCATTGGCTTTATTTTATGGCTTATATATGTTGTTGCTCAGAAAGGATACTTTTTTCCGCCTGAGGAGGTTTTATTTTCTTTTTTCAATCGCTTTTTCATTACTATTTCCTTTTTTGATGATTGAAATGACGGCTAAAGAAGAGGTTCCTGTTCAGATACCGGCATATTGGCTTTCACAAATAGAGGTATCGGCAATGCCCGCACAACAGGTTTTGGTGATTGATTGGAAACTAATTGCTTTATTTGCAATAGGAGCAGTATCTCTGATTTATGCACTAAGATTTATAATGCAATTATTTTGTATACTAAAGTTGAAGGTTAGTCATAATTCTGAAAAATTGGATACATGTTGTATTGTAAAAATAAAAGACAGGAAAATCTCGCCATTCTCATTTTTTAGATGGATTTTTATCGGCTCTCAAATTGATGATGAGGAAAAATTGAAAGAGATTATAGCTCATGAGATGGTTCATGTCAGGCAATTACACTCTGTAGATGTATTACTAGCCGAAATCGTGTGTATATTATTCTGGTGGAATCCTTTTGTCTGGCTTTTGAAAAAGGAAATAAAAATAAATCTTGAATATCTAGCGGATGAGGGGGTCTTGAAAGAAGGATTCAGTCCCAAAGAATATCAATATATATTATTACAAGTATCAAACGTAAATACCGGTATACCAATTATAAATAATTTTAATGTATCACAATTAAAAAAACGAATTACCATGATGAATAAAAATAGGACATCGCTAGGTAAAGCAACTAAATATTTATTGCTTGTTCCGGTTGTTTTTGTTTTGCTATTAGGAAATGCTGTGCAGGCTTCGCCCGATATAGCTGATATGATAACGATACCTTTTGTTAATGACGGACAGCAAGTGCCTCAGAAAAAAGGGGATGTATATGTGACTGTCGACAAAATGCCTGAATTTCCGGGAGGACTGAATGCTCAGCAAAGGTTTATTGGGCAAAATTTGAAATATCCTGTTGAAGCTCAGGAGAAAGGTGTGGAAGGACGTGTCATTGTGCGTTATGTTATAAGAAGTACAGGCGATATTACAAATATAGAGGTTATAAGAGGTGTTTATCCGTCTTTGGATGAAGAAGTAGTCCGTATAGTGAAGGCTATGCCTAAATGGATTCCCGGAAAGCAAAATGGAAAAGCTGTTGATGTGTACTATACATTACCTTTGATATTCAAAATATCAGGCAGTAAGAAAATTTTTTCGGAGGGAAAAAAAGATAAAGATGTTATGGTTGCTGTCGGATATGGAACTCCTAAAAAAGAAGGCGTTACATTGAAAGAAGGTGGTGCTGAACCATCAGTAGATCACCCTTTCATTACCGTGGAGGATATGCCGGTGTTTCCCGGAGGGGAGTCGGCAATGCAGAGGTTTGTAGCAGATAATCTGAAATATCCTGAATCTGCACAAAAAGCAGGTGTACAGGGGCGTGTAACTGTTCGCTTCATAGTGGGCAAAACAGGAGAGATATCAGATGTAAGAGTTATTAGAGGTATCGACTCCGAATGTGACGCAGAGGCAGTGAGAATGATACAATCTATGCCAAAATGGACTCCCGGCAAGCAGAATGGAATAGCTGTACCTGTGTATTTCACATTGCCGATTGTATATAGACTTAAAAAAGATACTGTAGTAAATACAACAAAGAAATAGCAGATTTTTTTCTCAAGATTATATAGAGGCTAGGTGATATATAGCCTACCTCTATTAGTCTTGAATTGCAAAAGATAATCTATGAAAAAGACCTTGATACTCCTTTCTTTTTTAATTGTGCATTCTGTTTTATTTTCTCAAACTGTAGAGAATGAACTGGAAGCTTACATTCAAAATTTTCAATACCAAAAAGCGTTGGAGTATATTTCCGATAAAGAACCTTCGGCGTATCTACAGTTTCAGGAAGCGATGTGTCATAAAGCTTTGGGTAATTATTTGAAATCGATCGATATTTTACAAAGACTATCTACTGATAATCCCGAAAATGTTCGGGTTAAATCTGAATTAGCCAATTGCTTTGCGATAACAGGACGGAGGCAGGCTGGGATAGATTGTTATGATGATCTGATTCGTTTGGATTCAACGAATTTATATTATAAGATACAAAAGGCTGAACTGCTATTCCAGCAGACGAAGTATGAAAAAGCGTTGTGTTTGTTTAAAGAGATATACGGTCGGAATAATTCTCCCAACACTTTAACTCAGATCGCTCAGTGTTTTGAGAAGATGAATCAAGCTGATAGTGCTATGGTGTACTTCAAAGCGGCATGGGATATTAATCCCTCTGATAGTTACTCTGCGGCAAGTCTTGTTAACCTATGCTTAAAGGCTGGTCGTAGCCTAGAGGCTTTGGCTCACTCTACAGCATATCTTGAAAAAGACAGCACCGATCAGCAGATGAATTTGCTGAATGCGTTGACGTATTATGTGATGGATGATTATGAGGAAGCGATCTCCCGATTTAAGAAGTGTTATGAAGCCGGTGATTCCTCGCTTATTGTTAATCGTAGTCTTGGAATTTCTTACTATTCATTGAGGGAAAATTACGAAGCTGAGATTTTTTTAGACAAAGCATTTCGCCAGGATACTACAAATAATAATGTGCTCTATTGCCTTGCTGTAAGTTCGAACGAATTGGCAGATCATAAAAAGGCAATTCCCTTGTTTCGGAAATTGTTGGATAGGACAATTCCGTCTGATCTGACTTTATATCTTTATTATAAAGGATTGGCATCGGCTTATGATAAGGGCTCTCTTTTCGAAGATGCTGTAGAGGCATATAAAAAGGCATTGATATATACCGGTACGAATCAGAAAATGACAATAAATTTTGCGATAGGTCAATTGTACGAAAATCAGGTAAAAGATAATTCGAACGCTCTTATATACTATCGGAATTATAGAAAAGATTTGAATGAATATCTTGACGGTCTGATAAGAAAAAATGAAACGGATGAAAATATTGATGATACGAAGAAGCGGCTGAAATATTTAGATGAACATATCAAAGAGTTAACAAAAGCGATGTCTGTTAATTAGCTGATCAAACCCCAGTTGTACTTGTTACCACCTAGTTTGCGTAATTGTCTCTTTAGTAATAAGCTCTCAGGCTTTTCCATTTGCGGATCTTCATCCAGTACTTTCTGCGCGACTTCACGTGCATATTGCAGTATCTCCCCGTCTCGTATAAGATTTGCTATCCGCAGATTGAAAGGGATGCCGCTCTGCTGAGTTCCTTCCAGATCGCCCGGGCCCCTTAGCTTTAGGTCGGCTTCGGCTATTTCAAAGCCGTCATTGCTTTCTACCATTATGTCGATACGCTTCCGTGTGTCAGCTGATAGCTCGTAAGGCGTCACCAGAATACAATATGATTGGTCTGCTCCACGACCAACACGTCCTCGTAATTGGTGCAGCTGTGATAGCCCGAAGCGTTGAGCCGATTCTATTACCATAACGGATGCGTTTGGTACATTTACACCCACTTCAATAACGGTAGTTGCTACCATTATCTGAGCCTCATTGGTTACAAAGCGTTGCATTTCTGCATCTTTTTCTTTGGGTTTCATTTTGCCATGAACCTTGCAGACCGTATACTCGGGGAAGATTTCTTTTATATGCTCAAATCCCTCTTCAAGATTTTTGAGGTCGAGCTTTTCACTTTCTTCTATCAGTGGATACACTATGTATACCTGTCTTCCCTCTTGCAGTTGCCTGCGAATGGACTCGTATAAAGCTCCTCGTTTTTTGTCATACTGATGAATTGTTTGTATGGGCTTGCGTCCCGGTGGAAGCTCGTCTATTACCGATACGTCCAAATCGCCATATATAGTCATTGCCAGCGTGCGGGGGATGGGGGTGGCAGTCATTACTAAGATATGTGGCGGGTTTACATTTTTCGACCACAGCTTGGCTCGTTGCGCTACGCCGAAGCGATGTTGCTCGTCAATAACCACTAACCCTAAGTTTGAAAACTGTACGGTGTCTTCTATAAGGGCATGTGTGCCAATTAATATTTGAAGGTCTCCCGTCAATAGAGCATTGTGTATGCGTTCTCTATCCGATTTTTTTGTTGAGCCTGTTAGTAATTCTACATTTACATCAAGCCCTGCTAAGGCTTCTGTGATTGTTTGGTAATGCTGGGTTGCCAATATTTCCGTTGGAGCCATCAGAGCTGCTTGGAAGTTGTTGTCCAACGCAATTAACATTAGCATAAGTGCTACAAGCGTCTTTCCGCTACCAACATCTCCTTGCAGTAAGCGATTCATTTGTTCGCCAGTAGCCATAT
Organism: Dysgonomonas sp. 37-18; assembly: GCF_001899125.1. Taxonomy (NCBI): domain Bacteria; kingdom Pseudomonadati; phylum Bacteroidota; class Bacteroidia; order Bacteroidales; family Dysgonomonadaceae; genus Dysgonomonas; species Dysgonomonas sp. 37-18. Next base: position 79,949 of record NZ_MKVC01000016.1, on the reverse strand, counting down.
CTTGCCTGATTTCTTTTATGATTCGTTTTTGTGCATTGGTCAAAGGAAAGGGGAGGTTTTCATCATAAAACCTGTTGAGGTAATCGCCTACCTTAGAAAAAACGAATCCTTTTAACTTTGACTTTCTATCGGCGGTATATCTTAGAATGTTTAGCTGAATATAGAATAATTCCTCAAACTTTAATCTGTATTGTGCTTCTCGTAACAATGTTGTACTTACCGGAAAATGGATGTTGCGCATAGCACTTTTTAACCCCATCAAGCGTGCTTCGTTGATGATGCTGTCCGGTAGCGTTTCGGGTAAGCTTCTTACAACTGAAGAAAATGCGGCTGCCATTATTTTCTGAATTGCTTTTGAGTTCAGATAATGGTTTTTCATTTTCTCTGTTGTGTTATAATAAGGCATCAAGCCTGTAGGGCGTTCTTCTTCACTGATATATGGGTCAATGTCGGGATGTGGAATATTAAATTTGTCTCCAAAAAGAGTAGGTTTCCCAAAAACAATATAGGGTAAGTTCACTTTATATTTATCCGTAATGAACTTTGCTCCTTGAAACCATACCAGATCAATAAATCCTGTGCCATCCGTAAAATGTGCTACGAGTCTTTTTTTTCTACCTTCACCGAATGTCTCAAAAGCTGTAATTCTTCCTCTTATTTGTATATATGGCATATTACCGTCTATCTCGTGTATAAAATAGATACGGCTGCGGTCTATATATTTGTAGGGAAAATAATATAGTAAGTCTTCAACCGAAAATACATTTATTTCCTTGTTGAGTATTTCGGCCTTCTTGGGGCCTACTCCTGCCAGATATTTTATGTCCGTCTGAAAAGAATCTGTCATCTTTCGGTTTAATGCCTAAATTCAAATAAAGTTAGCTTTCTGTTATTTTTGTTCTACGAAGATAATAAATAAAAATGTTTTGCCATCAAGAGGAGGTTGTTATTGCCTGTTGCGAGGATAATGTTTAATATGTCTTGTTTTAATAAAGGATGAAATTTTTATTAAAAAAAATTAAATTAAAAGGAGTGAAGGTTAAAATCGTAAAGCTTATTCGTTTGTTTTTAGTCTCATATGATGTCATATTTAAATAATAACGAAAGTAAATGTTAATTAACATTTGTGCTAATGGATATTCTTAGAATGCTCTGTATATTTGTATTACCTGACGATTTATTATGAAAAATGAGTAGAATAAGGATGTCCGGCAGCTTTGGCGATGATCACATGAATGAACATTAATTGTGTAATTGCATTATAATAACATAACAGGCGCATGTAGTTTATTATGAGAATCGGAATAGATATAGGTGGATCAAAAATCCGTATGGCAGTGGTTGATGGCGGGCAGATATATAAAAAAATAGAAGCTCCTACGAATGCTGCTGAGTCAGAAGAAGCGATCCTTGCTAACTTGTGTGATATGATCCGCAAGATAATGAACTCAAATATTAGAGGGATTGGCATTGGAGTACCATCCGTTGTTGATGCAGAACAGGGAATTGTGTATAATGCTGTGAATATCCCATCATGGAAAAGAGTCTACCTGAAAGATATTCTGGAAAAAGAATTCAGAATTCCTGTTTTTGTAAATAATGAGTCTAACTGTTTTGCTTTCGGCGAGCGTTATTATGGAGAAGGCACAGCTTACCGGAATATTGTTTGTGTAACTCTCGGTACCGGGGTAGGAGCAGGAATTATCATCAATGACGTATTGTATAACGGAAATAATACCGGCGCCGGAGAAATAGGGAGTCTTCCTTATCTCGATGCCGATTATGAATATTATTGTAGTCGCAAATTTTTTGATCGTAACAATATTTCCGGTCGTGATGCTTTAAACATGGCTTTGGTTGGAGATACACAGATGATTTTACTGTGGGAAGAATTTGGTAAGCATATCGGCAAACTGATAAATGCTATCTTGTTTACTTACGATCCGCAAGCTATAATACTAGGGGGTGGGCTCTCGGCAGGATATCAGCTGTTTTCGGAGAAAATGTTTGATGTGATTACGACCTTTCCTTATCCTGAGACAATAAAGAGAATGAAGATACTACTATCTCGTAAAGAAGATATATACCTACTTGGAGCAGCTGCTTTAGTTGTTTGATTTTTTATAATAAATATTTACAATAGAACCATTAATAAATTTTTAACATGAGATTGGATTTAAGTTCGCAAATCGTATTAGATCGGGTGTCACCACGATATTATCGTCCCGAAAATGAATTTGAGCTTTCTGCTTTAACTCGTTTCGAGAAAGTACCCACCCAAATATATGAATCTTCAGTAGAGGCTTCGCTAAGCATCGCTAGAGATATTGCGCATAAGATTAAAAACAAAACTATTGCCGGACAAAAATTTGTCTTAGCACTTCCCGGAGGACATTCACCTCAAACTATTTATCAAGAGCTGATACGTTTGCATAAAGAAGACGGACTAAGCTTCAAAGATGTTGTGATATTCAATATCTACGAGTTTTATCCCCTTGCACCTCAGTCTAGTGGTAATCTGAAACTACTGAAAGAGTCTTTCTTGGATTATATAGATATTGATCTGAACAATGTATATTCTCCTGATGGACAAGTACGCAAAGAAGAAATATTGAACTATTGTAAAGCCTACGAACAGACTATACAAAATGTTGGAGGAATTGATTATTTGTTATTGGGATTAGGCCGTGCCGGTAATATCGGAATAAACATTGCCGGATCGAGTATGAATTCAAATACTCGCTTAGTCCTGTTGGATCAGCAGTCGAGAAAAGAAGCTATTAACACATTCGGATCTTTAGAGCAGGTTCCACCTAGTGCAGTAACGATGGGGATATCTACTATTATGAGAGCTCGTGAGATAGCTCTTATCGCTTGGGGTGAGGATAAAGCAAAAAGTATAAAAGATGTGGTAGAGGGCCCGGTTTCTGAGTCTGTTCCTGCTTCATGCTTGCAAGCTCATCCAAATACAACTGTGCATATCGACCTGAATGCGGCATTTAGTCTGACTCGTATAAACCAACCATGGTTGGTAACAAGCTGTGAATGGACTAGCAAAATGATTCGCAGAGCTATTGTTTGGCTTTGTTTCAAAGTGAATAAACCGATCTTGAAATTAACGAATAAAGATTATCAAGATAATAGCCTCGAAGAGTTGTTGGCACTATACGGTTCTGCCTACAATGTAAATATCAAGATATTTAACGATCTTCAACATACAATTACCGGTTGGCCCGGAGGTAAGCCAAATGCTGACGATACTAATCGTCCTGAACGAGCAACTCCGTATCCCAAAAAAGTAATCGTTTTCAGCCCGCATCCCGACGATGATGTAATCTCTATGGGAGGAACATTCAAACGTCTTGTTGACCAGAAGCACGATGTGCATGTGGCATACCAGACATCAGGTAATATTGCGGTAGGTGATGAAGAAGTTGTTCGTTATGTTTCTTTCTTAGAAGATGTGAGAAATAAATACGATGCCAATAATGAGGTATTAAAGAAAAAATATGCTGATGTTTTGCAGTTTTTGTTGCAAGATAAAAAAGAAGGTGATGTTGATACCGCAGACATCCTTTTCATGAAAGGGCATATTCGCCGTCAGGAAGCTACAACAGCTTGCCGTTATGTAGGAGTGCAACCTGAAAACGTTACATTCTTAGATCTTCCATTTTATGAAACCGGCCGTGTGAAGAAAAATCCGATTTCAGAAGCAGATGTAGAAATTGTGAAAAACTATTTGGTAAGCGTACAACCTCATCAGATATTTGTTGCAGGTGACTTGGCCGACCCACATGGAACTCACAAAGTGTGTCTTGATGCTATACTTGCTGCTATTGACGAGCTAAAGGGTGCTGAGTGGCTCAAAGAATGTCGTATCTGGATGTATCGTGGTGCTTGGGCTGAGTGGGAAATTGACCATATTGAAATGGCCGTGCCTATCTCTCCTGAAGAACTTCGTAAGAAAAGAAATGCAATATTGAAACATCAGTCGCAAATGGAGAGTGCTCCGTTCTTGGGCAACGATGAGCGTCTCTTCTGGCAACGTTCCGAAGACAGAAACCGTGCTACAGCCGAATTGTACCGACAATTAGGATTGGCATCTTACGAAGCTATTGAAGCATTTGTAGAATATCATCCTTTATAATATCATTACGAAGACAAACCTTTTAGTATATTGTACTAAAGGGTTTGCTTTGTTTTTTATAAACTAACATATTTAAGATTTAATAATCATGAGATTAATTATTCAACCAGATTACGATTTACTTTCGCAATGGGCGGCAAACTATGTAGTTTCTAAGATTAAGGCTGCAAATCCAACTGCTGAAAAACCTTTTGTGTTAGGATTGCCTACCGGGTCTTCGCCTATGGGTATGTATAAAGCGTTGATAAAGCATTATCAGGAAAAGAGAGTTTCCTTTCAGCATATTGTCACTTTCAACATGGATGAGTATGTGGGTTTACCGAAAGATCATCCGCAGAGTTACCATACTTTTATGTGGAGTAATTTTTTTAGCCATATAGATATCAATCCGGCAAATGTAAACATGCTGAATGGTAACGCATCAGACCTAGAGGCTGAGTGTGCGGCTTACGAAGCTAAAATGAAGGCAGTAGGCGGTGTTGATTTGTTTTTGGGTGGGATTGGTGCAGATGGTCATATTGCTTTTAACGAGCCGGGATCTTCGTTGTCTTCTCGTACTCGTATAAAAACGCTGACACAGGATACTATAATTGCGAACTCACGCTTTTTTGATAACGATGTAAACAAGGTGCCAAAAACATCAGTCACTGTTGGCGTTGGAACAATTCTTGATGCTAAAGAAGTGTTAATCATGGTGAATGGTCATAACAAAGCCCGTGCTTTGGCTCAGGTGGTAGAAGGTTCTATCAACCAAATGTGGACTATCACGGCTTTACAATTGCATCCAAAAGGAATTATTGTTTGCGACGAGATGGCAACTTATGAACTAAAAGTAGGAACATACAATTACTTTAAAGATATTGAAGCTGTAAACTTAAATCCGGATAGCCTCCTTTAATTTTACAGTATTAACGATATGTAAGCTGTGTACATTTTGTATGCAGCTTTTTTTATTGAATAAGCTTTTGATATTTATTCAAAATTTATATATTTATCCTTATATATGGATTGAATCTATATATGTGTATTATTTGTTGTTTTTATATATAAATATAGATTGAATGGAAAATAGGAATGTATCGATGATAACCAAGTCGATGGAGTTGCTTGAGCTTTTGTCGGAGCATCCTCAAGGACTGACTTTGCAAGAAATTGTTGGGCTTCTCGATTATCCAAAATCCTCCATTTATAAAATAGCGACAAATCTTCTCGAGATCGGTTACATAGGGCGAGAACCCGGTAACTTTCGTTATTTCCTTTCCCGAAAATTACTTTTGCTCGGACTTAAAGCTGTAAGTAGCTACGATATCATTGAGATGTCGGAAGAATATATGAAGCGTTTGCGTGATAATGTCGGAGAATCGGTCATGATAGGAACACTTGTTGATGCAGAAGTGGTTTTATTGAAGCAAGTGCAGGGGAATCTTGACTTTGTTTTCATTTTACAGCAAGGGATGCGCTTCAATCTTCATTCTACTGCTCCGGGGAAAGTATTACTGGCTTTTATGTCGGGGAAGAAACAAAAGGAAAAACTTTCGGAGATACGCTTTGAGGCTTTGAATGAATATACGATAACAGATAAAGAGCAATTGGAGAAAGAATTGAATAAGATAATTCAGGAGGGATATGCAATAGATCTGAACGAAACAGTAGAAGGTGTGCATTGCATTGCAGCCCCCATCTTTGACGAAAAAGGAAATGCAATAGCCTGTATATGGACTTCCGGTCCGGCAGGACGCTTACCCAAAGAAAAAGTGAAAAATATAGGACTCCAGATCAGGGATACGGGATTGGAAATATCTCGTAATATAGGATATAATCGTAAATTAAAAACAAGATAGAAAAATGAAAAAAGTCGCAGTTAGTTTATTTGCTGTAGTATTAGCCCAATTTGCTTCAGCACAGAGTTTAGAAAAAATGCAATGGTTCAATGAACCTGAAAAATGGGAAGTGAAAAATAAAACATTAAGTATGTTTGTAACACCTCAGAGTGATTATTGGCGTATATCTCACTATGGGTTTACTGTCGATGATGCTCCTTTTTATTATACGACATATGGAGGAGAGTTTGAGGTGAAAGTAAAAATTACGGGAGATTACAAAGCTCGTTTCGATCAAATGGGCTTGATGCTTCGTATAGATCACGAAAACTACATCAAGACAGGGATCGAATTTGTAGATGGAAAGTATAATTTAAGTACTGTGGTAACTCATAAGACCAGCGACTGGAGCGTTATTGAATTGGATAAAAAAATATCTTATGTATGGATTAAAGCTGTAAGACGTATTGATGCCGTTGAAGTCTTTTATTCTTTCGATGATAAAACATATACTATGATGCGTAATGCTTATCTGCAAGATAATACTCCTGTAATGGTAGGTTTGATGGCTGCCAGTCCCGATGGTAATGGTTTTGAGGCTAAATTCGAAAACTTTAAGGTGACTCATTTGCCTGATCAAAGGAGACTGAAATGGCTAGAAAATAATAAATAATCGTCAGTAAAAGTAGAATACATGATATGAGAGGCTATCCTTCAGGGATAGTCTCTTTTTTTATATTCTGTTCGTTATCAGGTATAAAGTTGATTGCTGCCATTTTGTCACTATTGTTGTTTGGCAAGTAATTTGAACGATAGAATATAAATACGATAAATAACGAAATAAAGAAACTAAAAATATGAATTTCAACAATTTTACAATCAAATCTCAAGAGGCTGTTCAAAAAGCAATTGAGATAACGAAAGAGAAAGGACAGCAAGCTATCGAGCCTGCTCATATTCTACTTGGAGTGATTATGAGTGGTGAGAATGTTGTGAATTTTCTTTTTCAAAAGCTTGGAGCTAATCCGGCGTATATTACTTCTGTGCTTAATAAAGAAATAGACTCTTTTCCGAAAGTATCGGGTGGGGGCGAAGCGTACTTAAGCCGCGAAAGTAATTCAGCTTTAGACAAAGCAATGGATTATGCTAAGAAAATGGGAGATCAATATGTATCTATCGAGCATTTGCTGTTAGGCATTTTAGCTACTAAAAGTTCGGCTTCGCAGATATTGAAAGATGCGGGAGTTTCAGAAAATGAGTTTCAGCAAGCTATAAGTGAATTGCGTAAAGGTAGTAACGTTAATAGCCAAAGTGCAGAAGATACATATCAGTCTTTGGAAAAATATGCTATCAATCTGACTCAAAGAGCAAAAGACGGGAAACTTGATCCCGTGATTGGTCGTGATGAAGAAATCCGTCGGGTACTTCAAATTTTGAGTCGTAGGACAAAGAATAACCCGATACTTATCGGTGAACCCGGTACAGGAAAAACAGCTATTGCAGAAGGTCTTGCTCATCGTATTGTTCGTGGTGATGTGCCCGAAAATTTAAAAAGCAAACAAATCTATTCTTTGGATATGGGTGCTCTGATTGCAGGGGCTAAGTACAAAGGAGAATTCGAAGAGCGTCTCAAATCGGTAGTAAACGAAGTGACAAAATCGGAAGGGGAGATTATTCTTTTCATCGATGAAATACATACTCTGGTAGGAGCCGGTAAGAGCGAAGGTGCTATGGACGCAGCCAATATTTTGAAGCCTGCCTTAGCTCGTGGAGAACTGCGCTCGATAGGAGCTACCACTTTGGACGAATATCAGAAATATTTTGAGAAAGATAAAGCACTCGAACGCCGTTTCCAGATAGTGATGGTAGATGAGCCAAGCGAAGTGGATGCAATATCTATCCTGCGTGGCTTGAAAGAGAAATATGAAAACCACCATAAGGTACGTATCAAAGATGAGGCTATTGTTGCTGCTGTTCAGCTTTCGAGTCGTTACATTACAGATCGTTTCTTACCCGATAAGGCAATTGATCTGATGGATGAAGCGGCTGCCAAATTGCGAATGGAAGTGGATTCTGTTCCCGAAGAACTTGACGAAAAGAGCCGTCGTATCAAGCAACTGGAGATTGAGCGAGAAGCTATCCGTCGAGAAAATGACAATCAGAAAGAAGCTGAACTGACTAAAGAGATCAGTAAACTTAAAGAGGAGGAAACAGAACTTAAAGCAAAATGGCAATCAGAAAAAGACGTCATTAATAAGATACAGCAGAATAAGATAGATATTGAGAATGCTAAGTTTGAGGCTGAAAAAGCAGAGCGTGAAGGTGACTATGGTAAAGTCGCAGAATTGCGCTACGGCAAAATAAAAGAACTGGAAACAGGCATTGCTCAATTACAATCTCAATTGCATGACATGCAAGGCAATCAGGCAATGGTAAAGGAAGAAGTCGATTCTTTTGATATTGCAGATGTTGTTTCTCGCTGGACAGGTATACCTGTGAACAAGATGCTCCAAAGTGAAAAGGATAAGTTGTTAAACTTGGAAGAGGAGCTACACCGAAGGGTTGTTGGTCAAGATGAGGCTATCTCTGCCGTATCCAATGCTATTCGCCGTAGTCGTGCAGGGTTGCAAGACCCGAAACGTCCGATAGGTTCGTTTATATTCTTGGGTACAACAGGTGTCGGTAAAACTGAACTGGCAAAAGCCTTAGCGGAGTTCTTGTTCGATGATGAGAATATGATGACACGTATAGACATGAGCGAATATCAGGAGAAATTCAGTGCTACTCGTCTTATAGGAGCACCTCCGGGATATGTAGGTTATGACGAAGGAGGACAACTTACCGAGGCTATCCGCCGTAAACCCTATTCAGTCGTTCTTTTCGATGAGATAGAAAAAGCGCATCCCGACGTGTTTAATATTCTGTTGCAAGTGCTTGATGATGGACGATTGACAGATAATAAAGGACGAGTGGTAAACTTTAAGAATACGATTATCATTATGACATCCAATATGGGATCTCCACTGATTCGTGAAAACTTTGCAGGTATTACGCCAAAGAATCATGATGAGGTAGTAGAAAGAACCAAGAAGGAAGTTCTCAATATGTTGAAAGTTAATATTCGTCCTGAATTTCTGAATCGTATTGATGAGATAATCATGTTCGAGCCATTAACTTTGAAAGAGATAGAGCAGGTTGTTCGTATTCAGCTCGATGGCGTTGTCCGCATGCTGAAAGGAAACGGTGTCGATCTTAAATTCGAAGATGAAGCAGTCAATTGGATTTCTCAAATGGGATTCGACCCAGAGTTTGGCGCACGTCCTGTAAAAAGGGTTATTCAGCGAATGGTGTTAGATCCGCTATCGAGACAGTTGCTTGCCGGTACTATAGATAAATCGAAGTCTATTATAATTGATATGAGAGATGGAGAGTTAGATTTTAAGAATTAAGTATAGTGAATATATATTTTTTGAGGGGTAGTTGGATTTATTCAGCTACCCTTTTTTATTTAAATATTTTTGAGTTCATTCGTATGCTTGGACACTTTATGTGATTATTTTCACCTTATTACGACTAATATATAACAAGAGTTTAAAATTTAATAGATTATGAAAAGGAAATCATTTATCTCAAACATCCTTATGTTGATGTTTTTATTTGCTTCGATGAGCGTTTTTAGTCAAGCTCCCAACATCCCTTTAGAAGATTTTTTCAGAAACCCTGAAAAGTCATCTTATCAGATATCGCCGGATGGAAAATATTTTTCTTTTACAGCGCCTTATGAGGGACGTATGAATATTTTTGTACAAAAAGTAGGTGACAATACTCCTGTAAGATTAACTTCTGAAACAGAAAGAGATATTGCCGGTTACTTTTGGGGAAATAATAATCGCATTTTGTTCCTCAAAGATACAGGAGGCGATGAAAACTTTCAGTTATATGGTGTAAACGCTGATGGAAGTAACCTGCTTCCTCTTACCGCTTTTGAGAAGGTACGTACTACTATTATTGACGATCTGCCTGAGATAGAGAGCGAAGTTATTATTGGTCTCAATAAAAGAAATCCACAGGTGTTTGACCCATACAGGCTAAATATAGAGACCGGAGAGCTGACAATGTTAGCTGAGAATCCCGGAAATATTCAGGGCTGGATGACAGACCACGATGGGAAATTGCGTATTGCTATCGCACTTGATGGTGTAAATCAAAGTTTGTTGTATCGCGATAAAGAAAGTGATCCATTCAGAACTCTTATAACTACAAGTTTTAAAGAAAGCATAAGCCCTTATTACTTTACTCCAGATAATCAGAAGTTGTATGCTACTTCTAACATTGGCAGAGATAAAGAAGCTGTCGTAATATTTGATCCGCAAACGGCAAAAGAAGTCGAAGTTTTGTACGAAAATGATACCTATGATCTCTCAGGGATTTCATATTCTCGAAAATACAAGAAATTACAGGCTGCATCTTATCAGGCTCATGAAGGAGCAAAGCGTCATTTCTTCGATAATGATTTGAAAGCTATTTTCGATAAAGTGACAGCAAAAGTATCAGGAAGACCTATTAGCGTTAGCAGCCAAAATAAAGATGAAGATATGCTGATTGTTCGTACATATAACGATAAAACCCCCGGAGGATATTATCTCTATGATGTAAAGAAAGATGAACTGACTCATATAGCAGATATTTATCCTTGGATCGATGAAAACAATATGGCCGAAATGAATTGTGTGAAATATACTACACGTGATGGTTTAACGATAGAAGGTTACCTGACTCTACCGAAAGGATATACTTTGGAGACAGCAAAAAATCTGCCTGTAGTGGTTAATCCGCATGGAGGTCCGTGGGCACGTGATAGTTGGGGCTTTAATCCGGAGGTACAATTCTTAGCCAATAAAGGATATGCTGTATTCCAAGTGAATTTCCGTGGATCTACCGGATTTGGTAAAAAGTTCTGGGAAATATCATTCAAACAGTGGGGAAAAACAATGCAAGATGATATAACCGATGGTGTGGAATGGCTGAAAAAGAAAGGCATAGCAGATCCTGCTAAAATTGCCATCTACGGAGGTAGTTATGGTGGATATGCAACACTTGCCGGACTAACATTTACTCCTGATCTTTACGCTTGTGGAATTGACTATGTGGGCGTATCTAATCTATTTACTTTCCTGAAAACGATTCCTCCATACTGGAAACCAATGTTGGATATGATGCATGAAATGGTTGGAGATCCTATTGCCGATAAAGAATTATTGGAAAGTGCTTCACCTGTATTCCACGTAGATAAGATTAAAGCACCGTTGTTTGTAGCGCAAGGTGCAAATGACCCACGTGTAAATAAAGACGAATCGGATCAGATGGTTGAAGCATTGAAGAAAAGAGGTGTTGAAACCCAATATATGGTAAAAGACAATGAAGGTCACGGTTTCCATAATGAAGAGAATCGTTTCGATTTCTACCGTGCAATGGAAAGCTTCTTGTCAGCGCATATTGGTAAGTAATATTTAATTATATATAGAACTGTTTGGACTGTATAGCTATGTCATTCTGAGTGTAACGAAGAATCTCTTTTTATAATCGAGATGTTTCACTTCGTTCAACATGATAAAGAGACAAGGGTAATACACTCCAAACAGTTCTTTTTATATTTTCTCAACAAAGCTCTTTTTGTGACTAATCAGAATATTCTTATAAAAACTTAATAATAATGTAAAATGTAGATTGTTTTTCTTTAAGTAGGTAAAGTCTTTTGTTCATAAAGGTTAGATCCTAAATAAATCCTTGAAAAAGTATTTAAACTTCCACCGCATTCCGTATAGTTTTCGCAATTGAAAACGGCGATTGTAATGACGCATACTTTTGTAGTAAACATCTCGGCGAGCTTGTATCGGATACTTATCTATGATAGACCAATCCATTACCCCTCCCAAAGGAATCAGTTCGTTTGTTGAGACTGCTTCTATTTTATATTTTTTTGCTAGCATTGAATATATGCTTTGATCGTGACGGTTCTCTTGAAATCCTTCTAAGTTAGGACTTCTCGAAGGAGCATCTGTAATAAGACTGAAATCATCATCAATAACTTTTACCCATTCGTTGACAAAGGCAGTTGACTCAGGTCCCTTTTTAATAAATATGATCCCTGCCTCATATTGGGTTGTTTGCGTTACTTCTGTATTGTCCCTGACGCCAAAGTAATCAAAAATGTCCCCTTTAGTCCATTCATATTCAAATCGTAGACCTTCCGGCATTCCATTATAGTTTTTCTCAAAACTTCTGAAACCTAACATTCCTGAAGGGCTTTTTTCTACTATGTCATAATATTCCGTCAAACGTTCTTTTCCATTGGGGTTCAGGTAACATCCTACATCTGTGTAAAGTAAGATATCCCCATCATTCATCATATCAAGAGTTTTCTTTATTAAAGGTGGTTTCCAACACCAATAGCCATATCCTTTTGAGTAAGGATACATATATCGACCCCATTTCTTCCGAAATTCTTTACTTAGGTCATTTTCGGTATATGTATATATTTCGTCGAATACACCCATTGCCTTTGCATTTTGTACAAACTGCGGAACTCCGGGAGTTAATAGTGTATTACAAAATGTGCATAATACTTTTTTCATGCAAGGATGTCTAATTATAGTCTATCTTTGAACCAATATTTTACTCTCCACCATCTGCCATAAAGCTTTCTTAATCTAAAGCGATGTTTGTAGTGATATTTGCTTGGGTAATATTTATCTCTGCGAGCTTGTATGGGATATTTTTCGAGAAGATTCCAGTCTCGTTGAAATATTTCGTTTGTGGAAATTTCTGCTATCCCATACTTTTTGGCAAGGATAGAGTAAATGCTTTGATCGTGCCTGTTTTCTTTAAATCCGGGTAAGTTAGGGATTCGTGACGGTGAATCTGTCGCAAGACTGTAATCATCCAGATATGCCTGATACCAGTCTCTGACAAACTGCATCACAACAGGGCTTTTTTTGAAAAAAATAATAGTAGATTCGAATTGAGGTGTATGTGTATAAGTCTTATCGTTATATACACCATAATATTCAAACACATCGCCCTTTGTCCATTCATATTCATAATAAAGAGTTTCGGGCATACCGTTGTAGCTGACCTCTTGGCTCTTTACACCAAGTATTCCTGTCGGAGTTTTTTCTACAATATGATAATACTCTAAGAGTCGTTCTTTGCCTTTGGGATTAAAATAACAGCCAATGTCTGAATAGAGAAGTATATCCCCGTCCTCCATTTTCTCTAATATTTTTAGGATGAAATAGGGTTTCCAACACCAATATCCAAAACCTCTGGAGTATGGGATCAGGTATCGTCCCCATCTTTTGTAAAAGTTTGCATCTAAATCTTTTTCACAGACAGTATATATATCATCAAAGATATCCATACTTTCAGCCATGCTTCTGAAGCGGGGAAAGCCTTCTGTTAAGTAATAGCTACCAAATGTACAGATTGCTTTTTTCATTAAGTTTTGCGTTAATAATTCATACAAAAATAGGGCATTTTTCGAATAAAACACCCTATCTTATTTTGATTGTTAGTTAATTACATTACTTTATTGCTTTACTTCTACCCATTGTCCGGTAGTACGTGCATTTATATCAGGGCTATACATAGCCGAACTAGCTACAGCCGGAAGATAGAACTTACCACAATACGCAGCTTGCAATCTGACCTTGAATGATATCGAATATCCTGTACCCAGATTGAAGTAAGTATACACTCTGTCATCTCTGATATCTTGATAGTTATATGCACCGGCTGTTCTTGTATAGGCTTCGTTGAACAAGCGATTGTTGAATATCTCCCATCCTGAGGCAAATATCTGATCAAGTGTAATATCGGTAAGATACTGTCCCGAAATGTTTTGGACAATCACATTTGCATAGAATTCTGTTCCTTGTCGTAGAGAAGAAACATCCAGCTCTTTGCCGTTTTCGTCTATATATTTTACATATAGTTTTACTCCATTCGCTTCGGCAGGATTCTTGTCTGTCAGAGGTTGTGTTTTACCTAACAGACGGACAAATATATCACCCTGTCCCTTATTCTTAATCGATATGTTTACCTTATCGTGAGGTTTTATATTTACTTCTTGGAATACATCGCCCGAGTTACTTACTTTTTGAGGAACTCCATTCAATGACCATTCGTATGAAATAACACCTTTGCCCATTTTTTCAGCCAGTCGAGACATAGCGATCAAACCATAAGCTGCAGTTTGGGTAGTTATATAACTTCCGCTCAGGTATTCAGATACCTTGAATGAGAGTTTTAGCGCTTTTTGTGTCTGACCTAACAATAGGTATGTCTCCATTATCATAGCCATGTCGCGCTGAGAACTACCAAACGTGTTGTTGCTAAATGCATAATGTTCTACCTGATCGCTGGCATTGTTTGTCAGTTGCAGAGCCGCATCTTTCTTCCCTGCTAAGGCATAGGCAGCAGCCAATCTCCAACGAGCCTGTACTGATAGGCCTTGCATTTCTTTCAATCGGTTCATCGCTCCCAATTCAGGATCTCCGGCAAGCGCCAAAGTATACAAGCGGTATGCTTGCTGCAAGTCACTCATCGAGTAAGTATAATAAGAACTGTAAAGGTTACCCTTATTCCATGTTTGAGCAGCTTTTTTCTGGAACTGTTTCCACTTGTTGATTACTGATGTTGGAACTTCCCATCCTGCTTTCTGTGCTTCCAGCAAGAAGTGTCCGGCATAGCTGCTTACCCATTCATCCGGATAACGATTGCCCGGCCAGTAAACAATACCACCGTCGCCAAGTTGGCGTGAAACGATTGTCTGGATAGCTCCTTTTACATTATCTGTTACTATAACTTGTTTTTCTTTCTCGGTAAGAGGTCTGAATTTTTCTAAGAATAGCAGCGGGAACCCTTTAGATGTTACTTGCTCGGTACATCCGTGAGGATAGTAGCGCAAATAAGTTAATGTGTTATTCAGGTTCACTCCCGGCATACGTGATACTTCGAGTTTTGCCCAGTCTTCAGCTTTGATATCTTCGAATGATATGGCTAGATGTGCCGTATCGTTTGGCGAAACAAGAGCGTGAGAACTTAACAGGACATTCGGGTTCGGATTGCGAATCTCAATATCAATTGTTTCTGTTGCAGACTCTCCTCCTCCTGTCGCTCTGATCACAACTTTTTCATAGCCTGTTTTCTTGCCGACTTTTACTTTAAAGTAAACCATCTTATCGCCTACATTCGTAAATGATACAGATTTAGAAGTTCCTTCTGTAAACTGGAATATACCTTTAGATTCTACTCTCAGATTTACAGTTTTTACTTTCTTGTCCATTGCAAATACATTTACAGGAAGCAAGAACTCTTCGTCAGGACCCGCCACACGTGGTAATGTCGATAATATCATCAGCGGATTTCTTACAGGAACAGTTTTCTCTCCACTTCCGTAAGCACCTTTTTTATTTCCGGCAACAACCATTACACGTACTGATCCGAAATAAGATGGAAGTTTGATTTTGTGCGTATCCGTTTTACCTCCGCTTATTGTAAATGGCCCCATATATTTTACTACAGGTTTAAATCGGCTCATAACATTGTTGGCTGGTTTCAAAGCTTCGTCACCACCGATGCTCAACAGAGGTCCAAGTTTACCCGTTTGTGCGCCTACTACCATGTCGAACATATCCCATGTGCGTACACCGAGAGCCTGACGTGCATAGAAATCAGCCCAGGCATTTGGTGTTTTGAACGATGTGAGGTCTAACAAGCCTTCATCTACAATAGCGAGGGTATAAGTCATATCCTTCTTGTTCTTTTCGGATATGGAAACACTGAATTCTTTTTCAGGACGGAGTTCATCCGGCATCGTGATGACAGGATTCAGTTCCGTTTCCTTATTTTCCACATTGATATTCAATATACCATACATACGGATAGGCAGGTCATTGTCTGTTTGCGCATGCGGCTGTAACTGGCTGGCGGCAATGTAGAAGTTAGGTGTCATTTCTTCTGTTACCTTGAAGGTGTGTTTGGTATCTTCTGTCGCACTTGTTTTTACCCATTCGCGCGAAATGATACGTGAGCCATCCTCTATGGTAATCAAGGTGCGACCCTTTGAACTTTTTGGCAAAATTACGGTAACAGTTTCTCCAACTTTGTAAGACTGCTTATCTGTAGAGAACGAAAGCATTGTTAATCCGCTTGGGTCATCTTTTTCCGAGCGTCCTCTCCACGATGGCCAATCCACATAGAATACTCTACCTGTGATATGTCCGCTCTGTTCATCTTTTACCATGATGAGGTAACGTCCCCAATCCGGATAGTTCACACGGAACTTGGCTTTCGCTTTTCCTGCCGAAGTTGAAATGTTTTCATTTAAGAGTACTTCGGTAGATGTATTATTCACATAAGAAGCCAAATTATCATTGGTATTCCACCACCAAGACCATTTCAACTTATAAATTTTCACATTTACATTCGAGCGGTTAATCGGTTTTCCTTCGGGGCTGAGTGTAATAATATCAAACATATTGTCCTTGTCTGTCTCCAACCAGCCGTAATCGCTACTTGTTGGGACTTTAACTCCTACATATGCCGAGTATGGAGAGTAAGCTGCAGTTTGAGTATATATACTGGCATCTCCCCCCGACTCAAATACTCGGGAAACGATATTCGCTCGCAACATTCCCGGTGCGCTAGAAGCCTGAGGCAGGCTTGTTCTCACCGTTGCATTCCCTTGTGCATCAAGTTTCCCTTCAAAAACTGTATAGGTATCGGACGCAAAGTTCGACGTTGGATTGTTGAAAGTATAAGTTTCGTATCCTTTGAAAGGATTGGATGCTTTACTTAATGTCATTTCTACTTTTGCTGCCAGATTTGCTGCCGGAGCACCATGTAGCCACTGCGAAGACAACGGAGCGGAAAATGTGCCGCTGCCTGCGTTTATCATTTCACCTGCATCAAGTCGTACTTTTAAACGGTTCGGCTTAACGGTTTCTATTTTCAAAGTCTTTGAGAATGCTACTCCTCCCACCTTTACACGTGCCCTCCAGTTGCCTGTGATAGCATTCGGGTCGGTAGCCATACGGAAAGCATAGAATCCATCTTTACCTGTGGTTGATACATAACGTTGAGCCATTTGCCCGCGTGGAGTATATAGTTCGAGCGAAACAGGATGATCTTTTGGTAATGTCTGATGTCTATCTTCGAGAATAAAGGTGACAAATATAGAATCGCCCGGACGCCACACGCCTCGTTCTCCATAGATATACCCTTTCAATCCTTTTTGTATCTCTTGTCCGCTAACATCAAAGTTGCTAAGCGATAAAGAAAGGTTTGAAGTAACCTTCAGATATCCTTTTTCTTTACCATGCGATGCAATAACTGCAAACGGAACACCTCCCTTGTATTCTATTTCTGTAAATCCGTCTCCATCTGTTTTGCCTGTGCCAATGCGCTGCATCTGATAGTTGTAAATATCAACGGTTGCACCCGAAATAGGGTTTGTAGTTAATATATCTGTAAGGGCTACTGTCATTTTCTTTTCGGAGCCCATCTTTGCAGTGATACCAATGTTGGATGCTAATACAACGACCTCTGATGTTTTGTTCATGTAATATGTTGGGTCGCAAGGATTATTTCTTTCTTGCCAGTTATATTCATCCCAATCCCATTCGTCGGAGTAGTAATAATATCCGGGATTATCCCATTGCTTTTCGTCTTCTTCGTCCATTTCATTGTCGAAACGCTGTAATGCAGCGTCTTTCGGTATCTGAGGGATTATACCGTCGCAAGGATAAAGAGAGTATTCTTTTTTCATGGTGAATTCTACCTTGTATACTGCTCCCGGATCTTGCTTTATCAATTTTGCCATATCCAGAGAGAATGTATTCCATTCATCCAGTTTCATCGTAGGGTCTTCATCCAGTCGGATACGTTTTTTTAGAATCAGACGACCGAAACGTTTTAGCTCGTTGCTTCCTCCAAAATCATTCGACTGTAGATAACCCAATATATTGTTTTCGTATATCTTAATAACTTTCACATCCACCGCCCAAAGATTGACAGCTTTGAATGGAATGATAAGATTGTCCGAATTGGGTAGTATATTACCCGCATTAGGTACTTCTATTTCGGGTTTATTCTTTTCAAAATTTACACTGAACGTATAATCTTTATCAAGAGTCTTGTTTTGTGAGTTTCTCAGCTCTTTGAATATTTTCAAATCGGTACTTGTCCCTCTTGTCGTTTTATCAAGATAGAGTTTCATTATATTTTTCTGAATATCGAAAGAGAAACTTTCTATAATACCCGGTTTTATCAGTCCCTGTATATTCTGATTGAGAGATAGAGGATCACTGAATGTAATGCGAACGCATTCTTGCGGAGAATATTCCATTGATACGTCCAATACCTTAAAATCGGAGATTGCAGGGATAATGATTTTTTGCTCATCATCTCTTTTTGCATTTATGGCACTCCCCTTTATACTCAATGTATATTCTATTTCTTTTGTACCTCTGTAAAGACTGTCTATTGTTAGATTGTATCTACCTTTTATTTCGCTTGGAGTAATCTTTATTTTAGCATCTTTAGATTTATCTCCGCCCGATAAAGAGAACATACTTTTTACATCGTCTGTGTTGGCCTCATCCGCTAAAAGAACTTCGCCTTGTACAGTATTCCATACAAGGTCATTATCTTTCATTTGAGTATAAGGGCGTAGGTTTACATTGAAGTTTTGTTCAGGCACACGGAAAAAAAAGTAGAACTCTTTGAAGTTGCTATCTACTTTCAAAACCTTGTCGAGTTTGAACCAAGCATCATATTCTGTCCCTTGTTTCAACTCTCCGGGCTCAGGTACAAATTTGATAGTACGTGTGCTGGTCCAGTAGGCTTTACCTTTTATCGATGGAGAAAATTCAAATAGCTCCTGCTCAATTTCTTTATTAAGCTCGGCTGTCGGAATATCTTGTGTAAGTTCGATCTGTATTTCCGAAGAGGAAGATATTTTACCATAGGTAAAGGCGGCAATATATTTTGCAAACTCGGAGTTGATCTCTTTACTACCACTTTTTCTACATGAATTTAGACTAAAAAGACATGCTATGACGATCAGGCTAAGGGTGAATAGGTATTTTTTCATAAATTGTGCTATTGATGCAAGTTAGTATAAGTACAAATATATGAGAATATTTTCGATAAAGAGTTTGATTGTATTTACTTTTTATAAAACATATATAAATTGTTTACTCTGTAAAGATTCTGTTTTCTAGCGCTTTATGTATTTGTTTCAAAAAAAACAGGAAAAAGTTGTAACTATATTCTCCGGATTATCGTCTTATGTATAGAAGCGCTTTTCAAATAATTTGTAAAAAGATTAAGAAATATTTAAAGTAAATACAGTCATGAGAACAACAATATTAACATCACTTTTAGTCGTATTATTATCTGTAGCAAATGTATATGCAGGGAGTCCTAAAACCAGAGTTTATAGCAATAATGACGACAAAACGAAAGAGTACGTAACGGTAGATAAAGAAACCTCGAAGGCGTTGGACAAAACAGTATATAAATATAGTACTGACGGTTCTTTACAAGAAAGAGTACTTTACAAATGGGTAGATAAAGAAGGTTGGGTAGGAGTTCAGAAGTACAGTTATGAATATAACAATAAAGGACAAGTTGTAGATATTGCTTACACAACATGGGATCAGGGTATATCTACATGGTCGTTACAGTCTCAACACTTGCAACACATATATGATGCACAGGGTGAACTGTTGGCAGTAGTGCAGGTGAATGCAAAAGATAATCTGACAGCAATAAAATAGAACTTATATTTATCAACACGGTATTGTGATCCTGCTTCCCGAAAAGAGGCAGGATTTTTTATATAAACAGATATAAGCTGAATGCCATGACCAGCATTCCGGCTACGAGTCCCATGATGGAAATATGATGTTTTCCGTATTTCTCGGCACTAGGTAAAAGTTCGTCTAACGAGATGAACACCATGATGCCCGATACCGCAGCTAGTATAAGCCCATTTATAGCAGGAGTCCAAAACTGTAAAAGGAAAAAATAGGCAATCAGAGCACCGAACGGCTCAGCCAGACCGGATGCAAACGAAAGCCAGAAAGCCTTTTGTCGGCTGCCTGTTGCATGATATATGGGTACAGCTACAGCAATTCCTTCGGGGATATTATGTATTGCTATCGCTATCGTAATCGGTATTGCAACGTCTAAAGACCCGAGAGCCGATGTAAACGTGGCTATCCCTTCGGGGAAATTATGAATTGCTATAGACATGGCCACTACGATACCGGTGCGTTTCAATGCACGTTTTTTTATACCCATGTCTTCTACTCCTTGTATTTCATGAGGGTTTAGAGACTCGGGGATAAGAAAGTCTATGAGGTTGATGAATGCAATTCCTATAAAAAATGCCAGAATAAGATATAGTGTACCCAGTTTTTCTCCATAAGCAGCTATCAGTTCTATTTTTCCTTCGGGTATCATTTCCATAAAAGAAACGTATAACATGATTCCTGCCGAAAATCCGAGAGAAGCACAAAGGAAATTCGTATTTGTATGTCTTGCCAATAACGCAATCAGGCTGCCTATTCCGGTAGATAGACCGGCTATAGCAGTAAGTATAAAAGCTAGTAATATATTATAATCAGACATCCTTCGTAGCGTGTTATGAATGTAAAGGTATGATATAGTTTTCATTTTGAAAACTATATTTTTTATAGATTGTTTTTGATATGAACATTTTTGGTACATTTAAAGTTTAAATCACACAAAAATATAATTATGTCTACATATAGGGTTCATTATATTCAACATGTCCCATACGAAGGGTTAGGATATATCGGAAAATGGGTAGAGGATAACGGTTATAATCTAACCGTAACCAAAATTTATGAGGACTATAAGTTTCCTGATCAGGATGACTTTGATATGCTCGTAATTATGGGAGGCCCTATGGGGACTTATGAAGAAGACAGCTATCCTTGGTTGAAATATGAAAAGCTCTTTGTACGAAAAGCAATTGATTCAGACAAAGCAGTGCTGGGTATCTGCTTGGGTTCGCAGATAATAGCCAATGCATTGGGAGCCGCAGTATATCCAAGTAAGGAAAAAGAAATAGGCTGGTTGTCCATATCGTTTGTTGACAAAGAATCTCAGGACTTATTCGGAAGTGAAACCGTGTCTCCTATTGTTTTCCAATGGCACGGCGATACATTTGATTTGCCGGCAGGAACCAAATTGCTTGCTTCGAGTGAGGCATGTGTTAATCAGGCTTTTTCGTATAAAGAAAAGGTTATCGGTTTACAGTTCCATTTTGAAGCCACTGAAAAAAGTTGCGCCGATATACTCAACAATAGTGATGAAGAACTTGTTGGAGGAAAATATATTCAATCGGAAGATTATATAAGAAAAAACACTCAATATATTCCATCATGCAATAAGATGATAGAAACAATCTTGAATAAACTGATCAGACTATGACGCATCCTGAGAAAAAAGCAAACACAGGAGCTTTGTTATTTATCCTGTGTCTGGCTTCTTCGCTTGTGCCTTTTATAAGTTCGGCTCTAAACCTTGCGCTGCCGTATATCAACAAAGACTTATCGCTCAACGCTGTTATGTCGGGATGGGTGCCGACTTCTTATATGCTGTCTACAGCCATTTTGCAAATACCCTGTGCCCGTATGGCAGACATGATAGGACGCAAAAAGGTGTTTATATGGGGGGTAGTTATTCTGACTATATTTTCTGTATTGAGTGGATTGGCAACAACTGGGGTTATGCTTATCATTTATCGCTTCCTTGCGGGGATCGGTAGTGCCATGATGTTTGGTACCAGTACCGCTATTCTTACTTCTTCTGTCCCAGCCGAAAAACGGGGGAAAGCTATGGGGGTAGTTGCTGCAACTGTTTATTCATCATTGGCTGCCGGACCTTTTGTGGGAGGTTTGCTTACTCAATACTTCAATTGGCATAGTATCTTTTTTGTTTCTGCTGCTATTTGTTTTATTGTCGCCGTTGGTGGATATTATATTATTAAAGAAGATTGGAAAGAAGAGGCTAAAAGTAAATTTGATACGATAGGCTCTATTTTGTTTGCTATAGGTTTATTCGCTCTAATTTATGGTTTTGCGGAACTACCTCACATTCAGGGTTTCATTTTTATTGTAATTGGTGTAATCGTATTATTCCTATTTGCTTTATATGAAAAGAAGCAAGAGTTTCCGGTGTTTAATATCCGTGTTTTTATCGGCAACAAAATGTTTCGGATGTCTTCGTTGTCTGCTCTGATAAATTATTCGGCGACATTTGCCATTTCCTTTATGTTGAGTTTGTATCTTCAATATGTGCGGGGATTATCTCCTCGTGATGCGGGACTAATACTTATTATACAATCTGTTATACAGGCTATCGCCGCTTTGAGGTCAGGTAGTCTATCCGACAAAATGTCTCCTACATTTTTGGCAACCATAGGCATGTCTATTATTGCAGTCGGGTTGGGTGGATTGTGCTTTATTACCGAGACTACAAGCTATTACTTTATTGGTATCATGATGGTTCTTTTGGGTTTAGGATTTGGTATATTTTCTTCTCCAAATACAAATATTATCATGAGTTCGGTAGAAAGAAAACACTATGGACTGGCATCAGCAACGATGGGTACGATGAGGCTTACAGGGCAGTCTCTGAGTATGGGGATCGCTATAATGGCAATGTCGATAATGATAGGCAATATCGATTTGTCTTTAGCACCGCACCCTCAGTTTATAGGGAGTATGCGTATAACATTCATTACCTTCTTTGTGCTTTGTCTCTTTGGAGTATATGCTTCCTCTGTGAGGGAAAAGAAGAAATCGAAAGAATAAATTTCTATTTTACTTTTCTTCTTATTATCACAATATTCAGCGAGGATAAAAGCAAGAATATACATATTCCGGCAATCAGAGTGATCATAATATCCGAACCTTCGAATTCACTCCATACATTGCGTACAATATCGCTGTACTTGATGCGTATCACCAAGACCGATGCAATTGCAAGTGTGAGTATCGCAAGATTCATCCCGATAGCCATTAATTCGTAAGGGCGCACTACCACGCTTTTTGCATAACCTATCAGACGGAGATTCCGTAGTTTTTCCATATTCTTTTCCAATAGTAGATAGATACTAAGCGTAAGAACAAAAAAGGCTAGTGCGCAGATTATTATTCCTATTGCAATAACAATGCCTACCATTATCTTGAGGAAATACGACATTTTACTCACTGCCGAGTTTTCGCCTTCTACTTCATAGTTGTTCTTTTTGAGGAAGCTCGCAATATTGGGGTCGGCAGGATTGTTTACTTCTACCATTAGTCGGCTGGGATTGGAGACGGCTTGTTCGCCGTAGTTTTCGTTTGCCCATTTCATAAAAGATTCGGGAACAAGGATTGTGTTTATCCGATTCGAAAAACCGGCTATTTGCCCTTTAAACTCTTTATGTTGCCATTTGCCTGATATCGTGATGTTGAAATTCACCATTCCTATTACACTCTGCGAAAGTTTCGGCATAGAGCGAGCTTCGGCAAAACCGAAATTGTAAAGGTCAAGGTAGTTTTTAGGAAGGATAATAGGAACGAATTCATCATCGGGACTAAACTTCCATCTGTCGGTCTTCACATCTATGAAATCATCAGGAACCGATTCGAAAAACATTTCGGTGTTGAAACCTCCCTGATTGGTGCTTATTCCTCCAAAAACCTTATATCTCGAAGCAGTAAATGCTCCTACCTGCGTTGCAAAACTGGTGTTTTCTATATTCTTAATTTCTTCGGCCGAAAAACCTGATGCTTGAGGGTTCAGTGTATTGTAAATCCCTACTTGTTTTGTTAGTACCAGAAAATCCCTCTTCATGATAGTATCCTTTTCCGAAAACAAGGGATTGATATCCAGGTAAAATTGGAGGCCAAGCAGAACAATCGTTAATCCGATAAGATTGGCAATAAAGAATCCGGCAAACTGTCCTTTGCTTATATTTTGTTTCAAGAGCTTCCAAACCAGATTCATAGTGATAATATTTGAGAGTAATCCATTGGTAAATCTTTGCCTATCGAGGTGACTATCAATCCTGCATGCTGTGCTCTTACCTCTTCGTGGATAAGCTCAGTAATGATTTTGGCATTGTTGTCATCAAGATGGCTAATGGGTTCGTCGAGGATAAGAAAGTCGAAAGGTTGGCAAAGCGAGCGGATAATTGCGACACGTTGCTGCTGTCCCCAAGACATTTTTCCTATTGGTTGGTCTTTCTTGTCACTGATGCCCAACCTGTCGAACATCGAATCGATTTCCGATTCTGTTTTGTGGTGAGTGAGATTGTTTTTTAGCCGGATGTTTTCCAGAGCTGTCAATTCGGGAAAGAGACGCAGTTCTTGAAACAGGAGACTCGAATGTTTTGATCTGATCTTATCCCATTTTTTTCTCTTTATATTTTTGACTTCTGCTTCGTCAAAAAATATATTTCCCGAAAAATCGGCTCTGTAGCCATAGATATAGCTACAGAGCGAACTTTTTCCTAAGCCTGATTCTGCTTTTATCAGATATGTTTTTCCCTTCTCAAAAGTGACGTCTTTTCTCCAGATATCTGATTTTATATCTCTTACTTCCGAGAAGACATCAGGAAGGGCGTTTTTTAATTGTATCGTATTCATCTATGTTTAGCTGTTAGCTTCTAGCTATCAGCTTTTTATTTAATATTCCTGAGCGATATGTGTAACTACGCTGTCTACAAATTTACAAATTACAGCAAGGCTATTGCCACTTGTATCTGTAATAACGATTTTACCATTACCACTCATGTCCTGAGTTGTTATATAATTATAATCACCAAGCAAGTCAAAGCCTTTTGTGGCAAGCTCCTTCGCTTTATCATTACCTCCTATTTCTGACAATAATAATGGTTTTAGAGGGCTGAAAGTTCCACATATAAATGTAGTCTTATCTTTAGCCTGATCCGACAGATCACTCTTTAGTCCTGTTGCAGATATGTTTTTGAATACACTTTCGCTATTTGTAAAGAAGAACATATTGTTGTTGATTCCAAAGTAAGCATTCGTATTCTCATCCATTTTTAGCGAATATGTATTTGGATTCAGTTCAGTGAAAACGGCAGCTTCGCCATTAAGTTCTTTTATTTTTCCTTTTGCAATATTCCATATAGAGTTTGCGTCTTTGAGGTCTGCAAAAAATGAAAGCTCAGGAGATGAGTCTGTATATTCAAAATCGTAGTAATCAGATTTCTTTGTTACAATTTTTACATTATTCACGGCAAAAGTAATGTCTCCATCCATGTTGGAGATAAAAGATTTCAGGTCGATGCCTAACTCCGATAAGTTAGAACCTGCACTTTCTTCTATCAGAGAAATGAAGCCTAATTCGTTCAGATAATTATAAATACCTTCTCCTTTCATGTTAGCCGAGATGGAAAAGATAGGTTTATCTGTAAAGTATTTAAGCTGATTACCTTTTAGTTTACCTGTCATCTGCGACGCCAGTTCGTTAAATTTCTTCTCTGCTTCCGGGGTATCATAGTACATTTTATTGCTAAATGCTATTTCCCCTTTTTCGAACGAAATAAAAGCAGCTGTATTTATATCTTTTAATTGGTCATATAATCCTGTTAGCATTTTATTTACAGCATTCCCGTCATGTCCTTGCATTGCCAATGCAGGAGGTAACAAAGAAGACCACATTCCTTTTATATTACTGTATGAAGAGAAGATCGAAATATCCTTTTTGTTCGAAATAAATTCTGCGAATGATTTTTTAGAGTTGATGCTCTCTTTAGCTGTTTGCGTTAGTTGTTTTGTAACCAATGTTTTCAGATCAGGCAAGGCACTATGGTCGCGATAATATACAGTTCCCATATATGTAAGCAATAAAAGCTTGTCCTTAGTCCAGCCTATAACAAAGTTTTGTTGTGCACTTACTGTAGTCACCCCATCTTTTTCTTCCAACATTTGTTCCGGTAGCTCGAAGGTCTTGATAAGTAATTCCTT
Organism: Dysgonomonas sp. 37-18; assembly: GCF_001899125.1. NCBI lineage: Bacteria > Pseudomonadati > Bacteroidota > Bacteroidia > Bacteroidales > Dysgonomonadaceae > Dysgonomonas > Dysgonomonas sp. 37-18. The sequence continues at coordinate 53,901 of NZ_MKVC01000016.1, read as the reverse complement.
CAATTTCTTCTGATCGTCCATTTTCAGAACAATACCCATTGTTGTACTGTCCATATACATGTAACAATCGCTAAGAAAGTCGATGCCTGTCGAATTTGGGTTTTTAAGGAAACTCTCAAGCTGTTCAATAGCTTTTGTAGCGTTACCGCCGGATTTAGCCTTGTCAAGGGCTTCTTTTATAACTTTATTCTCCAGTGGCTTATAGTCGGCTTTTGTCAATAGAGATTTTGTATCGATATGTATAACAGTAGCGGCACTCGCCGGTATCGAGTTGGTCAAGTCTGCCGAATCTTTACATGAGTAAAAAAAAGCTACCAATAATGCAACTATGAGAGTAATACCCGTTTGTTTCATAATTTCGTGTTTAAAAATATTAATTCTGCGAATATAAGAAAAAGAAAGGTGTTGAGCTTTGGAATGATTAATTCTTTTCACATTTTATGAAGATTGTTTTGCGAAAAAGATAATTTTGTATCCAAATATAGAACGTAATGAATCTTTTTGAAAATTTAAAGAAAGCATATACACGCATTCACCCCAAACCAAAGTATGGTGCTTTGGAGCTATTAAAATATATAGGTCCCGGACTGTTGGTAACTGTGGGATTTATTGACCCGGGTAACTGGGCTTCGAATTTTGCAGCCGGATCGGAGTTTGGATATGCCCTGTTATGGGTGGTAACGCTGTCTACCGTTATGTTGATTATCCTTCAACACAATGTAGCTCACTTGGGTATTGTGACAGGGCTCTGTCTTTCCGAAGCCGCTAATAAATATTTACCACGAATGGGTTCGCGAACTATATTGTGGTCGGCAATGGGAGCTTCTGTCTCTACATCTTTGGCCGAAATATTGGGTGGAGCTATTGCATTGAATATGCTTTTTGAAATTCCTATCAAAGTGGGAGCCGTATTGGTTGCAGTTTTCGTTTTCGCGATGATGTTTTCCAATTCGTATAAAAAGATAGAGCGCTATATTATTGCTTTTGTCTCCCTTATCGGACTATCTTTTATCTACGAGCTTTTTCTTGTTGATATCGAGTGGGGAGAGGCTGCACAAGCATGGGTAGTGCCTTCTATCCCGGAAGGGAGCATGCTGATTATAATGAGTGTGCTGGGAGCAGTGGTGATGCCGCACAATCTTTTTCTGCATTCGGAAGTGATACAAAGCCGTCAATGGAATTTGCAAGATGAGGCTGTGATTGAAAAGCAATTGAAATACGAGTTTTTCGATACATTTTTCTCTATGTTTATCGGGTGGGCAATAAATAGTGCGATGATCTTATTGGCTGCCTCAACTTTCTTTAGAGAAAATATCGTCGTAAATGATCTTCAACAAGCCCATTCCCTGCTCGAACCATTACTAGGGAGTAATGCGGTTGTGATATTTGCATTGGCGTTGCTGTTGGCGGGAGTTTCGTCTTCTATGACTTCGGGTATTGCGGCAGGTTCTATATTTGCGGGTATGTACGATGAACCTTATAATATAAAAGATATTCATTCGCGTACAGGTGTGATTATCTCACTCGGGATAGCATTGCTAATCATATTTATGATAGGCGACCCTTTTAAGGGGCTTATTATCTCTCAAGCTATTTTGAGTGTGCAACTTCCAATAACTGTGTTTTTGCAGGTAAGGCTTACTTCATCTAAAGAGGTAATGGGCAAGTACGCTAATACTCTTTTTACGAAAATACTTTTGTATGGCATAGCCATAGTTGTTACGCTTCTTAATATATTGTTGTTGGTTAGTTTCTTTGTAGATGTTAAGATATAAACGATATTGCTCGAATAAAGAACTGTTTTTAGGTCTGTTTTTCTCTCTTATAAATACGTTGCGAGCTAAAATATAACATAAGAGAGATCAGATTCTTTTTTGAATACGTATCTTTATCACTTGATTATTAATAAAAACCGGATAGTTATGAAAAAGTATATTGTTTTTGCTCTTATCTGTTCGATTGCATTCGCTGCGTTTACTGGGTGTAACTCAAAATCAAAAACGGATAATACGGCAGATGAAAAAACTGTAAAAACAGAAGTAAAAGGAGAAGCACCGAAGAAGAAATATATTAAGCTGGCCGAAAAAGCGAATGCTTCGATGCCAATGGTATTACCCGGCAATATACGCATAGATCGAGCCGAGGCTGTTTCTGCTACAGAATATAAGTATTACTACACTTTTACTCAAGAGCCTACCGTATCTGTTGACGAATTTGTTCGGAGTGCAAAGCCTGCTATCACTATGGGAATGCGTGAGAATAAAGGCGAAGATCTCGATATGTTTCGTAAAGATAAAATGACGGTAATATTCGCTTACTATAAATTGGATGGTACGCTTTTTGCAGAGATAAAAGTGTCACCAAATGAGTATGCAGAATAATTTCTATTTGTTTTTATCTATTAATAGAATGATTTAAAGGAAAAAGGTGACGATATAAATAAGAATAAAAAGTGTCACTTTTGTCACCTTTTAATAAACCCAAAATATAACTGAATATGATTAAACACATTGTAATGTGGAAGCTGAAGGATGAAGCTCACGGAAATGATAAAGCTACAAATGCAAAGCTAATAAAAGAGAAACTGGAAGCTTTGTCGGGCAAAATTGATGGATTACTCAAGATAGAAGTAGGTATCGACTTCTTAGGAGGTGGCAACTTTGATGTTGCTCTTTATTCAGAATTGAGCAAGAAAGAAGATTTAGAAATATATCAGAATCATCCGTTACATCAGGCTGTTCTTCCTTTTGTCAGAGAGGCTGTAATAGATAGAAAAGCCGTAGACTTTGAGGTATAAATGCAAGAAGATATAATAAAAGACATTCGTAAGAGATGCCGTATGGCTATGAACGGCATCGTTTCAACAAACATGCGTCAGCGTGGTTTGGATTACAAGCTAAACTTTGGCTTGTCTGTTCAGCAGATCAAAGATTTAGCGAAGCGTTATCAACCTGATTCAGAACTCGCGGAAACGCTTTGGGCAGACAATACCCGCGAGCTGAAAATATTGGCAACCCTACTTTACCCAACCGATTCTTTTACAAAAGAAAAGGTATACGAGTGGGGCGTATCTATCCCCAATCAGGAGATAAGAGAACAAGTTTGTGCAAACTTGCTTCAAAATGTGGCATTTGCCAGAGAGATAGCATTGGAATGGGCAAATTCAACTGTTACAGATATCAGAACTACAGGGTACTGGTTGTTGGCGCGTCTGTTCATTGCAAAGAAGACTGAATCGGTAGCTGTAGAATTAGTGTCAACTATTTGGGATGATGTGATATCCGAGAATATTTTTCTGCGGAATGCTGCATTGTTAACTCTAAAACATATTGGTCGTCAATCTAAAGATATTGCAGATCGCATTCTTCAAAAATTATCTGTATATAAGGAAGATAAAGATCTGATAAAGCAAGAGGCGTTTAATAGTATGGCTTTCGAGTTTGATTATTTCTTTGAGGGGTAAGAGTAATGTTTGGATTAGACTTCTCCCTCATATTATTCTTCGTTATTCTTATACCGGCTTATCTGTTGATAAAGCACTTTAAGGGTAGAAAAGAGCCTTTGGCATTATTGATAATGTCTGTCCTTTCTATTCTTTGTTGGCTGCTGATAGGAGTTGTACTTTACTTTCTGGATATAGATATGCAAGCAACGGCATTGTTAGTCAATGTCTTGATCTTTTTACCTATTTTCCTTTCCTCTCTCATCTTATTGATAAAGCTAATTCTTTTTGTAAGACATAAATATAAAAAGCGAGGTGAAATATCTCATTAATAAAGATACTTCACCCCGCTTAATATTCTTAGATTATAAATACCTTAACTACTTGCCAATAGCATATCTTAGTCCCACGTAGAATTTACGACCCTGAGTTGGTCCCCACACCATTGTGGCATCAAAGTCATCACCAAATGGATTTTCTGCCGAGACGATCGGATTCTTTTGTTTGAAATCCGTAATATTTTCTGCACCTACATAGATACTCCAATTACGGAAGTTCTTAGTGATCTGTGCATTCAGTATTGTAAACGAATCGAATGTAGTTTTCCACAAAGGATTCACCACATCAGGGGTTGGCATGCGTCCGCCTCCGTTAAATTGGGCGGTAAGGTCGAATACCCATTTCTTTAAGCGGGTTTCGTAAGAGCCTGTTAGAAGTGCTTTGTAATCACTTATCAGAGGTTTTTTCATTAGTTTGTCTCCGTAAGTTGTTTTTGCATTTGTCCAACGATACGCTCCCAATATATTAAACCCTTTGAATAAGGGGTATGACGCTTCTATCTGATAACTATCGGCATACGATTTGCCCGACAGGTTATAGAACTTTACAGCATGAGGGTCGCTGTCTACATCCGTTACCACCTGATTGTCAAAGTCGGTTCTGTACCACTCTCCCGATATGGTTAGCTCTTCACCTCTGATTGGTATATGAAAAGAGATGCTTGTACCATAGTTCCATGCCGATTCTTGTCGTAGGTTGTCTGCTATTTCTATCTTGCGGCTGCTTGCTAAGAAGTAACTGTTTTCAGGCATAACAAATACTGTACGATAGCCTTTCCCCGCAGATGCTCTAAGGTTTAGCCACTCTACAGGCATATACTTTAAGTGCAGGCGTGGCGTAACGAATGCTTTTTTGTGCAGGGTGCTGTAGTCTGTCCGCAATCCGGCTAGGGCAATGAACTTATCATCCTTATTAAAGGTATATTGCAGATATCCTCCTGTTACAGTTTCTTCATCGGGCTGATTTGTGATTGGCTGAGTCAGATAAATTGATTGATTGTATTTGTCCCAGTTCATACTTAAACCTGTACTTAGTTGATGCATCTTGCCAACCCCTGTTTCATACATCAGCGATGCATATAGATTGTTTTCATATACATTGTATTTGTCTGCTGCATACTTTGATTTCTGATCGTGATATGAGCCTGTGAATATCAGAGCAATATTTCCGTTACGTTCTTCGTCTACAATGTATGAGTTCTTTGTATAAAATTCCCCTCTGTTTGTCTTTACAGATATTTCGTACGGATCAGTATTGATCGAGGCAGAATTTAAAGTATGCATTGTTTGCCCACTGGTACGGTAATCCTGTAAGAAACGAACGCCGAATTGTGAAGCATATCTGCCCGACATATAATTCCACCTGTTCATCATATTAAACTGATGTTTCTTCGGCATGTCTAAGAAACTGTCATCGTTGTCGTCATGTGATGCAGATTCATTCGAATAATGCAGGAATACTCCTGTGCTTAATTTATCATTCAAGATAAATGCTGCATCGGCATTGCCTTCGTATCTTCCGGCATCGCTCGAAAATAAATTCAAGCTGAGAGGATCTGCGCTATTTGGCTTTTTGTATTCCACATTCATTTGTCCTGTAATCGACTCATATCCGTTCTTTACAGAAGCTGCACCTTTAGATATCTGTATGCTTTCCATCCATGGTCCGGGAATGTAATCCAGTCCGTATACTGAGGCTGCCCCTCTAAAGTTAGGATAGTTTTCTGTTAATGTTTGCACGTAAGTTCCGGCTAACCCGAGCAGTTGTATTTGTTTAGCTCCTGTTACCGCATCGCTAAATGATACATCTACCGAAGGATTTGTTTCGAAGCTTTCGGAAAGATTGCAACATGCAGCACGGTGCAATTCTTTGGTTGTTATTTTTTCGGTATTCAATAGGCTTATCCGGGATTTGATTGTTCCCGGTACTGTTCTTTCTACAACGACTTCGCCTAATTCGGCATTTTCTTCCAACACAACGTTTTGTGTGTCTGCAAAATCATGTATGTGGATAACTTTATCTTCAAATCCGACATACGATATGGCGAGCATGTGATCTTTGTGTGGCGTACCCGATATTTCAAAGTAACCGCGTTCGTCAGTCATTACTCCTGCCTTAGCATTCTCCCATCTTACAGACGCACCTATTAAAGGCTGTTTTTGGTTGTCGAATACATAACCTTTCAAGATGTCTTTGCTAAAGGCGAAAATGGGGATGAGGAGAAGTAGAATAAATATTTTAAATATTTTCATTTGGATTCTTATTATTCGATTTGTAAAATACAATAGAAACTTTGTTGCATACCCGATGGTACACAATAAGCTGATGTGTATTACAAAAATCAAATAATAAGTACGCGAATGAGTGACAGGTATTCACGAGGCGGGATATCCGGTGGAGATTCGAATATAGAATTATCCTGAGTATATAAAGAATTATCTGTAAGGATACTCAAAGGAATAGTTGGTGAACCATCCGATATCCAAACGAATGGCACAGATACTATCGGCCTGAATGAAGAGGCATCAATATCTATAGATAAACGAGAGGTGGTGCAAGATATATCCTGAGTGAAAGAAGTGTCTCCGCAAGATTCATCGTGTGATACATCTTTGTGCATCGAACAGCAATCACCTTTCTGCTCTGCTCTCTGATGTTCTAGAGAACAACATGTATGTTGCTCGGTCATGAAAAGAGTTTGCTCGCTACATGAATTGCAGCAGTAGTTTATAATTGTAACCCCTGCACCGGTAAGAAACACCGTTGCGGCAGCAATTATAAGAATGAAATTTTGTGCAAATCTTTTCATATCAAATGCAAAGATATGAGAAAATTATAGACACATATAGGTTTTAAGTTTTTTTTAATTTAGAGTGATTCTATTTAGTCTTTTCTCTATTCTTTCTATTTCGTCACTTCATCAATCAGATAAAATATAGACTTGAAGTTTATATCGCTGTATTCGCTCATCCCGATTTCGCAAGTACGGCTCGTAGAGTATCCGTCTTTACATCCGGCAGGGATTTGTTCGTTGAGGTGTCTTTGTCCGTGAGTATTCAACTCTGGATATGTAAATCCTCTGTCGCCGGCAAAACCGCAACAATTCGTATCCACAAAGGCAACCTCTTTGGAGCATAACTTAGCCAGTTGCAATAGCTTTTGTTCCATGCCAATCTTTTTCACTGAGCATACAGGAAAAACAGTCACTATATTACGAGGGTGTTTGATTTCGAGCTTAGGCATCACAAAGTCGAGCATAAACTCTATTGGGTCATATATCTTTAAATTTTTATTCTCGTATGCCTCATGGAAAGTATAGAAGCATGGACTCATATCAAATAGAATAGGATATTTCCCATTTTCAGAAGCTTTCAATAATGCATTTTCCAGCTCTTTTGATTTGCGGGCACCTTCTTCTTTCAGACCTTTACTACTAAACGCCATTCCACAACAAAGGCTATTGATACCCTCGGGGTAAATAATCGTAAATCCTGCACGTTGTAGAAGCTCCTGTGTCTTTTTTGTCAATTCTACGTCGCCCTTTTCGTAGCCGTTTGATTTGCCCATCGAACGGTTTATACACGAAGGAAAGTAAACAACTTTATCCACCTGTCCTTCATTTATTACCATATCCTTTATCTTGCTCGCTCCCTGGGGCATATCCTTATTCCATTTTGGAATCGTTTTTAGAGATAGGGTTCGCATTGTAGAAGCAATTCCACCCATCAGTGTATCGCCTAATATAGAATGGACGAAGTGAACAAAATTAAGTCCCCCTCTTGCTGCCGAGGTAGTCCCGGCCATGCGGTTGCCGATATAAGACGCTACTTTTTTTGCTGTGTCCGATGCTTCTTCGTGTCGGACATGCTTGATAAATTTTCCTGTATCTATTTTTACAGGACAAACCAAGCCACACAGTCCATCTGTAGCACACGTCTCGTCTGAATAATACTTCGCGTCATTCAGCATTTGTTTCAACCGTGAAGGATCTTCTCCGAATGCTTTTAGTCTTGATATCTCTCGAGCAATCACGATCCGTTGGCGTGGCGATAAGGTTAGCCCCTCTGCAACACAGTTTGGTTCGCAAAAGCCACATTCCATACATTTATCTATTATCTCATTTGCTGCAGGAAGAGGTTTCAGATTCTCAAGATGTATCTTGGGATTCTCGTTGATGATTACACCCGGATTTATAAGTTTATGAGGATCAAAAATATCTTTAATCTTGAGCATGATTTTATAAGCCGCTTCTCCCCATTCTTTTTCTACAAAAGGAGCCATGTTACGTCCTGTTCCATGCTCAGCTTTTAATGAACCATCAAACTTATTGACAACAATGTCGGCCAGTTCGTCCATCATATCTGCATACTTCTGTACCTCGCTTGTACTGTTGAAGTCCTGAGAGAATACGATATGGAAGTTTCCGTCAAGAGCATGTCCGTATAACACGGCATCAGCATATCCTAAACGCTTGAATAAATCTTTTAAAGCCACACATGCATCTCCCAGTCTATCTATTGGAAACGCAACATCTTCTATAAGACATGTTGTTCCTGTTTTTCGCAGGCCTCCAATGGACGACAGAAGTCCTTTGCGAGCTTTCCAGTTAAAATTATATTCTTTACGATCAGATGTAAATTTATATGGTTGTATTGTGGGATATGGTTCAATTGCCTTGCGGATGATAGCCTCTTTTTCATTCATTTCGAGTTGTTCGTTGGCTTGTATTTCTACCAGCAGCAAACAGGCTGTTTCGGGTAATGTCCGAAAATACGAAGGAGCTTCTGGATCGTCTTCGATAGATCGTATAGAGTCTCTATCGAGTAATTCTACTGCAGACACAGGTGTCTTTTTGAGCATAGGAACTACTTCACAGGCTTTCTCTATGGTTTCGAAGATCATTAGAGTACAAGCTTTATATTTCTCGTCAACAACCGTATGGTAGGTTATGTCGGAGGTGAAAGCCAGTGTCCCCTCCGAACCAATCATCAGGTGCTTAATGATGTCGAAAGAATCTTCATAATCTACTAATGCATTTATGCTATATCCTGTCGTGTTCTTTATTTTGTATTTCTGTTTAATACGCTCTGTAAGCGTATTGTCAGCTTTTATTTTATCTCTAAGTTTTTCTATTTCACGGATAATTTCAGGGTGTTTTTCTGTGAAATCCAATTTGCTTTTTTCATCCGAAGTATCAAGAATAGTACCGTCATAGAGGACGATACGGATATCTGCAATTGTTTTGTATGAGTTCTGATCTGTACCACAGCACATTCCGCTCGCATTGTTCGCGGCTATCCCCCCGATCATTGCGGCATTGATAGATGCCGGATCGGGACCTATCTTACGACCAAATGGCTGTAGGTGAATATTTGCTCTTGCTCCTGTTATTCCGGGCTGTAGTTTTATCTTTAAAGCTTCATCATCGAGAATCGTGTATTTCCGCCATTCGTGTGTTGCTACCATCAGCACCGAGTCGGTTATCGCTTGCCCCGAAAGGCTTGTGCCTGCTGCCCGATATGTAACCGGAATGTTCAGTTTTCCTGTCTGACGTATTACTTCTACAGCCTCTTCTTCTGTATGTACCTGTACTACTATTTTAGGAATCAGACGATAAAAACTTGCATCAGTACCGTATGCTAATAGTTGTAGAGGATTGGTAATAATTCGTTTCGACGGAATTGTTTTAGATAATTCTTTTTTCAGTTGCTGATAATTATCAGGTAACATAGTATTTAGCTTTTTAGTGATCAGTATAGGTAAACGGTTTCGGAAAACCAATGCAATTTATAAAACATATTTGAAATAGGAGTACGTTTTAGACTTATTTCAATGGTGAGCAGATGTGATAAAAATCTAAAAGGTCAACGAATTATTTAGAGGTCTGAGGTTTATTTTGTATATTTATTATTCTTTTTAGTTTTGGAGATATGAGTTGCTAAAAAGCATAAATTGATGTATTTTTCCTCTGCTATAATTTATTAAATACAAGAAAAAAGACTAATTTTGCTACTCAAATTTTAACAAACAAAAAACGAAATACATTATTCATTTTTAAACAAATAAAAACAATGAGAATCGAGAAAATTTTCGCACGTGAAATCTTGGATTCAAGAGGTAATCCTACAATTGAAGTTGATGTAACTTTGGAATGTGGCGTGGTTGGTCGTGCTGCAGTACCATCTGGTGCTTCAACTGGTGAAAACGAAGCTTTGGAACTTCGCGACGGTGACAAAAAACGCTACCTTGGTAAAGGAGTGGTTAAAGCTGTTGACAACGTAAACAAAGTTATCGCTCCGGCTCTTTTAGGTGAATCTGCTCTTGATCAAAGAGGTATCGATTTGAAAATGATTGCCCTTGACGGAACAAAGACTAAATCTAATTTAGGAGCTAATGCTATTCTTGGTGTTTCGCTTGCTGTAGCTAAAGCTGCTGCTAACTACCTTGAACTTCCATTGTATCGCTATATTGGTGGTACTAACACTTATACTCTTCCTGTACCGATGATGAATATCATCAACGGTGGATCTCACTCTGATGCTCCTATCGCATTCCAAGAGTTTATGATCCGTCCGGTAGGTGCTCCTTCTTTCAAAGAAGGTTTGCGCTGTGGTGCTGAAGTATTCCACGCTTTGAAGAAAGAATTCCACGACAGAGGTCTTAGTACAGCTGTAGGTGACGAAGGTGGTTTTGCTCCAACATTGAATGGTACAGAAGATGCTCTTGAATCAATCCTTAAAGCTATTAAAGCTGCAGGATATGAGCCGGGAAAAGATGTTACAATCGCTTTAGACTGTGCTGCTTCTGAATTCTTCAAAGGTGGTGTTTATGACTATTCTAAATTTGAAGGCCCTAACGGAGCTAAACGTACATCAGCAGAGCAAGTTGAATTCCTTGCAAGCCTAGTAGCTAAATACCCTATCGATTCTATCGAAGATGGTATGGGCGAAAATGACTGGGATGGATGGAAATTGCTTACAGACAAACTTGGAGATAAAGTTCAGTTGGTAGGTGATGACTTGTTTGTAACTAACGTTGAGTTCTTGAAAAAAGGTATAGAAACAGGTTGTGCTAACTCAATCCTTATCAAAGTAAACCAGATTGGTTCACTTACTGAAACTTTGGATGCTATCGAAATGGCTCACCGTGCAGGTTACACTAGCGTAACGTCTCACCGTTCGGGAGAAACTGAAGATGCTACGATTGCTGACATCGCAGTTGCAACTAACTCAGGACAAATCAAAACAGGTTCATTGAGCCGTTCAGACCGTATGGCTAAATACAACCAATTACTTCGTATCGAAGAAGAACTTGGAGACAAAGCTGTTTACGGATGGCAACGTGTACAACGTAAAAAATAAGAAGGAAACTTCTTGATATTATAAAGGCTGTTCAAATATTTGAACAGCCTTTATTTCTTTAGATCCTTTTGAATCTATATATTTTAGTTTTCTCCCCTTGATAGAGACTATCGCCTACAACAAAATCCTTATTCGACCCAATCTTTGGCGAAATCTTAGTATCTTTACCAACTCCAAAATTTCTTACTGCCGTTCCGGCTAAGTTTAGTGACATATGAAATATATTCGACTTATAATCTTTTCAATACTTATAATATCAAGTGTCTCCGTTTATTCTCAAAGTGAAAAAGATACACCTCGTAATGGTGAAGGTATACACGCTTTTCTGAGAAGAAACAAACGCACAGGGACAGATAATCTTAATAAGTTTCTGGAGTTGAATAAAGGAAAGTTCGGTAAAGAAAATTCTCTATTGAAAGATGTTTCGTATCTATTACCTGACACGGATAAGGATAATACGAAAAAAACAGAGAGCGAAGTTTTGGATTCTGGTCAAACGGGTAAAAAAACGGAGAATAAGCTTTTTGGAGAAAAATATGCGGAATATACGATTAAATCAGATAAGCTAAAAGGTGCTTGTTTCTTCTTATCCAGTGGGCACGGAGGACCCGACCCCGGAGCAATGGCAGAGGTAGACGGTTATGAGCTTTGCGAAGATGAGTACGCTTATGATATAACACTCAGGCTTGCACGCAACTTGATGGAAGAAGGAGCTACAGTATATATGATTATTCAAGATGCAGAGGATGGTATAAGGGATGACCGTTATTTATCGAACAGTAAGCGTGAAACATGTATGGGGGCTACTATCCCTTTGAACCAGATTGCCCGGTTGAAACAACGAACAGATAAAATAAACAGCTTGAGTAAGCGTTCGAAAGCAAAATATAAAAGATCTGTTTTTATCCATTTGGATAGCAGAAGTCAGAAACAACAACTAGATGTATTTTTCTATTACTCAAAGAATAGTACTGCGGGTAAAAAACTCGCGAATACAATGCGTGAGACTTTCTGTGATCATTATGACAAGCATCAGCCGGATAGAGGCTTCACCGGAACAGTAAGTACACGCACCTTATACGTTCTTGATAAAACTCTGCCTGTGGGTATTTATGCCGAGCTTGGCAATATTCAGAATAGTTTCGACCAGCGTCGCTTTTTACAATCAGATAACAGGCAGGCTTTGGCTAATTGGATGTGTAGGGGTTTCATCAAAGACTATGAAAACTGGAAAAAGGGAAAGTAAAGAATAGATATTCTAATACTTTTTAGCTCTTATCCTTTTGAATATTGATAGCTCTACGATACAACAGGTGAAGAAAACCTCCATTGTCAGTTATCATAAAAACTAATATATTTGTATAAATACAAAAAAGTGCATTATGAGATTATTACTTATCAGCAATTCAACAAATCCGGGAGAGGCGTATTTAGACTATCCGAAGTATAACATTAAAGAGTTTTTAGGAGAAAAACCTGTAAAAGCATTATTTATTCCTTATGCTGCGGTTACTTTTTCCTACGATGAATATGAGAAGAAAGTGAATGATCGTTTCAAAGAAATAGGGCATAGTGTTGTTAGCATTCATCACTACGACGATCCTGTAACGGCAGTTGAAGAAGCAGAGGCTATTGTAGTAGGAGGCGGTAATACATGGAAGCTTGTCCGCGTGCTGCGTGATAATAAGATTATAGAGCTTATTCGTAAAAGAGTGAAACAAGGAGTTCCATATATCGGATGGAGTGCGGGTTCAAATGTGGCTTGTCCTACATTGCGAACAACGAACGATATGCCGATCATCGACCCAAAAGGGTTTGATGTGGCAAACCTTGTTCCTTTTCAAATAAATCCGCATTATCTAGATACACATCCCGAAAATCATGGAGGAGAGACACGAGAAGATCGTATCAGGGAGTTTATTACAGAAAATCAGGACATATATGTTGTCGGACTGCGAGAAGGCTCTATGCTGAACCTTGAAGGCGATGACTTGAAACTTATCGGAAAAAAGGCAGCACGTATATTCAAATATGGAGAAGAACCAAGAGAATTGAAAACAGATGATGATTTCAGTTATCTACTAAAGAAGTGATTAAAGGTTCATCTTCTCAATAGACATACCACACTCATAGCCCTCTTCGTAGAGTGCTGTGAGTTTGTTTACATCTTTTTCTATACGATCTACAATGATCGGTTTTTGTGGTCTGATAACAAATACAGATCCTTCCTCCTCAAGCTTGTCTATCAAATCCAATTGAGAATTATAAAGACTATTCCTGTTACTTAAAGCCTCACGCATAGCCGGATATTTCCGGTAAATGAAAGATGGTATTTTTATATCCTTGCTTTCTTTCCTATATCCTTTGTTGCGTGTAAGGATTACTATGTTTTTTTTATAACCCTGATCTATTGCCCTGTTAACAGGGATTGAGTCGCAGATACCTCCATCAAGCATAGGGATATCATCTACATACGCTATAGGGCACATAATAGGTAAGCTACTGGATGCTTTTACAATATCTATAACCCTTTCCTTATTCGATTTCTCTTCTAAGTACTCTGCTTGCCCTGTAAGGCAATTGGACGTTACCATTTCGAACCGTGATGGAGAGGAGAAGTAAGTCTGATAATCGTAGGGTATAATATTTTCAGGAAACTCATGGAACAGTAAATCGAAATCCATGATATTTCGTTTTTTTATATAATGCTTAAGCCCTATATATTTATACTTAGCCAGAAGGTCTATATTGCTATATTTAGCTCTTCCTTGTTGCTTAGAGATAAAAGAAAGTCCATTACACGCTCCTGCAGATACACCTATTGCATAAGGGAATTCTATATTTCGACTCATGAAATAATCCAAAACTCCACAGGTGAAAACTCCGCGCATGCCTCCTCCTTCAAGTACCAACCCTATATCTGATGTATTGATCATCTTCGTTTTTATACTTATTGGGGGCTAAAGGTAGCAATTTTTGCAATAAAAAAAGTTCTGCTCTTTATCGCAAGGAACAGAACTCGAAAAGTAGTAATTCTAAGTATGTGGCTTATTTATTAGCAATAAGACCACTGGAATTATTGTTTACTTGAACTTGCTTAACTGTTAATAGTTTTCCGCTCGCATCATCATATACGTGTATCAAATGCTGCGATTTGGTAGACCATGTTGCCATATTTTTATCCCACTTGGTGAAGATAAGATTGGCCACTTTGCTTCCATCCGAATTATATTCATATACATATTTATAAGTTCCAACCCATCCTTGAGAACTCCATTTGTAATATGTTTTTTCCTTCAGATTGTTTTTTGTATCGTAGACAAACACAGCTTTTTTCAAAGCTTCTAATGAAGTGCCGTCTACTGTTGTATATTCTTTTGTGCAACCGTATTTAGTGGTTTCAATATTGCTATATACTTTATCTTTTGAATTTCCTGCATATATATTAGAGAATGAAAATAGCGTTGCCAAAACTGTTGTTAAAAATATTGCTTTCATGTCGGTATCTTTTAAATTGTTACCTTGTTAATAGATCGAAATTTTGTTTTTTAAAGCGCTTTCTATATATATGACGTTGTCTACTATCGAATAGTTACAAAAAAGTTAATCTATTTTTAGTACTATGTTATGCATAGAAGTGTGTTTTATGTATATATGTTTGTAAATTAGTCGTTTATTGCTGGTGTTAATTAAGGTTAATGATTGAAAGACTGTTCTTTTTTAGCCATATTTTTTATGATATAATTAATAAAATACTTTTCAGTAAGGTGAAAGAACTTATCTTTACATCGTTTTCTGCTTACAGATAATATAGAATATTATTTATTATCCTTAAGAATTAAAGAAATGGAAAAAATTGATTTTTATCAGGTTATAGATGGTGTTAGGCAAGTCATTAATACCGAAGAGCAATTTCTACTATCATTGTCAGAAGGACTGATAACCACGAAACTAAATAAGCAGAACAGAAATATAAAACAGATACTTGGACACTTAGTAGATTCAGCATCTAATAATATACATCGTATTATTCATTTGCAAAACCAGCCTAGCCCATTGATTTTTCCCGATTATGCTAACTTGGGAAATAATGACAGATGGATCGCTATTCAGGATTATCAGACAGAGAATTGGGAGGACTTGGTTCAATTATGGAAATATTCAAACCTCCACATAATCCATATTATCAAACATATAGACACTGATAAGCTCGGTAATGAATGGATTACAGCGCTAGGTGATAGAGTCTCTCTAAAAGAGATGATTATAAATTATCTCCCTCATTTGCACTTGCATATAAATGAGATTCATGAGCTGCATATCAGTAATGCTTAAGACATACTCCTCAAAATAAAGAGAGGATTTGGAAACCCCAAATCCTCTTCTATTATAAGTTATTATTTTCCTCAATTAATAAGCTCTGGCGAATATTACTCGTTGAGCAGATGGCTTTCCTGTAACCATACATTTGCCCGGAGTTTTATCTCCTTCAAGAGGGATACAACGTATTGTTGCTTTTGTCTCAGCTTTCACTTTTTCTTCAGTTTCGGCCGTGCCATCCCAGTGAGCAAGAATAAATACACCTTCCTCTATTTTCTCTTTAAACTCTTCGTATGTCTCTACAGTGATCGTTTGCTTAGCTCTGAAATCGAACGCTTTTTTGTAGATGTTAGCCTGAATATCATCCAATAGATTCTTGATATACATATCCAGTCCGTCACATGATACAGTCTCTTTAGTCAGCGTGTCGCGGCGAGCAATTTCTACTGTGTTATTTTCCATATCGCGCGCACCCATAGCCAAACGTACAGGAACTCCTTTCAATTCATACTCCGAGAATTTCCATCCCGGTTTTTTGTTGTCTGCATTGTCATATTTAACACTGATGCCAAGAGCTTTCAATGATTTTACAATGCCATCCACCTTCTGATTGATTAAGGCTAATTGTTCTTCACCTTTATATATAGGAACAATAACAACTTGGAATGGAGCTAGTTTTGGAGGAAGCACAAGTCCGTTATCATCCGAGTGTGCCATTATCAGAGCTCCGATAAGGCGGGTAGATACTCCCCATGAAGTAGCCCATACGTAATCCATCTTGCCTTCTTTATCCGCAAATTTCACATCGAATGCTTTTGCAAAATTCTGTCCAAGGAAGTGAGATGTTCCCGATTGAAGGGCTTTTCCATCCTGCATCATGGCTTCGATTGTATATGTATCTACAGCACCGGCAAATCGTTCAGATGCTGATTTCACACCTTTAATTACAGGCACAGCCATATACTCCTCGGCAAACTGAGCATACACGTTCAACATTTTTTCCGCTTCCTCTACCGCTTCTTCTTTTGTGGCATGAGCTGTATGCCCTTCTTGCCACAAGAATTCTGCGGTACGCAGGAATAAACGGGTACGCATCTCCCAACGTACGACATTTGCCCATTGATTTACCAAGATAGGTAGATCTCTATATGATTGTATCCAATTACGGTACGTGTTCCAGATAATCGTTTCGGAAGTTGGGCGAACAATAAGTTCTTCTTCCAATTTTGCATCAGGGTCAACTATTACTCCTTTTCCGTCGGGATCATTTTTTAGACGGTAGTGAGTTACAACAGCACATTCTTTAGCAAAACCTTCAACATGGTCAGCCTCTTTACTCAAAAATGACTTGGGGATGAAAAGCGGGAAATAAGCATTCATGTGTCCTGTTTCTTTGAACATATCGTCTAATTGACGTTGCATTTTTTCCCAAATCGCATAGCCGTATGGCTTTATCACCATACATCCGCGTACAGCAGAATTTTCTGCTAAATCTGCTTTTAATACCAAATCGAGATACCACTGACTGTAATCTTGACTTCGAGGTGTCAGTTCTTTAAGTTCTTTTGCCATATTATTGAATTCTGTTTTTCCAAAATTGCTACAAAGTTAGTAAAAGCCCTTAATTAAATGATATTTGATTTGTATTTCTTACAGGGTTTGTTTTATAGAAGTCACTGTAACTTCCAATACCCTGCTCAGAAATGAGTATTTTGCTTTCATATAGTCATATTCCTCTCCCGAAGTAATATATTTCGCTGTTCCTTCTATATAAAAGCCTGTTCCCTGATAATCTTTATAGCCTAAAACATTTCTACTGCCCAATGTAAGTTTTACTTTGTTGTTTACTTCTACATTTTTTTGTGTTTTACGCAAGCCATAGGCAGGGATGAGAATGCGTTCATCTTCTGTAACTTCCAAATATGAGTTCCATGTGTTAGCTATATGAGGTTCTTCCTTTCCCCACGATACGATTGATACTACGCCTTCATTTTCTATTACTTTATGAAATTTCTCTGTAAGTTTCTTTGATTCATTCATTGTTTTCTGTTTTTTATTCAGGCATAAAATTACAATTCATCGGATGGGTAAATCTTAAGCTGGTTTAAGAAATATCTTAAGGGTTCTTTTTTCTAATCTCGCTCAGGTATTCCGGCGTAAGTCCTAGGAACGAAGCAAGCATATATTGAGGAACACGTTGAACAAACTCGGGAAAAGATGTCTTAAAGTGTTTATATATTTCTTCTTTCGAAAGTTCATAGAGCAGCTTCATTCTAAACTGCGAAGCAGCAAGTGCTCTTTCGGTGACTAACCTGAAATATCGTTCTAAAGAGGGCAACTCTAAAATCATTTTTTGAAAATCGTGAAAACCAATAGCTAGCACACTCGAATTTTCTATCGCTTGTATATAATAGTCGGACGCTTTTTGGTTAGAAAGGCTCATAAAATCCGTCATCCACCAACCCTCCAACGCAAATTGAATTGTTTGCTCCGTACCCTTGTCGTTGTGGAAGAACATGCGCATACAGCCTGTTTCAATGAAGTAGTAGGCTTTGCAGACTTGTCCTTCTTCCAATACAAATTGTTTGCTTTTTAGATCGAGTAAAGTTATATATTGAGATAATATTTCAATATCTGAGTCCTCGAAATGAATATAATTGCGAATATGGCTGATCAGTTTACTATACATCGCTTGTTATTTAATAAAGGCTCTAAAGTAATATAAAAAAGACAGAGTTTGTCCTTATTGATATTTTGTATCTTTGCCATCTACTAATATAAGATAATTATGAAATCAAAATATACAGATATTCTTCTCGACTTGGATGATACGCTTATAGATACTATAGAGAATACCCGGCAGACTTTAGTGGAGTTATATGATGATTATAACTTTGGAAACTATTTCCCGTCTTTCGACGATTTTTATACAATATATTATGCCAATGTCAGTCAGCTCTGGGAGATGTATGGGCAAGGTAAAATATCGAAAGCCACTTTGCAAAGAGAACGTTTTATTGCCCCTCTTTCTTTGGTAGAAGATATATCGGAAGAAAAGGCTCTTGCTATTAATGATGATTATATAGAGCGGATCATGCAAAAAAAGAACCTTATCGATGGTGCAGTCGATTTACTCGACTATCTGAAGTCGAAATACAAGATACATATCCTATCCAATGGCTTTACCGAGATGCAATATATCAAAATGGATAATGCCGGACTAACAGGCTATTTCGACAAGGTGATACTTTCCGATGCTGTAGGGGTGAATAAGCCTCATCCGCATTTGTTCGATTATGCTCTGAAAGAAGCAGGGGCGGAGAGAGACACTACAATCATGATAGGGGATAATCTATTCACAGATATCGGCGGCGCATACAATAGTGGTATCGATCAGATTTGGTATAACCCCGGAGGTAAGCCTGTCGGAGATTTTCAGCCGACTTATATTGTTGATAAGTTATCAGCAATAAAGAATATACTTTAGGAAAAGTAAAGAGCCGGTTGGGGATACTTACCGGCTCTTTATATACATCACTAAATAAAGATATATTTATTAAAAATACTTTTTTAAATCTTCTAGCCAGTCTGCTACACGCTTTTCTGTCTCATTGTATTCATTATCTTCATCCAAAGCCAGACCAACGAATTGCCCGTTTACAACAGCATCAGACTCGTCGAATGTATATCCGTCTGTTGGAACGAAGCCTACGATTTCTACTTTTCCTTTCAGAGCCTTATACATCGTATACATACCTCCGGCAAAGCTGGTAGAGAAAGATGCGCTGTCGCCTAATCCAAAGATGGCTACTTTCTTATTTGTAAAGTCCATTTTCTCAAATTTCGGCAAAAAAGCTTCCCAGTCATCCTGTAAGTCACCAATACCTGTTGTAGATGCACCTAAAATAAAAAAATCATATGATTGCAAGTCGTCGACACTAACACCATCGGCATTAAAAAGTGTAGCATCGCCGAGTGCTGCCTGTATTTTTTCCGCTACCGCTTCTGTGGCTCCGGTAGACGAGCCATAAACTATTGCAATTTTACTCATAACTAGTTAAGATGTTTATTAATTGATTATCAATTATCTGGAATCATTCAAAATAGAGGGTGCCATAAAGCTTTGGATGATACCCCTAAGTCCCAGATACACTATAAACGCCAACCATAGGATATTGTTCGCAGAAGCGTCGGAAAACATAAAATATATAAGGAAAAAAGCACCCACCGCTATCAGCATAGAATTTCTCATTTGGTGCGATGCTGTAGCCCCAACAAAGACCCCATCCCACAGAAAAGCAGAGAATCCTGCAATAGGGATCAGCAAAACCCAAGACTGATAGCTTTTGCTTAACTCTAATATATTTTTTTTATCAGTGATCAATGCCAATATATAATCCATGCCGGTGGCATAAATGAGTGTAAACAGTAAAGCTATAATAGTACCCCATACGAAGAGACGCTTCACCAACCGTTTTAGTAAAAACCGATTGTTTTCTCCGATATACTTCCCCGTCAAGGCTTCGGCTGCATACGCAAAACCATCCATCATATACGAGAAGAGGATGAACATTTGCATCAACAAGGCATTAACAGCAAGGATGTCTTTTCCCGATTTGGACGATGCAGACATAAAAAATGTTGTTACTGCAATCAGCGCCATTGTGCGAATGAAGATATCACTGTTCACTTTAAAGAAGGGAACGTATGCGTGTAAGTTTTTGAGAACAGAAAAGTCGATGTGTTTTTTCAACCAACCGTATTTCATATTCCAGACAATTATAAATGATAAGAACCCTGTGTACTGTGCACATGCGGAGGCTAGGGCTACGCCTTCTATCTTCATTCCCAATCCGTATACAAAGGCAAAGCTTAAAACTATATTTACAATGTTTACCGTGATAGCTATAAACATCGGTGTTTTGGCATCCTGCATACCTATAAACCAACCGTTGAATGTGTACATGCCCAATACTGCCGGTGCGGCCCAGATGTATATATAGAAATATTGGTGAGCAAAAACCTTAACGGTAGGGTCAGCATTGAGTAGAAAGAATCCGGCAAGAGCAATAAAGTATTGCAGCAGAACGATTACAATACCTGCACTCATCGCAACCGATAGAGACCTCAGCAGAGTATTGGCTTGTTCTCTATAATCTTTTGCGCCATAGGCCTGTGCTGTGAAGCCGCTTGTCCCCATGCGAAGAAATGAAAAGCTCCAATAAATAAAATTGAATAGCATTGTACCCAAAGCAATGGCTCCGATATAATCTTCCGAGTCGAGATGTCCCACAATATACATATCTACCAATCCGAGCAAGGGAACGGTGATGTTTGAAATAATGTTGGGTATCGCTAATTGTAATATGCTTCTATTCATTGTCACTTTCCTAATATATTTGTCACTTTTTTTATTTAATTATTTTTCTATGTATATGCCTGTAATACAGTTTTGTCTATCCTTTTTTAGAATGCAAAAGGTGACAAAAGTGACACTTTTTTATCTGTTTTTATCATGTCACTTTTTCTAGCTTTTGAGCATTCAATGGTGTTCTCGTAATCCTGCTAAACCATCTATAATAAGATAAATCTGCGAGCAAAACATATTGAACTTTAAAGGTGTACAAAGGTACTGCTCTTATAAAGAACGTACAAATGTTAAATAAATACATCTCGTATCTTCAAAATGTTGTATCTTTATGCATCTCCAATCTTGAATATTTATAATTATAAAGACCGTTTTAAGTACCTATGGATGTAAAAATAGAACAAAGTTGGAAAGACCAGTTGAAAGATGAGTTTGAAAAAGATTATTTCGTAAAGCTTACCGACTTTGTAAGAGTAGAATATAAAACCAAACAAATCTTTCCTCCGGCGAGACTTATCTTTAATGCTTTTGACCATACTCCGTTTGATAAAGTAAAAGTTGTTATTTTGGGACAAGATCCATACCATAACGATGGTCAGGCTCATGGGTTGTCTTTTTCCGTACCCGATGGAATACCGGCTCCGCCTTCTCTCGTGAATATATTTAAGGAGATAAACCGAGACTTGGGTATTCCTGTACCCCGATCGGGAAATCTGACCCGTTGGGCAAATCAGGGTGTATTGCTGCTCAACGCTACACTGACTGTTCAGGCGCATATGGCAGGCTCGCATCAGAAAAAAGGATGGGAAGCATTTACCGATGCAGCCATACATCACTTAGCCGAAAAAAGAGAGAATCTGGTTTTTATCCTTTGGGGAGCATACGCTCAAAAGAAGGCTTCATTTATAGACCCTAACAAGCACTTGGTGCTAAGGTCTGTACATCCTTCACCCCTTTCGGCTTATAATGGATTTTTTGGCAATAGTCATTTCAGTACGGCGAATAAGTATTTGCAATCAAAAGGCATTGCACCAATCGAATGGTAGAGTATAACACATATTGATATAAAAAGATCAAATAAAAATGGCGGCAATAATTACATTGCCGCCATTTTTTATATATGCTTGATTTATTTGCTTATGAAACTCTTAATGATTTTCCGGCTCTAAGTGTAGCTCTTGATGTGATATTGTTCAACTTACAAAGTTTGCTGATTGTTGTACCATGCATCCTTGCAATTTTGCCGAGTGTGTCACCTTTTGATATTCGGTGATATTTTACAGAACCCGTCGCATATTTATTTTTTACATCGTTGCTTGATCTTGTAGTAGAGGATGAGGCAAGGTTTCTTATATCTACACCTTTACTGCTTTTTCTATAGCTGTTTGGTGTTACTGTATAAGTGTCTTTGTGGCAAACCTTGTTATCGAAATCAACAATGTATATAGGATTTATCGGATTGCCTAAAAAGCGGATTTCGAAATGTAAGTGAGAACCTGTCGAACGTCCTGTGTTTCCTCCTAAAGCGATTGGGTCTCCCGATTTTACAACTTGGTCTTCTTCTACTAAGAATCTGGACAAGTGTCCGTAAACAGTTTCCAATCCATTTGGATGGCGCAAGGCTAAGTAGTAGCCATATCCACGTCTTTCGTATTGTTTTACACGTACTTTTCCGTCGAAAGCTGCGTAAATCGTATCACCCACCTGTACTTTAAGGTCTATTCCGTAATGCATACGGCGGCGGCGAGGTCCGAAATTAGAGGTAACATATCCCATGGTCGGCATTGTGAAATTGGCCAGGCTCACTTTGAATGTATCTGGAATATTCTCTATAGAACGGTATGCGTTCACATAACGATTATTCCATATACCTCCGTAAAGATCTTCTGCTGGGATTTCATTCTCTCCAAGGATGCGCTCTTCTTGAATTTCTTTAAGTATAGAAAGGTCTCTTTTTATTTTAATTCCATCTGCATATAGATTGGAATTCGGGGTCTGTCTGCTGTGTCGTTGCTTGTACTTTAGCTCTACTCTGTCGGGTGAGGCTTCTTCTGTTATTTTCTTCTGGGCGAAACCGGTCATTGGGATGAAAAATACTGCCACTAGAGGCAATAATCTTATTCGCTTGAAGCCTTTTGTTAAAATGTTACTGCTTATTCCTGTCATAAATATAAATTAAATCTCGTCACCCGCATATAAGTTAGCTAGCGTGGATTGTTTATAATCAAAAATCTCGTTGTCGTTAAAAAAGCGTTTTAGTTCAATCTTTGCAGATTCGGACGAATCTGATGCATGCACAATATTCTCCTGAGAACTAACCGAAAAATCTCCTCTAATAGTTCCCGGAGTAGCTTCCCTGCCATTGGTTACTCCAATCAGGGAGCGTACAACTTTAGTTGCATTCTTCCCTTCCCAACATTGAAGTATAACCGGACATACCTGCATGGAATCTTTTACACGTTGGAAAAATGGCCTGTCTTTTAAGTGTGAATAATGCTCACTGAGGATGGCATCAGTCAACTGTACCATTTTCATTCCTGCTAGACGTAAACCCTTCTTTTCGAAACGAGAGATAACCTCTCCTATCAGTGCTCTTTGAACACAAGAAGGCTTTAGAATAACGAGGGTTTTTTCCATGTGTGTACCTAAAAATAAATAGAATTTATAAGATATAGAGGCCAAATATAAAACATATTTCAATTTGTAACAACCCCGTAACCTGCGAAAAGGTAGATTTTAACAGTATTTACGCTATGTTTAAGAACATATTTTGTTTGGAATCTCTCTAAACAAAAGCGGTGTTACGCCCTATGGGAGGTGTAGTGCGTTTAACTAAATATAACTAATTTGTAAAGTGTTCCTCAAAGGAGGTGTATTGTCTCTATTTCTTAAATATCAGATATACAGCAGCAATAAGAAAGATAAAAGCCAATAAATGGTTCCATTTGAAAGTTTCAGTCTTGAATGCCAGTGTACTGAACAATACAAAGACAGTGAGGGTGATAACCTCTTGGATGATTTTTAGCTGCATCAGAGTAAAAGGTCCTCCATTACCCTGAAATCCAATTCTGTTTGCAGGTACTTGAAAACAATATTCAAAAAAGGCAATACCCCAGCTGAAAAGTATAACACCAAATAATGGAAGTGATTCGAACCACGAATATTCTTTCATTTTTAGATGCCCATACCAAGCAAAAGTCATGAATATATTAGAAAAGACCAATAATATTATTGTATATACACCGGATAAGTTCATTCTCTGTAGATTAAAAATTTCGCAGCAAAAGTAATTATTTTTTGGAACTTTTGTTTTGATTTAATTCTTACCTTTGAAATATCCATAAAAAACAACACAATAATAATTAGCACTATGAAAAATATTGCAAGAAAAACACTTGATGAATTTATCATCGAGAGACAAGAAGATTTCAAATATTCGAGAGGAGAGCTTTCCCGCCTCTTAAACTCAATCCTTCTCGCCGCCAGAGTCGTTAGTTACAAAGTAAATAAAGCCGGTCTGGTAGATATCTTGGGAGCAGTAGGCACTACGAATGTACAAGGTGAGGATCAGAAGAAACTGGATGTGTATGCCAATGATGTCTTTATACAAACACTTATCAATAGGGAGATAGTATGTGGTATTGCTTCGGAAGAAAATGATAACTTTATTACAATTGAAGGGCTTGACGAGGGGCATAACAATAAATATGTAGTGTTGATGGACCCGCTTGACGGATCGTCCAATATTGAAGTAAATGTATCGGTAGGAACTATTTTCTCTATATACCGTCGCATTTCTCCGATAGGTTCACCCGTTACGATGGAGGATTTCTTACAGCCGGGAGTTAATCAGGTGGCAGCAGGGTATATTATATATGGTACATCGACTATGATCGTTTATACGACAGGTAGAGGGGTGAATGGTTTTACGCTGAATCCTGCGATCGGAAGTTTTTATCTGTCGCATCCGAATATGAGATGTCCTAAAAATGCGAATATATATTCTGTCAACGAAGGTAACTACGTCCATTTTCCGCAAGGCGTGAAAGATTATATAAAATACTGTCAGGAAGAAAAAGAAGACCGTCCTTATACTGCCCGATATATAGGGAGCTTGGTTTCGGATTGCCATCGTAACCTGATTACCGGAGGTATCTATTTCTATCCGTCTACACACAAAGCGCCTAAGGGCAAGCTACGGTTGTTATACGAATGTAATCCGATGGCATTTATTACAGAACAAGCGGGCGGAGCTGCTATAGATGGGCATAATCGGATATTGGAGATTCAGCCGCAGGAGTTACACCAGCGAGTGCCGTTTTATTGTGGAAGCTTGAATATGGTGAAAAAACTAAAAGACTTTATAGAAAGAGCTGAAGAAAAAGAAAAAAAAGATAAATAAAATAAAAGCTCTCATGGTTAACGCTATGAGAGCCTTTGTTTTTAACTAACTTTGTCTCTCGAATATGGAGCTTAGTTATACATTGTCTACAAATGACTATTTAGAGTTGCAACTTTATAATTTGTCTCACAACAACGGTTATAAAAAGCAGCGGAAATGGGATCGTTATCGGTTGCCGGGGTTATCTCTTTTGTTTGGTGCGATCCTGTTGTTTGACGGGATGAACGATATTCTGGCTTATGTCTTTATCGCATCATCACTTTTGTTTTTTATCTTTTATCAACGCTGGTCGGCGTGGATGTATAAGCGTATGAGTAAGCGAAAGGTAATAGAGAGTATGAAAGGAGAATCTCTTTGCGAAATAAAACTTTTGCTGGGGAATGATGTTATAGAAGTCGACAGTAAGCGAGGTCATAATTTTTTTAATGTGCATGATATAAAATCCATTATCGAAATAGAGCGATATTTTTTTCTGATGATGAATCAATATGTTTATATCATTATTCCCAAAGATCAGATTGTTAACAAGGAACAACTGGCAGAAGTTTTCGAAGGATATAGGAATACTAAAGGTATTCCACTTATAGCCGAATTGGAGTGGGAATGGAAGTAAATATTTTTTAGCTTATTTCACATTAGACGAGATGTTTCTTGCCTTAAATGTAAAGTAGAGATTGCAAATTTTATTATATTTGCTCGATTTTATAAAAAGGGTTCGTCCTGACTTCGTATTGGATAAAAACAATCATTATATATTATGGATTTAATTAAAGAGATAGTAGAAAGAGCAAAAGCGAACAAACAGCGTATCGTATTGCCGGAAGGAACAGAAGAAAGGACTATAAAAGCAGCAGATCAGTTGCTTGGTGATGGTGTTGCCGACATTATCCTTATAGGAAATGTGAAAGAAGTAAAAGAACTGGCAGCCGGTCTTAATCTGAAAAATATAGATAAAGCAACCATTCTTGATCCGAAGGATTATGAGAAGAAAGAGGTTTATACGAATCTTCTTTTTGAGTTGAGAAAATCGAAAGGCTTGACTATCGAACAGGCAGCAAAACTTGCTGAAAATCCGCTATATATTGGTTGCCTTATGATCAAAAACGGAGATGCCGACGGCGAAATTGCCGGAGCCGAGAATACAACAGGAGATGTGCTTCGCCCTGCATTGCAAATTATAAAAACAGCACCCGGAATCAGTGTGGTATCAGGTGCTTTTTTAATGTTTACTACTCAGAAACAATATGGTAAAGACGGGCTGTTGCTTTTTGCGGATTGCGCCGTTACTCCCGATCCTACAGCGTCTCAGTTGGCCGAAATAGCTGTTGCTACAGGTCAAACGGCACGTGCTTTGGTTGGAGAAGAACCACAGGTGGCAATTCTAAGTTTTTCGACAAAAGGAAGTGCTAAAAGCCCGTTAGTAGATAAGGTGATTGAAGCTACTCAATTGGCTCAAAAAATAGATCCTACAATGAAAATCGATGGCGAATTGCAAGCCGATGCGGCTCTTGTGCCTGCAGTAGGTAAGCAAAAAGCTCCCGAAAGTGCAGTTGCAGGACAAGCAAATGTGTTAGTGTTCCCTTCGTTAGAGGTAGGAAATATAGCTTACAAACTTGTGCAACGTTTGGGGAATGCCGAGGCTGTAGGTCCTATCCTGCAAGGAATGGCTGCACCGGTAAATGATTTGTCGCGAGGTTGCTCTGTAAGTGATATATATAATATGGTGGCTATTGCCGCTAATCAGGCTATTGCCGCAAAGAAAAAGTAAAATAGTTATAAATAGCTTTGAGAAATAGACAGTTGGTACGAACAATCATTCGATTCGCTTTTCCGACCTGCTCATAGTTTATAACTCTAAATTTATAATTAAAATATTTATGGCAGAAATCATAGAACCTATTGAGGAGTATGGGTTAAGCTCAAAAAATAAGAAGAGGTCTCTTTTCTCTAAGATCGGGGTTGTTGGCTGCGGTCGTGATGGACGACATATTGTAAGCCTTACAGCACTATCGGGTATTGAGGTTACTTTTGTTGAAGTATCGGAAGATAGGATACAACTGGCCTTGAAAGATATAGAGCACGGACTGGATACAAAGATAGAAAACTGGGGGTTGACTCAGGGCGAAAAACGCTCTACCATGGGACGTATCAAAGGAACCCTTGATTATCAGGATCTGCAAGATTGTGATTTTGTGATCGAATGTATCCGTTACGATGTGGATGGTGGACGTAGCACTGATTTGAGGAAAGAAGTTTTCCGCAATCTGGAACAAGTCTTGTCGCCGGATGCTATTATCGCTACAAATGCAACTACAGTCATTATAAGTGAACTGGCTGCTGATCTGAAATACAAAGCACGTTGTATCAGTCTGCATTTTCCTGTCTCACATACAGACGCTCGTTTGTTAGAGATCGTAAGAGGAACATTTACGTCCGAAGAAGCAGTACACAAGGTGTATCACTTTGCTCACATGATCAAGCATACGGCTATACAGGTGCACGAAAGTAGCGGGCTTGTAAGTTTTCGTATGATGATAACAATGCTGAATGAAGCATGTCAGATATGGATGGAGAATGTAGCTTCTATAGAAGATATAGATAAAGAGTTTACAATCATATTCGGACAACGGTTTGGTATTTTCCAACTGGCAGACATACTAGGTATCGAAAAGCTGGTAATGCTTATGGAGGATATGTTCGATGAGTATGGCGATAAGAAATATAAGGCTAGTCCGGTATTGTGGAAGTTGTTCAGATCAAAACAACTTGGCGTATCTACCAAACGAGGTTTTTATATTTACGACGATGCAGGGAAAATAATAGGACCAAACGATTTAATTTAAAGACATGAAGATATTAGTATTGAACTGTGGAAGTTCTTCTATAAAATATAAGCTTTTCGATATGGAAAGCAAGGCTGTGATTGCACAGGGAGGAGTCGAAAAAATCGGTTTGAAAGGTTCTTTCCTTAAGTTTCCGCTACCTAATGGAGATAAAGTCGTTCTTGAAGGTGAAATTCTAGAGCATCAGGCCGGGATAGAATATATATTAGGTGTTTTAACAAGCTCTAAGTATGGTGTGTTAGGCTCTTTGGACGAGATAGACGCTGTTGGTCATCGTGTGGTTCACGGTGGAGAGGAGTTTAATAGTAGTGTATTTATTACCGATGAGGTGATAAAGAAAATGGAAGAATGCATAGAGCTTGCTCCACTGCATAATCCGCCTAATCTTGCAGGTATTTATGCCGTGAAAGAATTGATGGGAAATATCCCGCAGGTGGGAGTTTTTGATACTGCTTACCATCAGACAATGCCGGCAAAATCATATATGTATGGGTTACCATATTCATTATATGAAAAATACGGCATCAGACGTTATGGTTTTCACGGAACAAGTCACAGATATGTTTCACGTAAAGGGTGTGATTTACTCGGTGTTCCGTACGAAGAACAACGT
Source organism: Dysgonomonas sp. 37-18 (assembly GCF_001899125.1). NCBI lineage: Bacteria > Pseudomonadati > Bacteroidota > Bacteroidia > Bacteroidales > Dysgonomonadaceae > Dysgonomonas > Dysgonomonas sp. 37-18. The sequence continues at coordinate 25,213 of NZ_MKVC01000016.1, read as the reverse complement.
ATTATCACAGCTCATATAGGTAATGGTGGCTCTTTGGCTGCTATCTATGGCGGAAAGTCGGTAGATACATCAATGGGTATGACTCCTGTTGAAGGTCTGTTGATGGGTACTCGTTCGGGCGATGTGGATGCCGGTATTATATCTTTCATTATGGAGAAAGAGAACATCGGTACACAAGCTATTTCTACTCTCGTAAATAAGCACAGTGGGCTGTTAGGTGTATCGGGTGTATCGTCTGATATGCGTGAGTTACGTGCCGCAATGGATGAGGGTAACGAAAGAGCTATGTTGGCTTTCGATATGTTTGTACACCGTATAAAGAAATATGTGGGTGCTTATGCAGCCGTTCTGGGTGGTGTAGATATTCTTATGTTTACAGGGGGAATAGGCGAAAATGCTATTGCTGTTCGCGAGCAAGTATGTAAGGATATGGAATATATGGGAATAAAACTTGACGTAGAGAAGAATGCCAAGATACAAGGAGAAGAGGCTGTTGTTAGTGCTCCCGACTCTAAAGTAATCGTTATGGTTGTTCCTACCGATGAAGAATATATGATCGCCTCCGATACAATGGAGATCGTTAATAAATAAGCTTCTATAGTATATTTAGATATGTGAAAAACGGCACAATATTGTGCCGTTTTTCGTTTCTTTATAATACACAAGATTCTTTAACAAATTCATTAACAATTTGTAGTTCACAGTTAAACAAAATTAAACACGGGAAAAATCATAGTCTATTATTTGGAAGATTCCTCAGGGGGATTTACCTTTGTAATGTGTTTTTCATAGTATTAGATTTAAGGTTAACAATGAAGATTGGTTGTCGGGACGACAACCTTTTCTTTTTTATATAGGTTTGAAAATATTTTGTAAATGATTGATAACTAAAGAATAGTGTGAATTGATACAGAAAGTTTAAAACCTATCAAAAAAAAGAAAAAGCGTCAAAAAAGCTACTTTTGTACATGTTTTTGTATCTAATGCACTACCTTTGCATAAAGGCTTTAAAAGCCAATTAAAGATGAGTTACAGTATAAAAATCGTAGCTGAAGCATCGAAAAAAGCTACAAGAACGACTGCAAACTTGAAACTGGTTATCTACAAGACTGGTTATGACAGAGAACCAAAATCCCTCCGACACTCTGTTGAATTAAAAGATTGGGACAAGAATAAAGAACGACTAAAGAGTTCGAGTACACAAGCAGATGTGCTTAATCTTTATCTGAATGCTACAGAAAAGAAACTCTATGATCAGATTTATTTATGGGAGACTAGCGGTATTGACTGGAATCCTAAAGATTTGTTATCTATATTAGACAGCAAATTTGATAAACCTCAGCAAACAAAAGCTGTTACGGTTGTTGCCTTTATCGACAGGCAAATAGACTTTTATAAAACTAAAGAACGAATCAAAAACGGAGAGAAGACAACAGGTTCCTCTAATTGGGAAAACTACCAATGGTTAAAGAATTCACTTTTCGAATTTACAAAGGTGAAGTACAAAAAAGATTTTAACTCTTATCGCTTTAAAGATATAAGCGAGAGTTTTATGCGCTCTTATAGTATTTATATTCAAGAGAAAGGTTTGAAAAATGGGAATAAGGGAGGGTTAAGGCATAAACTCAAAAATCTGAAAGCTGTATTTAATCTTGCTCAAAAAGAAAAAGTGTCAGATGTTGATGTTTGCGTATTTGATGTGGTGAAAGAACACCTGAAGGCATCTAAAACAACACCTAGAGTTTTATCAGATGCAGATTTTATTAGAATACGAGATTTTGATAGGTCGAAGTTGTCTAAGAAAGAATGTTTTCACCTCGATTTATTCTTATTCAGCTATTATAGTGGAGGGATGGCAAATGTAGATGTATGCTATTTAAATAAATCTTGTATCAAAGATGATTATATTGAGTATGTGAGACGTAAATGCGATAAAGTAGCTAATCCTATATTTTTACCTAAGATACTTGAGATTGTAGATCGATACAAAGAAAAATCTTATGGTAATTATGTTCTGCCTATATTCAATGGGAAACAGCAGACAGAAAAACAAAAACATGATAAGGTAGAAAGGATAACTTTAAGTGTGAATAAGACTTTAGCTAGAATATCGTCTCATTTAGGTATAGCTAAAAAAGTAACGTGGTATTATGCTAGAGGAACTTATATAACAAAAGCTATAAATGAGGGGCTCAATGCTTATGAAGTAGTGGATCAGGCTGGGAATAGTGTTAAGATTATTGAGAAGCATTATTATAGGGCTGATAGAAGTGAAATACAAAGAAGAATGATTTCTGCTTTGTAGTTTTTTAAACTTTTTGTTTAAAAAAGGTTATTCTTAATTAATAAAAAGGAATCAATCTCACCTTCTTGACATAGAGATTAAAAGGATAGAATTAGAAAGATGAATTAAACCGTTCATTGAGTATGTCTATCTCGATCCTTTCGAAGCACGCTTTCAGAGTACTAAGGTTATGTACGACTTCAAAGGGGGTATGAAAGCCTTGCTAATTAACTCTTATTCTTTGTATAGAATATGGGGAGGGGGTTGTTATGTGTTTTTATAAATAAAAACCATAAAGCTTACTCTCAAAAGACTAAACTTTATCCGTAAGATTTCCAGTAAACTCTATGCAGACAGAGGATTTCTTTCTCTGAAATTCTATCAATATAAAGGGAGAAGAATAACCATTATAAGACAGATATACTGATGCTGAGAAAAAGAGCTGTCATTTGTAAAAGTCACGATTTTATTTGACATTAATATAATGAACAAGCTCTTTACTCCGTCTCAATGTTTATTCTTTGCAAATCCCCTTTCCAAAAGCCCAAGAGGGCGTTTGGAAAGGAAAAATATTGTCAGATATATCAAAACTTATTCATAAGTGTCTGTCAAATCGAGTCCCATTTTTTACATGTCATTGAATCAGTAAATGATCAACAGAAAAACATCTGCCATTCCTCCTAATTCTGATTTAATGAAGACTGTTACTCTCACTTAATCTATATTTTAATAATTATTTTTTTAATTGCTATATAAGTAATCAATAAAAATTACTGACGCATTTAGTAGAGCTACCCCTCGTGGTTATCCGTAATTGAACAGGCAGGGGCAAACCCGACCCCTACAGATACAAATACGACAGTAAATTCTTTTCATTACTTATTAATGTTTTATTGTTTAGGTGTATGGGCTTACTTGTGAAAATCTAAATAATAATTTCTCGTCCAATTCCTTTTCTAATAATATTACTGGCTAAAAAAGCGAACTGAAAATCTAAATTAGGCAATTTATAATCTCTATAAATCTTCTTTTCTCCAATTACTGAAAAAATAGTGAACAGCATAAGCATCTTTTAAAGCATGTTCCAAATCCTCCCCCCTTTCTCCCGAACGGAATAATTCAGCCTGGTAACCATCAAAAGGGGTAACATATTTTGCAGGAATAAGAAATACACTCTCTCTTTGTTTTGTCGTCAATCCTTCATATAGATTCATTAATACCCATGGACCTGTTGTATTCATGACACAAAAATGTTTTCGCATGTAAGCACTATCATATTCTTCATTCTTACCATATTCTAAGACTCTAGGCGAAAATACTTTTTCTATTATTTTTTTTATAAATGGATGCTCCGGAATACTCAGCATTAGAGCATTATTAAACATAATTTTCTTCTTGAACATAAAACAATGAGAATACGGTTCTAGTGGAAAGCAACATGTTTTATCTTTTAACAGCACTTCTATTGGTTCAATTGATTCATAGTCGAAATCTACGTACATTCCTCCTAATCTATCCAAAATAAGATAACGAATAGCATCCCAACGTTGAATATTGTAGGGATATTGATTGTAAACATCTAAATACTGTGGATAATTTACTAGAATAAAGTCTTCCATCATTTGGTTGTTCCAAAGACGATATTCCCAGTTGGGATAATCTCTTTTCCATGTTTCTCCAAGCTCTTTAAAATAATCTGGTAATGGTTCATCAATTCCAGACCATATTTGATGAATTATTTTTGGTATTTTCATTAGTATTTTTTTATATTATTAAATTATGGAATTTAGCTTTCTTTGTTTAGCATGGAATAATCTGTATTACATAATATTTATTTTATCTAATCATTCCTTCTATACATATTTTTTTTAATGGCATAAAGAACCTTTCCAGTAGTGAGATATCGTCAGTCACGATATCGGCTTGAGCTTGCATTTCGGGCAGGTAAGGCAACACTTTTTTATAAGTGGTGGTCATTCCTTCCGGAAATTCAATTTCTACTGTATAGAAATCGAGCCCTTGTGCGTCTTTTACCGGAACCATAGATATATTTTTTACCTTACCCCTGATGATTCCATATTCATTATCGGGAAAGTTAGAGAAACGGATATTTACTTTTTGCCCTATTTTTACTTTACCCGAACGTGTTAATGGCATCTGTGCTTTACCGATGATTTCCATATTATCTTTTGGTATAATTGTAAATACAGTTTCTCCTGTTGTTACGTTTTGGTTTTTTACCCAATAGTTGGTAAATGTAACATGCCCATCAATTGGAGCAATCAGAGCATAGCTTAATTCCCATGACTGTATCTCTGCAAGTAATTGTGATATATATGTTTTTAATTGCGTTTCAAGTTGATTCTTTTTCTCCAGATATTGATACTCTGTATCTAATAAGCTCTCTTGCATCTCTGTGATTTGTATTTCGGTATTTTGTATCGTAGAATGTATATTTTCCAGTGAAAGATGACCTTGTAGATACTTATTTTTGGTTGATTCCAATTCTTCAGAAGAAATAACCCCACGTTTATTTAATACTGAATCTCTTCGATATTGATTCTGATTGAGTCGAAATTGTTCTTTGATTATCGCTTTTTGCCCTTCTACATTCCTGTAATAATTTCGATATTGATTGATTTTATCTTTCATAAAATCAATCTTTTGTGTGTAATACTGCAAGCGTTTGAATTCATAATAGTTGAAAAGAGTTATGTAAAAGTCAGAATACAGCGACTGCAATGGCCCTAATTTCAACTCTTTAGATGGTAAAGTTATAATAGTATCTATCTTTTGGTTTAGTTGATCGATATATTGTTTTAATATCTGTATATCACTTGTATTAGCGGAATTTTCGATAACAGCCAGATAACTCCCTGCTTTCACTTCTTGTTTATCCTGTACGTCTAACTCCTGTATTTTACCAGAGGTTCTGGCAACTAATCCAGTTGCCGGAGTACTTCCCGTAAGTGTCATTGTAGTAGTTATTATATCCGGATATTTAAAAAAGGCGCTTCCTATTAAAATTATTAGTACAATAATAGAAATAAGGGTGATGCCTCTTCTAAGTATCCATGAAGGGGTACTACCCAATACCTCTTGAAACTCTTCGCTTTTCAATTCAATGTCAGTATTATCTATTGAGTTTTGAATCGATATGAAATTGAGATTCCTGTCAGGAAGGTCAGATTTTAATATTTTTGCCCCTTTTATGTCCATATTCTTTTACATGCCTAGTTCTAATTGATTTTTAACAAGAGTATAATAGGCTCCTTTCTTATTCGTTAACTCTTTGTGTGTACCCTCTTCTATAACCCTGCCTTTATCCATAACCACTATATTATCTGCATTCTGAACTGTGCTTAAGCGATGGGCCACAATAACGACTGTTTTTCCTTTGTAAAAATTATTCAAATTATCTAATATCGTTCTCTCATTATTAGCATCTAATGCATTCGTCGCCTCATCAAAGAATAGAAATTCAGGATTCTTATAAACAGCTCTTGCTATCAATAACCGTTGACGCTGTCCTTGGCTAATACCATTCCCTTCCATGCCTATTTTTGTATTATACTTTAGAGGAAGCGATTCTATAAACTCTTTGATGTTGGCTACTTCTATAGCTTGCTGCAGCTTTTTTTTATCCACAATATCTTCTCCTATAGCTATGTTATTAGCTATAGTTTCGGAGAAAATAAACCCATCTTGCATCACAGCACCAGATTTCTGACGCCATAGGTGAGGGTTAATATCATTGATAGATAGATCTTTAATTTTAATCTTACCTTTATTCGGTTTATAAAAAGCCAAAAGTAGTTTTATCAGGGTTGTTTTTCCACTTCCACTCGCACCAACTATCGCCGTTACCTTGTTCTCTGGTATAGACAGATTTATTCCGTTCAACACATAATCACGGTCTGCACCATCATAACTAAAATATAAATCTTCGATACAGAGAGATTTGTCTGTTGGTAATTCATTTATTTTAGATTCTATAGTTTGCTCTTCATCTTCTTTGTTATGTATCTCATTTAACCGTTCGAGACTGATTTTAGCATCTTGAGCTGTTTGTACAAAGCTGATGAGTTGCCCGATTGGACTTGATAGTTGTCCGATGATATAACTCACAGCCATCATCATACCCAATGTCATGTCTCCTTCAATGACTGAGCGAGCGGCAATAAATGAAATAAAAAGAGATGTCGTCTGGCTGAAAAATACCGATCCCATCTGTTGGTATTGTCCCAAGGCAAGCCCTTTTATACTTATCTTGAAAAGTTTTACCTGTATGCGTTCCCATTTCCATCGTTGCTGCTTTTCACAATTATTGAGTTTTATTTCCTGCATACCGGTTACAATCTGAACCAAGTTGCTCTGCTCTGCTGAGGCTTGGGAGAAGCGAGCCATATCCAATTTGCGACGATATTTTAGAAATATGAGTATCCACAAAATATATAAAGAGTTACCCAAAATAAAAACACCTAATATTGCAAAACTGTAAAATGCGAGAATGAAGGCAAACATGATGAAGTTTACAAATGAGAATAAAGTCGTGAGTGTAGAACCTGTAAGGAATGATTTGATACGGTCATTATCTCCGATGCGCTGCATGATATCTCCCACATTCTTTGTGTCGAAAAAGCGGAGTGGTAGCTTCATCAGTTTAGACAAGAAATCAGATATGAGTGATATGCTTATACGACTGTTCACATGAAGTGTAATCCAATTACGGATAAATTCTACAGCCAGTTGAGTAATAAATAGTATGAGTTGGGCTATTAAGACTAATGTAATAAAACTCACGTTGTTATTGTTGATTCCCTGATCTACTACGGCTTGTGTAAGGAATGGCAGGATAAGAGACAGCGCACTTCCTGCTAGCAGTCCAATTATGAGCTGTATGATTTGAGATCTATATGGGCGAAGATACTCCAGAAAATAATAGATACTCTTATTTGTTTTTTCTAAGCCATCATTTTGAATGTAAAAATCAGGGGTAGGAGTCAGCAGCAGGGCTGTACCAGTATCTTCTCCCTCCAGACGAGAACTTGTCCAACATTTGAGGAATCCGGCTTTGTCCAATGTATATTTCTCTCCGACAGGGTCTGATATCTTTATCTTATAGTCATCATTTCTTTTCTTTTTTATATCATAACATACGATAAAATGGTTCTGATTCCAGTGCAGAATACAAGGAAAGGGCTTTTCTGAGATCAGTTGATCAAAAGTTGTTTTTACGCCATTGGAACGAAAGCCAATAACTTCGGCAGCATCACTTATGCCCAACATCGAAACTCCTTCACGGGTAATGAAACTCTTTTCCCTAAGATATTGTATAGAAAAACTACGTCCATAGTATTTGGAAATCATACGTAAACAAGTAGGACCACAATCCATGGCATCGAGTTGTTTATAGTTAGGGAAGAATTTATTTACCATATATGGAAAGCTAAAAGATAATATACTATTAAAATAATTTATTTAAAGAATTTACTAATCTCTTGTCATTTTTTATGTATCCATCAATTCTTTTATGCATTTTATTGTTTTTATCAAAAACTAAAATATTGGGTATAGACTTAAATTCATAGTATGAGAGTAGCTCTATCCATGTTTGCTCATTGACATAATAATGTTCTCCTTCTATATCTTTTTTCATTATTTCCCATGTCTTAGGTGGAGAAGACTCAGTGGTTACATAGACAAAAACAATACCCTTTTTAACGAGATCTTTTTTATATGGTTTAATTTCATCTATTGATTTGAGACAGGGGCCACACCATGTCGCCCAAAAATCTAAAACAATAATTCTGTCATTATACTTATCAAATATATGCTTCATAAACAATTCGGCTTGATCTGAATTTTGCTTTTCTGTGCTTGATTTTGTAGAATCAGGCGCTGTAATATTTTGCTTTATATCTTCATCTAACAGTATGTTGACCTTATGGTTTTCTGAAAGTAAAATTTTGCCAATATTGCCCTCTTTGTAATAAGATTGGATATTCTCAATCTGTTTTTTGCTAAAAGGGTGCATTTGATTAAGCTGGTTGCTATACGAGTTCGCTAATAGCATATCATAAAACAAATTTTGCTTTTCACCAACAACTTCTTGTAGTTTTTCTTTCACATTATTTATCCATAAAGAAGGAGATGTCTCATCAACTGCTTGAACTCCAAATACTGGATATTGAAGAATATCATGTAATAAGATATGGTAATATGTGGTTGAAAAAAGAGTGGAATCACTTAGATTTATTTTCTTCAAAAAAGAATAATAAGATATTTCTGGCTCTTTTATTTCTTTTTCCTCCAACTCTTTATTTTCTACAATCAAGCTCATGTAAGATTTATATCTCATAAGAGCAACTTGCGTATAAAATAGATTCAACTCATTCTTAAGAATACTTTTACCTTGAGTAGGCAAAATAGTATCCCCATCTATCGTAGATAGAATTTCCTCTATTTGTTTGGTCATATATTGTTGATAAACGATAGGCTCTAATACTGAGTTGATTCCTTGACTAAGAGATGTATTCATCAGTATGTTTAACATTTTCTTATAAAAGTAAGAGCGTTCGTAAGCAGACATACTAATATCATCAATAATTTGTATAGAACTTTGATTGTTTTTATCAATATTAATATTAAGATGGCTTGTTTTATTAGGAGACAAATAGATAAAACTATTATCAAAATATTTTGATTCGATTCCTGCTAAAGTAGAATAAGTAAGAGGTATCTCTAGAGAAAAATCGCCTGTAGAATCAATAGGAAGTTGATATATTATTCTGTCTCCAGTAATCGAATTGGATATTGTTATTTTCAAATCATTGTTCTCAGGTAGAATACCCTTCAAATACCCTTTAATAGTTGATTTGGGAAGGTCTGTCTCTTTTTTAGTGTTTTGGCAGTTAGATAGTAACCCGACAATAAAAAGGCTAAGATAAATTATTCTAATATTTTTCATATATTATTTTTTAAGTTCGCTTGTTATTTGCCTTTTAATAAAGAATACTTTTAACAGAATTCGTCAATTAAGGGAAAAGGAAACCTGTTCCTCTTCCCTTTAATATTACAAATTACTTCCAATAGCAAATTAAACCTGAAACAGGCATATAGGTACAACTTCCGTTTTTTCTTGATGTTGTACAGCAAGTATCCCCTGCATTTTTACCTAAGCAAGCTCCACTTGCAGTTTCATCTTCGCAGTTCGCTTTATACCCTCCAATAATGTTTTTCATGTCTACTTCACTCATCTTAAAAAATCCTTTTAGTTTTAGTTTGTCTAACTTTTTCATGATTAATAAATTTAAATAATGTTGTAGAAATAATTTAAGATTAACTATTGCTCTACAACTTAACAATAGTTTTTTGTATGGTATCTTTAACTTTCAGTGATCATCCATTCACTAAAATAATAATGAATAGAGAAGGCGTCTTGAAGCTTATTTTCTACGTCTTCATCTGACATATTTCCCAATAAAATTTGTCGAGATTCATTTGATGTTATAGGGGTAACATATTTGGATGGAATCAGGTATATAGAGTTTTTTTTTCTATATTCTTGATATAATCTGTTTAGAGCTATAGGTCCTGTTGTTACTAATACTTCAAATCCTTTTTGATAATTATATTTAATCCTTTCACTCCTTTTATAAGAGAATATGAATTCTATTATTGCTTTTATAAAAGGGTGATTAGGGATAGAAGCCATTAATGCATTGTTAAATAAGTACTTTTCTCCTTCTAACTCACTTCCTCCTTCTACAGGTTCAGACGCAAAACAACATTTTTGCCCCTCAAACAATATGTTGTGAGTCTCAAGGCACTCATAGTCAAAGTCTACGTACATTCCTCCAAATTTGTTCAATATCAAATAACGTACAGCATCCCATCGTTGAATGTTGTATTGAAAGCTATTATATGTATCCCAAAGTTGAGGATAATGTTTCTGTACAAATTTATTCATCTTCTGATTATCCCAAAATATATACTTCCATGTAGGGTGATGTTCTTTCCATGTATCACCTAACAGTTCAAAATATTTAGGAAGAGGCTCATCAATACCCGACCAAATTTGATGTATTATTTGAGGTATTTGCATAATTTAAGTTTGCTAGTTTTTTCCTTTTAAACAGTTTGTCTGACCATGCTTTTCAGATGGATTCTTTAATATATACATCAACAAAATACTTTAAATATTCAATATTTTGAAAGTAATCACTGGGCAATTCTATCCCATTAAATATTAAGGTCGGTGTCGCGGCTAGTTTCGCATTTTCTTTCCATATTTTATGCCGTTTATATTCCTCACTCATACCATTAAAAACAAAATTATGTTTCTTAAAAAAAACTTCTTTCTGGTATTTTGCACCACTAAACCATTCATGATAAATTTTGTCTCGTTCTTTTGCTGTTTTACTGTTATTTATATAAAGAAAAAATTCATTACTTAATTCAAGACTTTCATCAAATGAAGAAAGTATGTATTGTACACAGAACTTATTTCCAACTTCGTCCAATAATTTTTCTATCCGTGTATGCATTCTCGCACAAGGTTCACAATGTGGATTCGTAAGAATAGTAAGCATATTCTTTGAACTAGGATCTCCTAATAGAATCCTTGATGTTTGTTTATTTACCTCATAATGAGGTTGTTCTTTTAATAGAGCTAAAAACACATTTTCATTTGCTTTGACGCTATTAAGTTCTTGTGTTACTTTAACTGTTTTTTGTCCTTCAGATAGTATAGGCAAGACTAAGTTTATAATAAGAAAAGGAAATCCATAGATAAGACCTATAGATATGATATTAACTGCATAAAAATCTGGTATTTGTATAAGATTAAATATGAGACTTACAACAAATAGAGACCAAAAGAGAATTTGAACAATCAAGCATAGCGGGCACCATGATTTAGCTTTAAATTTTTGATACCATATACTCCAAAAGCTGTAGGGTAAAACACAGATGTTGATGACAATGAAATAGGGTAAAAGTTTTGGTGTGCATAGAATTATAAAAGTGTTGGATAAGAAATAGCTAAGTCCTAATTCGCTCCACCCTATTATATTCATAAATTTGGCAGCTGGGGACTCTAATACATCATTACAGTCATTTTGAGAGAACAAAGAGCATATTTTATCTGCCTGATTACTATGTGTTTTTATTCTTTTAAGGACAAGTAGATATCCTACATAAGCTCCAATAAGATTTAGACATAGAATAATTATGAGATAGACGCTTTGGTAAATTTGATTTTGAATAAAACCAATAAATACTAGAATTATTGAGAACAATAATAACAAGAATTTTTGAGTATTTATTACTAATTCTTCCTTTATATGTTTATAATAATTTGGCTCAATCGAGGACTTATTAGCTTCAAGAATCAAAGTTGCACCTGACCACATATTGACGAACCTATCAATTGAAATTTTTACTTTTTTTGAGTTCCAAAGATATATTACATTCGAATTGGCAATCTCTTCCACAATAGCGAAACCACTGCCAACATGCGCTATAAACGGAACTTCGAGGTTAAAAATATCTTCTTCTTTATTATTAACCTTTATCCCAATATTTTCAATATTATAATCAGAAAGCATTTTAGATAATCCATATAAGTTGTATTTATGTGGATGTTCGTTATATAAACGCGAAGAATAGGAATGAGTGTGTTTTACATTCAGAAGTCCTAATAATGTCGTAAATGTATTATTCATAGTTAAAATTAAGAGATCGTTAGATATTAAGTGTTAATTGTTTTGGGCTATGTGTATTTCACTTATACAAAACTATAAAAATGAAAAATAAAAAAAATAATTACTTTAAAGTTATATGACTTTTTTATGTCAGTATATATTGTAAGTGTCTTAATGTTAGTGATATGTATTTTATGTCTTTCTTTTTAATATGACTTTTTTCGCTTGTGTATGATTTTTATGTGTTAAATAGGATACCTTTTTTGTTATATAGGATACTTCTACCTTTCTCTTTATGACCAAAGATAATGTATAATAAGATACTTTTCAGTTCTTTATTAAGTCTTTTAAGTAAGTGATAGGAATTATTTGAACATTCCATAATTGTGAATATCCTTTATAGGCATCCCCAATCATGCAAATATGAATTCTCAAAATGTTCAAATAAATAGCTTTCATTACTTATATTATTGTACTTAAAGTCTGAAGTTAGAAACTTTTCTTCATTTTGTATATTTTTATTTAGAGCTATTTATTTTAAATTTCTTTTAAGGAGTTTCTGCTTTATATATGATTTTCTCTAATGAGATAATGGTTGTGATTGTTGATTAATGTTGAATCCATAGCTTTTTAATGTGCTGTTTATCAGTCCATGAATGGTGGGTTATATCCCCTTCTTCGGGATTAGATGTTAAGAATGTGAGACTTCGTAAAATAGACCCAAAATATATATATGGAATACGCAAATAAGGTCATGCCCACCCTCTTATTTTCCTTATAGTGAGTAGTTTGTTTTAGATGTAGTACGATGAGGTAAAATATTTTAATAGACTTATTCTTGTATTACAACAGGTATGACGTATTAAAAGGAAGACTATCTTTTTCTATGTTTTTGATAGCACAATAATAAAACGGATAAAAAGATATAAATTGATATATGTATCTGAATATTTTTGTAGTTTTGTACACGATCATGTATAGATTTTAATCTTTATATAGTCTGTATATTCTGATACTCTTTAATCAAATGAGTTATAGACTGTTTGAAAGGTTTTGCTCTATATATGATTTACCTAATAAAATTTATGGTATTAACCGCCTTTGTGTATATTTTTTTGTATATATCTCAAAAATGACTAAACGTAATTGGCTGATATACAATAAGAAGTAAAAGAGAAGTTGACTGTCGGGACGACAACCTTTTCTTTTTTATATAGGTTTGAAATCTAATAGCTTGAAACTTCCTAAAGAAAGGTACTCCACAGAATCTATTTTTCTCTCTCTTTTCGTATACATCTTATATTATTTATATTACCTTTATTTCATAACATGGAGATAAGGAAGTAGATATGAGAAAAATAGGTGTGATATTTAGCCTTTGCCTACTGTTTTATAGTTGTGAAGTCCCTTCATCTTCTATTAAGGATGAAAAGACACTACGCAGCTTAATAGATAAAGCCTTGAATGAAAATGATGAATTTGCATACAGTGAAGTAAGAGCTCATTATTTTTCAGAAGAAAGACTTCAGGATTTTTGTTATTATGCAATAAAGATGGCTAATAAATATGATTATCCGGATGCATATTATGATGTTTTTAGAACATTGACCCTTACTGAAAATGTACCAATAGATAGTTTAGATAATAAGACTAAATGTTTAGCTTTATACTATTTACTAAAATCAAAAGAACTAGGATCTGAAATCGGAAAATATGATATGGAAAACATATTTCCAGATAGTATTCCTAACTCAACTTATTATTTAGAAGAAATGTCAAAAGAATAATATCTTGTTTGTAAAATAAAGATACCCTTGTTTCTTCGGATTCGTAATTCGGATATTTCCTTAATGTGTTTTATTATATTTATTTTATGAGTGTAACTTTTTGTTATACACTCTGAGTAATTTTCCCCCTTTCTAATTATCCACACAAAGACTATAAGTACTTCAATCTACATCCATCGTTGTACAATCAATTCCAATATTCTATCATCGGAAGGATAGGAATAGGTTTATAGATAAATTCTATTGAAATATATTTGTGTATAAATAAAAACTATATATCTTTGCGATGTATAGATAAAAAATATAAGTATAATTTAAATATAAATGAAATTTATTATGAAGCCTATTATTAATTTACAATTACCGGAATTTAAAGTACAAGCTTATCACAATGGAGCTTTTAAGACAGTAACGCATGAAGATGTAAAAGGGAAGTGGGCAATCTTCTTTTTCTATCCTGCCGATTTTACTTTTGTGTGCCCAACAGAACTTGTTGATGTGGCTGACAAATATGATCAACTGCAAGCAATGGGTGTAGAGGTTTATTCTGTAAGTACAGACTCACATTTTGTGCATAAAGCTTGGCATGATGCATCCGAAAGTATTCGCAAGATCAAATATCCGATGTTAGCTGATACCGTAGGAGTACTCAGCCGTGCATTTGGCGTGATGATCGAGGAGGAAGGAATGGCATATAGAGGTACTTTCCTTCTAAATCCTGAGGGACAAGTTAAGATTGCCGAAATCCATGACAATGGAATTGGTCGTAATGCAGACGAATTGCTTCGCAAGGTAGAAGCTGCTCAGTTTGTAGCAACACACGATGGTGAAGTTTGTCCTGCTAAATGGAAAAAAGGAGAAGAAACACTCAAGCCAAGTATAGATCTGGTTGGTAAGATTTAATATTCAAATTTGCAGACCGGCTTAACAAAGCCGGTTTTTAAATCAACCTAATTAAAAATAAAATACATGTTAGATTCATCTTTTAAAGAACAATTACGCTCGATATTCTCTGAACTGAAAAATCAGTATACATTAAATATTACTGCTTTCGACCAACATGACTCCTATCGTGAACTTGTCGATCTTCTCGATGATGTGGCTTCTTGTTCCGATAATATTTCCTGTCAGATTAATAAAGGTGAAGGGCTCGAGTTCTCTTTATTGAAAAATGGAGAAGATACACGTATTAAATTCAGGGGAGTACCTAACGGACATGAGTTTACCTCTTTATTATTGGCTATACTGAACAGCGATGGCAAGGGTAAGAATATCCCTGACGAATTTGTTGTAAACAGAGTTAAAGCTCTTCGGGGGCCTATACATCTTACTACTTATGTATCGCTGACGTGTACCAATTGTCCTGATATTGTTCAGGCACTTAATGTTATGGCTACTCTCAACTCTGAGATATATCACGAGATGGTAGATGGAGCGATAAATCAGGAAGAGGTTGATGCTCTTAAACTGCAAGGAGTTCCTGCTCTATTTGCTGATGGTAAATTGATTCATGTAGGTCGTGGTGAATTCGGTGAATTATTATCCAAACTGGAAGATCAGTATGGAAGTAAAGAAGTGGCAGATAATAATTCAACAGTCAGAGAGTATGATGTAGCTGTAATAGGTGGAGGCCCCGCAGGAGTTGCAGCATCTATTTACTCGGCTCGTAAAGGTTTAAAGGTGGCCTTGTTGGCTGAACGCATAGGAGGACAAGTAAAGGAAACAGTAGGAATAGAAAATCTGATTTCTGTTACCAAGACAACAGGTGAAGTGCTGTCGAACAACCTCAAAGTACACTTGCAAGATTATCCTGTGGATATACTCGAGCATCGAAAGGTAGAGAAAGTAGAGTTGATTGATGGTAAAAAAACAATATCCGTTGTAGGCGGAGAAAAGATAATTACTCCCGCTGTGATAATAGCTACAGGGGCGAGTTGGAGAAAACTCAATGTACCCGGCGAATCGGATTATATAGGAAAAGGAGTTGCTTTCTGTCCTCATTGCGATGGACCATTCTATAAAGGTAAAGAAGTAGCTGTTGTAGGCGGAGGAAATTCGGGAGTAGAGGCCGCAATAGATCTTGCGGGTATTTGCACTAAGGTAACTCTCTTTGAATATGCAGAAGAACTTAAGGCTGATAAGATTTTGCAAGAAAAAGCCAAAAGCCTCCCTAATGTAGAGATCATACTGAATACCCAAACAACAGAGGTAATCGGTGACGAGAAGGTTACCGGAATAAAAGTCAAAGACCGTACTACTGGTGACGAACGTATCGTCAAGCTGAACGGCATATTTGTGCAGATTGGATTGGCTCCTAATAGTTCTGTTTTTAGAGACTTGGTGGACGTGAATCGTTTTGGAGAAATAGCCATCGATACTCATTGCCGTACGAGCATACCCGGCGTTTATGCAGCAGGAGATGTTACAACTGTGCCATTTAAGCAAATTATAATAGCAATGGGCGAAGGAGCGAAGGCTTCCCTTTCGGCATTCGAAGACCGTATGCGGGGAGTTATCTGATATAAGAATAGCATATTTATCGTCTGTATGACGAGAGATTGAAGAAGGAAAAATTACAGGTATATGTTGCTTGTAATTTTTTTTGTCTGTAAATGTATGAATTAAAAAATACGATGAAACTTTAAGATAAAGTTTCGAATAATTCCATGCAATCTTTTTACCTTTACTTGTGTTTAGTAGTGTTTTTAAAATATGGACTTCAGAACAAAAATAGAAATTCCAGCGTCAGACTTTAAGATATCTCATAAGAGTCATATCATGATATTTGGCTCTTGTTTTGCTGAGAATATGGGTAGGTTGTTTTTGGAAAATAAATTCAATACAAATCTCAATCCTTTCGGGATTCTCTACAATCCCTTATCCATTAGTCAGGCTTTGAGGTTGCTTATCGATCAAAAGGTATTTACAGAAAAAGAAATTTTTGAATATAAAGGACTTTATCAAAGTTTTTGGCATCATGGGTCTTTTTCAGATGTAGATAAGGATAAATGCCTGCGAGGGATAAACCACAGTTTGATGAATGGATCAAATGATATTCGCAAGGCCGATGTTCTTTTTGTTACATTTGGAACAGCGTATGTCTTTCGATCTTTGAAAGAGAATATGATAGTCGGTAATTGCCATAAGCTGCCTGCTGCTGAATTCGAACGTTTTCGTCTTTCTGTTGAAGATATTTTAGCAGAGTGGGAAGGTTTGGTAAAGGATTTGAGAAAAATAAATCCATCGTTGCGAATAGTGTTCACGGTAAGTCCTGTTCGTCACCTCAAAGATGGAGCCCATGATAACCAGTTGAGCAAATCTACTTTGCTTTTGGCTGTAGATAAAATTTGTAGTATGCTAGAAGGTTTGTATTATTTCCCTTCTTATGAGATTGTTTTGGATGAATTACGTGATTATCGATTCTATGATGAAGACATGACCCATCCGAATCAAATAGCAATTAAATATATCTGGCAACGATTGTCAGAGACATATTTTGATGAAGAAGCTCCCCCTATAATAAAGGAATGGCAAAAAATATATCAGGCTCTGAATCATAGGCCTATAAATAACCAAAGTGATGATTATAAGCATTTTTTAAGGCAAACTTTGTTAAAGTTGAAAGCCTTCAATAAGAAATATCCATACATTTGTTGCGAACAAGAAATTGTGGATTTGGAAAACAGATCTTAATTAAAAAAGAAGAATGAAATATTCTATATATCAGGTAGCTAAGATAATTGATGCTATGCCAACCGATCTGAACGAAACTGCCATTAGTATTCTACTTACTGACAGCCGTCAGGTCTTTTTTCCCGACGAAACATTATTCTTTGCCCTTAAGACTAAGAATAATGATGGACATCGGTATATCTCCGAGCTTTATGAGCTGGGCGTTCGTAACTTTGTAGTATCTGATTTACAACCCGAGTGGGAAGAATATGAAGATGCAAACTTTCTTGTAGTGGTAAATACGCTATTTGCTCTTCAACGTCTAGCCGCATATCATCGCAATCAGTTTAATGTGCCTGTTATTGGTATTACAGGAAGTAACGGTAAAACAGTGGTGAAGGAGTGGCTTTATCAAGTCCTTCATCATGATTTTAATATTACGCATTCTCCTCGGAGCTATAATTCTCAAATTGGTGTACCTCTTTCTGTTTGGCAGATGAATAGCCATACACAGTTGGGCATATTTGAAGCAGGGGTATCTCAACCTGAGGAGATGGCAAAGCTCGAGGCGATTATAAATCCTACTATTGGTATATTTACCAATATCGGACAGGCTCATCAGGAAGGTTTCAAATCTATGAAACAAAAATGTCTCGAGAAACTGGAGCTTTTTATAAACTGCGATGTCATTATTTGTGAAGAAGAGAATGAGCTTGTAGACGAATGTATGGAGATAGCCTGTCTTTCTCACAAACGCCTGACATGGTCTCGCAAGGGATCTAACAAAAGCCCATTGCATATAATGAAAGTTGAGAAGCTCGGAAATTGTACGACCATTCATTATTCTATACTGGGAATGGCCTCTCAGTTTACGATTCCTTTTGCTGATAATGCAGCTATCGAAAATGCTATCCATGTATTGGCTACTGCCATCTATTTGCACTTGTCTTTACCCGATATAAATCAGCGTATGGCCGGTCTTGAGCCTGTTGCAATGCGTCTTGATGTACGTCAAGGAAAAAATAATACAATACTGATAAATGATACATACAATTCTGATATAAACTCTTTGGGAATTGCTCTTGACTTTCTGGCTCAAAGGGCAACGGATAGCCAAAAGAGAAAGGTGCTTATAATATCAGATATTCCACAGTCGGGGTTAGTACCTAAAGAACTGTATTATTTGGCATCTAATCTGGTGTTGAATAAAAAAATAGATGTACTTATCGGTATCGGTAAAGAAATTTCTACATATAAGGAATTGTTTAAGAATGGTGAAATGCACTTCTTCAATACGACCAATGATTTTATCCATTCGAATATATGGAGCGATTTTCATGATATGTTTATTTTGCTGAAAGGGGCACGTAGTTTCTCATTCGAGAGTATAAATAAACTGCTGGAGGTGAAAACGCACGAAACAGTGCTCGATATAGATTTAGATGCAATCGTTCACAATTATAACTTTTATAGATCAAGGCTGAATCCTAAAACCAAAATGGTATGTATGGTTAAGGCCGATGGCTATGGTACAGGAGCGACAGAGGTAGCAAAAACGTTGCAGTATCATAAGTGCGATTATCTGGCTGTTGCAGTTGCAGAAGAAGGCGTATTCTTGAGAAAACAAGGAATAAAAGTTCCTATCATTGTTCTCAACTCCGAAGTAGGGGGATTTGAAGAATTGGCGATGTATGCGCTCGAACCCGAAGTGTATAATTTCAGAATATTGGATGCTTTTATAAAGGAAGCCAAATTGCAGGGAATTACAAATTATCCGATACATATAAAAATAGATACAGGAATGCATCGGTTAGGATTTACAGAAGAAGATATTCCTGAATTGATGGAGCGTATTAAGTCGCAAACAGGAGTACGTATCCAATCTGTTTTCTCTCATTTAGCGGCAAGTGAGAGTTGGAACTTTGATAATTTTACAGTAGATCAGATCAAAACCTTTAAGAAAATAACGAAAGAAATAGAGAAGAACTGCCATTATCAGGTAATGAAACATATCCTTAATTCGGCAGGGATAGAACGTTTCCCCAACGAGCAAATGGATATGGTGAGGCTGGGTATAAGTCTTTATGGAGTAAGTGCAAGTGGTTTGAACGGACTTCGTAACGTATGTACCTTGAAGACCACCATTCTACAAATCAAATATATCAAGGCCGGAGAAACTGTTGGTTATGGGCGTAAAGGTCATTTCGATAAAGATGCCACAATAGCAACTATCCGTATCGGATATGCCGACGGACTTAGTCGTCAGTTTGGTAATGGAGTTGGTAAGGTATTGGTGAATGGACACATGGTGCCTATTGTTGGAAATATTTGTATGGATTTATCAATGATCGATGTTACCGGAGTAGATGTGAAAGAAGGAGACTCGGTAGTCATCTTTGGGGAAAATCCATCTGTCGTAGATTTGGCTAAAGAAATAAATACAATCCCTTATGAGATACTAACTTCTATCTCTAGCAGGGTAAAACATATTTATTATAAAGAATAAGTTTTGTTAAGCATATATATAATAATAAAGGCTGCATTTTTGCAGCCTTTATTATTTATAAATGTAATTATTTAATCTTTAAACATCTCATCAAAATCTACAACCTGTTTGCCTGGCAATACTTGGTTAAGTACAACCCCGATTATAGAAGCCAGTGCCATTCCTTCCAAAGAAAATACTTTGCCGATATGTATTGCTGCACCTCCGATACCAATAACAAGTATCACAGAAGATATAATAAGATTGCGCTTACGGCTAAAGTCTACTTTGTTTTCCACAAGCATACGTAGCCCGCTGGAGGCTATTATACCGAACAAGAGGATAGAAACTCCACCCATTACCGGAGTAGGGATAGTAGATAACAAAGCTGATATCTTACCGCAAAAACCAAACATAATAGCAAAGATTGCAGCTCCTACAAACAGATAAATACTGAAAGCGCGAGTTATAGCTAAAACACCGATATTTTCACCATAAGTAGTATTCGGTGGTCCTCCTAATGTAGCAGCTATCATAGTGGCTACCCCGTCGCCCAGCATAGAGCGATCTAGCCCCGGGTCTTTGATCAGGTCTTTGCTAACTACTTTACTCAAAACAAGCTGATGTCCGATATGCTCAGCGATAGGAACGATAGCAACAGGAACCATCATTAAGAATACTCTCCATGTGAAAGAAGGTGTATAATGAACAAATGGGATGGAGAAAGAAGGCATTTCGATCCAGTTTGCATCAACTACGTGTTGCACATCTACAACTCCTAAGATAATAGAAAATACATACCCGCCAATTATACCGACCAATACAGGAATAACACTAAGAAATCCGCGTGTGAAAATGGCCGTAAGAATTGTTATGGTAAGAGTTACTAAACCGATGAGCACATACGTAAGGTCATAATCTCCTGCAGGATTGTTAGTAGCCATGTTAACGGCTGTAGCAGCAAGTCCAAGCCCGATAACCATAATCACAGGTCCTACTACTACCGGAGGAAGCAACTTCATCAACCACTTTGTTCCGGCTCTGTTTATAATAAGTGCAACTACTGAATAAGTAACCCCCACAAGGAAACTACCTACAAGGAAACTTCCCATACCTACACCCGACGAAGGATCGAGTTCCAGAGCTTTTACAGCTATGATGGGATTGATAAAAGCAAATGATGATCCCAGATAAGAAGGGACTTTGCCTTTTGTGATGGCTATAAATACCAATGTACCGATACCACTCGAGATAAGAGCCACAGCAGGGCTCATTCCGGTGAGTGCAGGAACAAGTACGGTTGCTCCGAACATGGCAAATAGATGTTGAATACTCAATAATAGCCATTGGGCGGGTTTAGGCTTTTCTGAAATACCTAAAACAATTTTCTTTTCTTCTTTCATTTTTGAGCGTTTGATATTTGTCTGTTGCACATAAAAAAAGCCGAGAACGAAATGTCCGGCTTTATATTTTATATTTACTATTTATTCAAAATTCTTCGTTTTCATACCTATAGATTTTGTCGGCAATAAAGGTAGTATATTTCTGAAATATAATAAAGTACTTCATAAAAAGATTTTTCAAAAAAAGCAATACCAGCCAAGATATACTTTTGCCGATACTGCTTCTTCGCTATATATAATCAATGCTATTTTTCTATTCTGATTCTTGCATCCACGGCTATAACTCTTTCTTCGTTAGCCAAAAGCGGATTAATATCCATCTCTTTTATTTCCGGAGCAAACCTGAGCATAATCGATAAGCGTACAATGATTTCTACAAACAACTTTTCGTTTAAGCCCTTTTGTCCACGTGTGCCTTTTATTATTTTATATGCTTTTAGTGATTGTACCATCGAAGAAGCTTCGTCAAAACTCAAAGGTGCAAGTCCCGATGCTACGTCTTTCAGTATTTCTACAAAAATTCCACCCAGCCCGCATAAAACAATGTGACCGTATGTAGGTTCATATTTAGCCCCGATAAATAGTTCTTGCCCCGATAGCATCGGCTGTACCATGACGGCTGTGGCATCGGCTATTTTCATCAAGCGGTCAAATTCGATTGATAAATGGTTTGCTGAATGTATATTTAATACAACCCCTCCCACATCTGATTTGTGAATAGGGCCTACACACTTTGCTACAATTGGGTATCCGATTTTGTCGGCAAAAGCGATAGCTTCGTCCCTATTGGCTGTTACCAATTCTTGCACCTGAGGAATACCTGCGGCATCAAACAATTGCCTAACCGTTTCACTATCTATATATCCGTCAGTAGAGTTGCTGATAATAGTTCTTATACGGGGTATATCAACAGATATATCTTCTATTTTGCCTACCGATGGAGGAGTCCAGGAAACAACTTTAGAGAGAGCATTTGCTAAAGCATATTCATCTGTAAAATTGACATGTCCTTTCTTTACAAAGGTTTCCATTTCTTCCGACGCAGCTATCACCGATGGTAATATCGGGTATATCGGTAGTTTGCTGGTCTTTATTTTTTTATCCAGCATATTATAGGCTTCGGCTACATTGCTTACTCCGGGGTTTCCGTATATAACGGCTATACCATTTATTTCTTTAAAGTATGTTTCGCAAAAATCGATACATGTAGCCATGTGTTCACCAGTTCCTGTTCCTATAATATCTATAGGATTAGATACTGCGGCTCCCGGAAGAAGATGCTTCTTTAGTTCGGCTGCCAAGTCTTTATCCAGTTCAGGAACATCGATATTCCCTTTTGATAGAGCGTCTGTTAGTATTACGGCCGGGCCCCCTGCTTGGGTAATTATAGCCAGATTTCGTCCGTTTATTTTCTTTAATGTCAATACTGCTGCAACGTTCGCAAGTTCTTCGCGTGAGTAGCAACGTATAATTCCCGCTTTTCTGAACAGGGCTTCAACGGCTGAGTCGGAACTCGCTATTGCTCCCGTATGAGAAGATGCTGCGCGACTGCCGGATGTGGAACTGCCCGATTTTATGGCAGCTATTTTGCACCCCTTATTGATGAGGGAAGATGAATGAAGAAGAAATCTGTCCGGATTACTAATTTTTTCTAAATAGAGAAGTTTTATTTTCGGACTGGTTTCAGGATCAAATTCTTTATCTAAATATTCCAATATATCTTCAATTCCTATCTGAGCAGCATTTCCGATTGACCACGCTGAGTTAAATCTCAGTCCAATACGCATGGCAGACTCTATGATATAAGTAATTGTTCCTCCCGAACTGGAAATTATATCTACTCCATTCGTATCAAGGCTGGGTATAGGACGAGTGAAAATGCTTTGATGATTCGTGTTGAAAAATCCAGAACAATTAGGGCCGATCATAATAGCTCCGGCCTTATTTACAATTTCTACAAGTTGTTTTTCTCTGATAGCACCCTCTTCAGACTCTTCGCTAAATCCGGCCGAAAATACAATAAAAGCTTTTACGCCTTTTTTATTCGCCAGATAGTCTACAGTCTCTATACATTGGTTGGCAGGTATAGATATAATGGCAAGATCTGCTTGAGGTATATCTTCAACCTTGGTATAGGCTTTAATACCTTGTATGATACCTCCCTTCGAATTTACAATATATAGCTCTTTTTCGAATGTTCCGTTTATAATATTATGCAAAACACTCCCTCCCGGTTTCAAAATGTTATCAGAAGCGCCAACTATGACAATGCCTTTGGGGTTTATTAATTGATTGTAAGACATAAAACAGGTTTTGAGTGTTATTTTGCACAAAAATAATCAAATAATATGATAGCTGAGGAATCTATTTTTATAATATAAAACATGTTTTATTATCCGAAAATATTATTCCGGGTAATAAGTCGATTATTAAAGTATCTGTAAAAAGTGCTTACTTTGTAAGTTTTATTTTTTGAAATACCAGAATACACCAAAATATAAGAATTTTAAGTTATGCTGAAAACGCAAATTTCTATGGCTGCATTTGCAGACACAAAACCACATTACAATATACTGGATGGGCTGCGCGGGGTCGCCGCTATCATGGTTGTCTGTTTTCATATATTTGAAGCTTTTGCCACCAGTCATTTAGACCAACGTATCAATCACGGATATTTAGCTGTCGATTTTTTCTTTATACTGTCAGGATTTGTTATAGGCTATGCTTATGATGGTCGTTGGGGAACAATGAAAGTAAAAGATTTTATTAAACGTCGAATTATACGATTGCATCCAATGGTTGTGATGGGAGCTATTATTGGAGCAATCATGTTCTACTTTCAAGGCTGTTCTGTATGGGATGTATCTAAAGTTACTATTGTGGCTTTGTTTATCGCTACATTATTAAATGCACTCTTGATTCCTGCTACTACTGCAACCGAGGTTCGAGGTTTGGGAGAAATGTTTCCTCTCAATGGGCCCAGTTGGTCTTTATTTTTTGAATATATAGGTAATGTTCTTTATGTTTTATTTATTCGCAGGTTTTCGACTAAGGTTCTTGCTCTACTTGTTTTTATTACCGGGTGTTGCTTGGCGGCATTTGCAATATTGGGACCTTTAGGAGATATATGTGTCGGATATTCATTAAACGGAACAGAGTTTGCCGGAGGGTCGTTCAGGTTGTTGTTTTCTTTCTCTGCAGGTTTGCTGCTTTCTCGTATTTTTAAACCAGCCAAGAATATAAAAGGTGCTTTTTGGATATGTAGTTTTGCTATCGTTGTCCTTTTAGCTGTGCCACGTATCGGTGGAGCTGACCATTTATGGATGAATGGAATATATGACACTCTGTGTTGCGTTGTATTTTTTCCGCTACTTGTCTATTTAGGAGCTTCGGGGCAAACGACCGATAAATACACAATTTGCGTATGCCGATTCTTAGGAGATATTTCTTATCCCTTATATATGGTTCATTACCCTTTTATATATCTATATTATGCTTGGGTGAAGAATGAGAATCTCACATTCCAGGAATCATTACCCGGTGCAGCCGGAGTTCTTGTCGGAAGTATTGCTTTAGCTTATATCTGTTTGAAATTTTACGATACGCCGGTTCGGAAATATTTAGCAAATCGATTTCTAAAACAAAAAAGCAATGTCTAAATCTTTATTTGTTCTTGTTATCTCTATCGGCAAAGTAGAATTTCTGTAGTTTGTTTTTTCTTTAGCGGGTATTTTTCTGATCGTTTTACTTTTTTTCTATTTGCTTGATTGGTCGACTCAGATTGAGTTCTTGTGTCATTTCCCCCTCAAATTTCAAAAAAAGGTTTGAAAAAAAATATGTTTAACAACAGTTTGCATATAAGGGCTATAGGTATT
>NZ_MKVC01000015.1:0-15078 GCF_001899125.1 Dysgonomonas sp. 37-18 | reverse complement strand
GTATGCAGGTATTAAAGAGGGTAATACCGTTTTGGATTTGGGCTCAGGTGCGGGCAACGACTGTTTTATAGCCCGAGCAGAAGTCGGAGAAACAGGGAGAGTAATCGGTATTGACTTTTCTCCACAAATGATAGACAGAGCACGTAAGAACGCCACAAAGCGGGGCTATACTAATGTGGAATTTATTGAAGGTGATATTGAGAATATGCTTTTACCTAACAATTTCATTGATGTAGTAGTCAGTAATTGTGTTTTGAATCTTTTGCCTGAAAAGGATAGGATATTTAAAGAAATACACCGGGTATTGAAAAAAGGAGGTCATTTTTGTATCTCTGATGTTGTGCTGAATGGTATATTTCCTAAAGAGTTTACGGATAATGCTTCTATGTATGCAGGCTGTATAGCCAGTGCCATACAAAAAGACGATTATTTAAGTGAGATTGAAAAAGCTAATTTTACTAATATAAAAATTGAACGGACAAAGACGGTTGTCATTCCTGATGATGTGTTGCAGGAGCATCTGGATGAATCGACAATAGCCAAATACAAAGCGGGAAATGTCGGCATTTATTCGATTACTGTAACAGGAATAAAATAGCAAAGTTTAAAGAAAGAGGTTGCAAATAAATGGATTCAGGACGATCATTCCTTCCTGAATCTATCAATTTATTCACAGCCTTCTTTTTCAGGTTTATCTACTTGTCAATAATAAGCAATTCGTTTTTATTATCAGAGATGAGACTTATAAATCTTTCATATTCTCTGAGGACATCAGCTATCACTTCCTCTTTTGTCATATACTGTATATCATTTCCTTTACGCCCATCATTAAAATAGGTAATCGGGATATAAGGCGTTTCCATATCAACATTCGGAGTATTCTCTTCCTCTATCATATACTCCGAGATCGTTTGAGGCTCAGCAACGACACCATATCGGAAATTTCGTATTTTATCATGCCTTATAAATAACTCTATGGATAGAGGAGTGTTTTTACCTGCTATTATTTGAGCTTCAATATCATTTTCGGATAACTCTTGCTGAAGTTCGCCGAATGCTTCTTTTACCGTGCCATTCAGGAAGTCCTTGACATCCCTCTTATGGGAAAATGTAAGTATTCTGTTCAGCCGTTCCTTCCATCTGCTCCCGTCCCATGCAATACTACCATAGGGCAGTTTGGTATTATGAAATAAATGATCGATTTGCAAAGCTTTCCATAAAGAAAAACATAAGAGTAGCATACTCAACCCAAAGGGTAATGCGGAAATGAGAGTCATCGTTTGCAGTGAGGCCAGACCTCCTGCCCGAAGCAGTGTAAGAGAGAGAATGATGAGCAGTACACCCCAAAATATATTTTGCCACTTCGGCGAGTTCTTTTTATCACCGGATGCTATACTGTTCATAACCAATATACCGGAGTCTGCCGAAGTAACAAAGAAAACACCAATCATCAAGATTGCTATTATATTCAATAAACCGGTGAGTGGAAAATATTCAAAAAAGCGAAACAGGAGAGTATCCGGATTGTTCGCCAATAGGCTCAATTCTCCATTTGCTACGAATTTATCCAGCCAAACACCACTACTGCCAAATATAGTCATCCATAAGAAATTGAATAAGGAAGGAATCAGTAGAACAGCTATAATAAACTCACGTATGGTACGCCCTTTCGATATACGTGCAATAAACAACCCAACAAACGGAGACCATGATATCCACCATGCCCAATACATAATTGTCCAGCCCGAGAACCAGCCCTGAGCTTCTGTTTCATAGGCAAAAGTATTAAAGGTTAGATTTGTTAAATTACTGATGTAATAACCGATACCTTCACTAAAGGTGCTAAGTATATATATTGTTGGTCCTGCAATCAAAATAAATACCATCAGAATAAAAGCAAGAGACAGATTTAGTTCACTTAATCGCTTCACACCTTTATCTACGCCTGTAAAAGCTGAAAATATAGCGATACCCATGACTACGATAACGATAATAGCCTGAAATGTAAAACTGTTCTCAGATACCAATCCTATACTTTGCAATCCTGCGTTTAGCTGTACTACACCAAATCCCAAAGTTGTCGCAATTCCGAAAAATGTACTGCACAGCGCAAAAGTATCCACAATATTTCCGATAGGACCATATATTTTATCTTTCAACAGAGGATATAAACCGCTTCGTATTGCCAACGGCAATTTATAGCGATAGGCAAAATAAGCTAATACCAATCCTACCACAGCATATATGGCCCAGGCATGTATTCCCCAATGGAAAAAAGTATATAGCTGGGCTTCCTTTGCCCGTTGAAGCGTATCGTCTATTGCCGGATTTGCATAATGAGACATTGTTTCTGCCACACCGAAATACATAAGCCCGATCCCCATACCGGCTGCAAACAGCATCGCTATCCATGAGAAAAAGCTGTACTTAGGCCGGGAATTATCCGAACCTAAGCGAATATTACCAAGTTTACTTAAAGCTATGATAATAAGAAACAGAACGAACAAAGTTACCATCAATACATAAACCCAACTCAGATTGTTGAAAAAATAGGTTTTTACAACCGACAGAGATTTGTTGGCTTGTTCGGGAAAAAAACCACAATAAAGCGATATGAAAAGTATAACAATAAGCCCCGGTAGAGCAACTGATTTGGTTAATGTGGTTCGAAATGAAAATTTGTTTTTTGTCATATTATTTATGTCTTTTTTGCTTTAAAGGGATAAAGAGGGAATCATATCTTCATCTTAAGCAGCTATTCTATTTGTAAATGGGACAAACAAAAGATGATACCCAAATAGTGAAATCTAAAACATAACCCCACGGCAGAACTCATCATTACAAATGATATAAATAGTTCTTAGGTGATAATAAGATTAAAAAAAGAGCTCAGGATATATAAAGAAAGGCAATAGATAATAATAAAACCGTTCCTGAACAGTACCGGATTTTCCGGTATTAAGAGCAAAAGTAGTAAAATTAGAGCTTGATCAAAAGTTAATTTATGTTTATGCACTCATTGTAAGGATTCTACACCTATTAAAATAGAGTTAATCGGTAATATTTTTTCTAGTCGAAAAAAATAAATTATTTTTGATGTTTATTAAAACATCAAAAATTCCCATAAAATCCGGATAGATGACAGGAGAAAAAAAAGAAGCTATCGATAAGGTAGTCCAACCCATTCAGCGGTTTATATTACAAGAAAAGGCCGGAGGTATAGTCCTCGGGCTGAGTGTTATCATAGCTATGATTTTAGCCAATTCCCCATGGTCGGAAGACTATTTCCATATATTGGAACATAAGCTGGGATTTATATTTGATGGAACACCTTTCTTTGAATATAGCATCCACCACTGGATTAATGACGGGTTGATGGCTGTTTTCTTCTTTGTTGTCGGCTTAGAACTCAAAAGGGAGATTGTTGGAGGAGAATTGTCCAATCCCCGCAAAGCCCTTTTGCCTATTGGTGCAGCAATCGGCGGTATGCTGGTACCTGCACTTATCTATATCGGATTTAATCCATCAGGAGAAGTTCATCACGGATGGGGAATACCGATGGCAACCGATATTGCTTTTGCTTTGGGCGTTTTGTACTTGTTAGGGAGTAAGATTCCACTATCGCTGAAAGTATTTCTTACAGCACTGGCAATTGTTGATGACTTGGGTGCAGTCTTGGTCATTGCATTTTTCTATACTTCTGACATCTCTTTCTTCAGCCTTGCTACAGGCTTTGCTTTTGCACTTATTATGTTTATAGGTAATAAAATGGGAGTCCGGAGTATTTTATTCTATGCCATTTTTGGTATTCTGGGAGTATGGACATCATTTCTCTTGTCAGGAGTACATGCTACAATAGCTTCTGTTATTGCAGCCTTTATGATTCCTGCCGATGTCAAAATAAGGGAAAATCTGTTTGTAGAAAGAATAAAGCACTATTTGAATAAGTTCAGGGAGGTCGATCCGAAGAACGAAATACCGACACTTACAAATGACCAATTGCATCTGTTAGAAGAAATAAAAATAGATACCAATAAAGCCATTCCTCCATTGCAACGCTTAGAACACAGGATGCATCCTTTAGTGACATTTGTTATCATTCCAATATTTGCTCTGGCCAATGCCGGTGTTTCACTGAATATTGATATGGAACAATTATTCAGTACGAATATAGCTCTTGGTGTAGGCTTAGGCTTGTTAGTGGGTAAGGTAGTGGGTGTTGTCGGCTTTACCCTTTTACTGATAAAGCTTAAAGTCGCACCCTTCCCTCAAGGAATGAATGTACGCAACCTGTTTGGTTTAGGATTGCTGGCATCTATCGGCTTTACCATGTCGCTATTTATCACATCGCTGGCATTTACTCATCCCGAATATATGGTACAGGCTAAGATCGGTATTTTTGCTGCTTCTATCATCGGGGGAGTGTTAGGATATATCACATTAAGCCGCTCAGTAAAAGCATAAATAATGTTGTCCCGAATAAAATATATCGGATTAAATCCGGCAAGATTGTTTGTTCTCAGTTTTTTAGGTTTGATTCTTATCGGAACAATCCTACTGTTACTACCCATATCCACGACAGGGAGTATCAGTCTGATCGATGCTCTTTTTACAACAACGAGTGCAGTCTGTGTAACAGGTCTGGTAGCATTGGATACAAGTAAAGATTTTACATTGTTCGGACAAACAGTCATCATGGTTATGATTCAAGCCGGAGGTTTGGGTATACTAACTTTCGCCAGTTACTTCAGCTACTTCTTTAAAGGAGGATCGTCTTATGAAGACCAACTGACAATAGGTAACATCTCGAATATAGAAAAGATCGATGAAATCTTTAAAACGTTAAAACGAATATTGATTATAACGATTGGCATCGAAGCTGTGGGGGCACTCTTTATCTTTACAAGTTTAAATCCTGCTTTAATACCTTACTTGGGTGACCGGATTTACTTTTCAGTATTCCATTCCATATCCTCTTTTTGCAATGCAGGCTTTTCCACATTGCCGCATGGTATCATGGAAAACGGATATGTGGATAATTATGGATTCCAATTGAGCCTGATATTTCTTTTCGTTCTCGGAGGATTAGGATTCCCTATTGTAATCAATTTGTTGAAATACCTGAAACATTTAATCCGCAGAACATTCTTACAGATTTTCAATCACAAAAAAGACGTTTACAAGCCCTGGGTGATGAAACTGGGAAGTAAGATCAACCTGATAACAACATTTTCTTTAATCGTTATCGGAACAATCCTTATTTTTATAAATGAATATAACAATATACTTGCTTCCCATCAGGGAGTCGGAAAATTTGTTACCGCATTATTTACAGCAACAACGCCCCGTACAGCCGGTTTCAATTCCATTGATTTTAATCAACTACATTTATCATCTTTGATTATCATAATCATTCTGATGTGGATCGGTGCTTCTCCTGCCTCTACAGGAGGAGGTATAAAAACGAGTACATTTGCAATAGCAGTATTGAATTTTATCAGTTTGGCCAGAGGACGAAAGAATATAGAAGTGTGTAGCCGGGAGGTATCCGAAACATCCATAAGACGTGCTTTTGCGGTGATGACACTTTCTGTTGTTGTCTTAGCAATAGGGTCATTACTTATTTCATATTTCGATGAAGGCTTGCGTTTATTAGATATTATCTTTGAATCGGTTTCGGCCTATAGTACGGTTGGATTGAGTTTGGGGATCACTCCCGGTTTAAGTTCTGCCAGTAAACTGGTGCTGATAATACTTATGTTTATAGGTCGTGTAACAACACTCACTTTGCTTATTGCTTTCTTTAAGCAGGTAAGGATGTCTAATTATACTTATCCATCAGAGGAGATATTGATTAATTAAGGTCTCAGACCTATTTATCATTTGGTAAGTATAATAAAAATAGGTAGTTATGATTCCAATATAGATTGTTAAAGTCTTACTGTTACTTAAAAAAAGAAAAGATGAAATATATTATTGTCGGACTCGGAGTATTTGGTTCTTCGCTTGCTGAAAAATTAGTATCACAGGGAAATGAAGTAATCGGAGTGGATACAAAGATGCAACGGGTAAATGAGCTGAAAGATAAGATAACACATGTTGCATGTTTAAATGTAACGGATGCAGCAGCAGTAGAAACACTGCCCTTAAAGAATACAGATGTGGTGATTGTCTGTATCGGAGAAGATCAGGGTGCTAATATAATGGCGACAGCTATGTTTAAAAACCTAGGCGTAAAACGGCTTATCGGAAGATCTTTGAATCCTCTGCAAGAGAATGTATTACAGGCAATCGGTGTGCATGAAATTGTCCGCCCGGAAGAAGAAACGGCTGAAAGATGGGCTAAGAAACTAACGCTCCGGGGAATGGTAGATTCTTTTGAGTTAAATGAGAATTACAGCATGGTAGAGGTTGTGGTTCCGGATATTCTCATTGGTAAGACAATCGAAGAAGTCGGCTTTCGTAAGGAATATAATATGCTCGTGTTGACTGTTATCAAAAATGTAGAAAAAAAGAGTATAATCGGGAAAACCAGAGTTGTTGCGGATGTACAGGGTATACCAAACCCCGATACAATGTTAGAAGAAAATGACATCTTGGTTGTTTACGGGTCGAACAAAGATATTAAACAATTTATAAGTAAGAACAAAAATCATAAATAGAATAAGTGTGATTGGTAAATATATAATTGATAAAAAAGAAGTACCTTTTCCGTAGAAATTCAAATCAGGAATACAGCCTGAATACTAATAATATATAGTATGTACAACTTAATACGAAAAGTAGTCACTTACGTCAGTCTACAAAAGCAAACAGAAGACTTTGAAGAAATCCACAATTCAATAATACAGGGGATTTCTTTCAAGGGAACCAATATCTGGATATTAGTTTGTGCTATTATTATAGCATCAGTGGGGCTTAACACCAATTCAACTGCTGTGATAATAGGAGCCATGCTTATTTCTCCTTTGATGGGGCCAATCAATGGAATGGGATACAGTATTGCTATTCATGATTTCGGATTGCTTCGTCAGTCACTTAAAAACTTTGGTTTTGCAGTATTGGCCAGCCTTATAGCATCAACTGTTTATTTTTCAATAACCCCTGTTCATACAGCTCATTCTGAACTTTTGGCCCGAACCAGTCCTACTATTTACGATGTATTGATTGCTTTATTCGGAGGCTTTGCCGGTATTATCGCAATCAGCAGCAAGCAGAAAGGAAATGTCATTCCCGGCGTGGCTATTGCTACGGCTTTGATGCCACCTCTTTGTACAGCCGGCTACGGTTTAGCTACGCTCCAATTCTCTTTTTTCTATGGAGCATTCTATCTGTTTACCATCAATACAGTTTGTATTGCTTATGCTTCGGTTTTAATTTCTCAAATGTTGAGGTTTCCAATCAGAGATACCAATATAAGTGAGACAAGAAAGAAACGTATCAATCAAGGTTTGTCCATTGTACTTATTATAATCATATTACCCAGCATATATTTGGGTTATCGGATGTCCCAAAATGAGAAATTCAGAGTAAATGCAGAAAAGTATACACGGTATATAGGAATATATAAAGGGAATTATTTGCTCAACAACGAAATTAGTGCGAATAAAAAAGAAATTAATCTGATATACGGGGGATCTTCATTGACAGAAGATGATAAAAAAGCGATTATCGATCAGGCAGGCTTATTCTCTTTAGATGATGCTAAGATAACGATAGAACAAGGGTTGGCCATAGATAATGATATAGCTAAAGATAGACAAAAAGCTCAATCTGAAGAAGAGAGGTCCCGGCAACAAATAGCCCGCTTAAATGTAGAGATTGCGGGGTATAAACAAAAAATAGACAGTATACAAAGCCAATATCTTATAGGGAAACAATTATTGTCTGAATTGACCCCTTTGTATCCTCAGATAGAGAGTTGTTTATATGCAGAAGCATATATTTACGCTCAAAGCGACTCCTTACTTCAAGATAAAACAGGGGTATTTATGATTACATCTAAACGCATTCTGCAAAAGAATGATCAGATAAAGATAGAGAATTGGCTCATGAGAAGATTGAGTAAAAAAAAGGTTAAGGTTTATTTTGATAAAAGCAATTGATAATAATTGTATATTAGGGATACAATATATTACTTACTTTGCTTATATATAGTTTGAAAATGGCAGACACGGAACGCCTGTCGTGGTATTTAAAATAGATATTCGTGAGGTCATATAAGCATCCCTATAGCATAAAGCCCTATAATATAGGATCAGCAAATTGACATGGGCAAAAAGATCTTCTGTTTTCATCTCAGCTTAATAGAATTTCTTTTTACTTTTGTTATATGAATTTTTTTGTATTTTTGAGATATCAGATTTCTATTGCAATCAGTTTTGGAAACAAGGTCCCCGAATTAATGATGAAATCACCTTCTTTTGTGAAATGAAGAATAAAACGATATTTAGCACCTTAGGAAAAATTGATATTAACGGAGACAATGCCGATCCTCTTTATAAATACCTGAAAGAAAATAGCAACGGATTCTTGGGTGATTCTATAAAATGGAACTTTACTAAATTTCTGATAGACAGAGAGGGGAATATCATTAATCGCTATGCTCCGATAACCAATCCGTCAAAGATTTCTGGAGCTATAGAAAAACTCTTAGCAAAATAATACATGCGATTATGGTCTTTACATCCCCAGTATCTTGACTCGGCAGGGCTTAATGCCTCCTGGCGTGAAGGGTTATTGGCTAAGAATGTGCTCTTGGGCAATACAAAAGGATATACAAATCACTCTCAGTTGATCCGTTTTAAGAATAGCCCCGAGCCGAATCTTTACATCGATGCTTTCCTTACTGAAATATATAAGGAAGCTGCGAGAAGAAATTTTTCATATAGCAAAGAGAAAATTCGTATGATTGAGAATATTTCTCCCATCCCTGTAACTAAAGGGCAATTGGAATATGAATATGAGCATCTGAGGCGAAAACTTCAAAAACGAAGTCCTGAACTTTTAGTGAAGTTACCCTCATTGTCTGATCTAAAAACACATCCTTTATTTGAAACAATAGAAGGAGGAATTGAGGATTGGGAAATCATAACATAATTAGCAAGAACAAAAACTAATATTCATATGAGAAAGTTTCTATACATATTACTTCCTGTAATTATCTGTTTTTTAGTCGGATTCACAGCCAGTTATTTTCAATCGGAATCGATACAGACATGGTATCCGACATTGAATAAACCTGCAATAACTCCACCCAATATAGCTTTTCCGATTGCATGGAGTATAATATATTTATGCATGGGTATTTCTATCGGACTAGTATTGAACTCAAAAGAACAGAACAAGAAATTTCTTACCTCATTATTTGTCGTTCAGTTGTTCCTTAATTTTATATGGAGCATTTCATTCTTTTATCTGCAAAACCCTCTTTTAGGTTTTATCAATATTATCTTGTTGGATCTGGGCGTATTATATTATGCTTTTAAATGTTATCCGGCGCAAAGAGTGAGTGGGATCTTATTTATTCCCTATATTCTTTGGCTGTTTTTAGCAACATATCTAAATGCTTATATTCTGATATACAACTAAAGTCTTTCGAAGAGAGGCTAGCCAATTATTTGATTTTTACCATAAGCGGATTGAGTCATACAGTATCAATGAGCTATATACCAGTATCTTTGTGTTGTAATTAAAACTATTGAATTATGTCACAACAATCAAAAATCGCATTGGTAACAGGCGGCAGCCGTGGGCTAGGTAAAAATATGGCTTTAAATATAGCCCGTAAAGGGCTGGATGTAGTCCTTACCTACAACAGCAAAAAGGAAAGTGCTTTAGAAACAATCGCAGAGATAGAGCAACTCGGACAAAAAGCCATTGCTCTCCAACTCAATACTGCCGATGTAAAAAGCTTCGATTCTTTTTTCGAATTACTTAAACAGGAGTTGTCTGTAAAATTTGGTACTCAGAAAATAAACTATCTGGTAAATAACGCAGGCATCGGAATTAATTCAGCTTTTGCCGAAACAACCGAAGAGGATTTCGACAGTCTTTTCAATATCCATTTCAAGGGTGTTTATTTCTTTACCCAAAAAGCATTGAACATACTCGAAGACGGAGGTGGTATCATCAATATCTCAACAGGTCTGGCACGTTTCTCCCGGCCCGGATATTCCGCTTATGCATCTATGAAAGGAGCTATTGAGGTATTAACAAGGTATCAGGCAAAAGAACTTGGAGCCAGAGGTATTCGGTCTAATGCTGTTGCTCCGGGTGCTATTGCAACCGATTTTGGCGGAGGTATTGTCAGAGACAACGAGGAAGTCAATAAAATAACTGCCAGTACAATCCCATTAGGAAGAGTCGGTCTACCTGATGATATTGGTGGAGTAGTTGCATTTCTATGTACTGATGACGCACGATGGGTGAATGCTCAGCGGATTGAGGTCTCCGGAGGCCAAAGTATTTGATAAGGAAAAAGAATATATAAGTTGGCATTATAATGGAAAAGGCATTGTCATTAGCAGATTTTTATCGCATTAAATTAGGAATCTTACCAAGTGAGATTATCGGGAAGATAGGCCAGTTCAATGTCTTTTCATTAGGTGATTATATACAGCCTGATCATACAATCCCATACAGTCGTAAAGATTACTATAAGATAAGTCTGATATCCGGTAGTAATACAGTTCATTATGCCGACAAAACGCTGGTTGTAGAAAATAATATGCTCTTGTTTGCAAATCCACAGGTTCCTTATAATTGGGAACCTCTGAGCCTTGACAAGACAGGTGCATTCTGTGTTTTTACGGAAGACTTCTTCAAAGGATATGGCGATTTTAAAGCATATCCTCTATTCCAGCCTCATGGAATACCGATATTAGATCTGAATGATGAAGAGTTCAGGCAGGTACGGACAATTTATGATAAAATGTTTAGGGAGATTACTTCCGATTATGTCTATAAATACGATGTCCTTCGAAATCTGGTTACAGAGCTTATTCACACAGCATTGAAAATGCGCCCTGCTATAATGCAGCCTGTTGGACACAAAGAGTCTCATGCATCTGACAGAATCACATCTTTATTCCTCGAACTATTGGAAAGGCAGTTCCCGATAGAATCGACCATGCAAAGTATCCGACTTCATTCACCAAGTGATTATGCACAACAACTAAATATTCATGTCAATCACCTCAACAAGGTACTGAAAGAAGTCACCGGAAAAACGACAAAGCTATTAATATCAGAGCGGATAGCCTTGGAAGCAAGAGCCTTACTGAAACATACAAACTGGACGATCAATGAAATTGCGTTCTGTTTAGGATTCGAAGATCCTTCACACTTTATTAAGTTCTTCAAGAAGAGCGAGCAGGCTACTCCGAAGGTATTTAGAAAAAATGCGGGATAAGTAACTCTTCGAAACAAAATATACCTCGGAAACCTGATTGAATACAAAACTGAAATTTATCCCATCTTTCCTATATTTACGGGATATATATTCAATCAGATTAGTGATATTACAAATCAGATGGCTAACCCTATAAGTAGAACTTTGTCCCATCAATTCAAGAGCAACTTTTGTTCAAGTGGCTATTATTGAGATGATTCTTAATCTTTTCGATTACATTTTTTTTATTTTTGATGTTACTTGTCTGGAAACGATATCTTAAAGAATTCAAATAATGTGTGCCTTCAAAGAAAATATTGGCTGTAAGTGTTTCAAAAAAGATAAGCATTTCCTCTAATTTTTCTTTTTCTGAAGCTTCTACAAATTCCCCTCTAGCAATCATTTCGGGAAGTTCAGAGCCTGAAAATGAAGTTAGCCCTGTAGACATTACACGACGAGCATAAATACGATTGATAAATTGGGCACTTGCTTTCCCACTTTCTAAACCTTTGCTCTTGCCTGCCATTCCAATAATGGCCTCCATTTCTATTATATCACCATATACTGTAATCGGATTGGTAATAAATGTGTCTCCAGTACTACAAACACCAATCTTTTCATATTCTAACACTTTTCCTTTAAGTTGAGGGATGCTATTTAATAACTCCAATCCATTAATCTCGTAGTCAATTCCAGGCAGTTTGAACTCCAATTTCAATAAGTTGTTTCTCATTCAACTGTCGATGAGTAATGGTTGAGGGATGTAGCACAGAAGTCCTGATTTGATAATTAATCTCAATTAAATTTGATTATATCAAAATATTAATTTCCTTTGTTTATTATTTCCATTGGAATTATGATTTGTTTAATCAGATTAAAAAATATACAGAAAGCTCTTTATAGACTTGATAAAGAATTTTTAGAGGATAATAGAGTCACATTAAATGAAGCTTTTATCTTATACTCCCTGTATAATAAAAAGACCTCTTGTGCCAGCTATCTATCCAATCAGATTGGTTTATCAAACTCTCGAACATCCAGAATATTGGAAAATCTTGAGATAAAAAAATACATTATAAGAAGAATCGGGAAACCAGATAAAAGAAAGATGATCTTTTCCTTAACAGATAAAGGTAGAGAGAAAATAAAAGAAATACAGTCGAAAGAAAATAAATATACAGAGTTTATAATTCGATTAGTTAAAATGATAAAAGAAATCATTACACCATAAGATTATATCAATTATAATAAAAACAAATATATGAAAATACTTATCATAGGTGGGGTTGCCGGAGGAGCTTCTGTTGCAGCCCGTTTAAGAAGAATGGATGAACAAGCTGAAATTATTTTATTTGAAAGAGGTGAATATATTTCTTATGCCAATTGTGACTTACCATATTATATATCGGAGGTACAATAGCGAACAGAGATAATCTTTTCGTCCAAACTGTAGACGGGTTTTCTAAGCGATTCAAGATAGATATCAGAGTATTACAGGAAGTAATCTGCATCAATAGGGAAAAGAAAAGTATAACCATACAAAACCTTGTTACAAATAAGGAATATACTGAATCTTATGACAAACTCATTGTATCTACCGGATCAGAACCGGTGAAACCTCCAATCAAGGGCATCGATAGTAGAAAGATATTTACACTTCGTAATGTACCTGATACCGATAAAATCAAGAACTTTCTTATAACTCACAAGCCGAAAAAAGCAATTGTCATAGGCGGTGGATTTATTGGACTGGAAATGGTAGAAAACTTATATCATGCAGGACTCGAAGTGCAGTTAGTTGAAAAGGCGGATCAGGTTATGGCTCCGATTGATTTTTCTATGGCCGCAATAGTTCATCAGCATCTTAGACAGAAAGGGGTACGGCTTTATCTGAAAGAAGGAGTAACCTCTTTCCTCGAAGGAGAAAATGGCATTCGAATAGGACTGGAAAGTGGTAGAGAACTTATCTCCGATATGGTTATTTTAAGTATTGGTGTTCGCCCTGATATTAAGATTGTAAAAGATGCAGGGCTGGAACTTGGAACTACAGGAGGAATTAAAGTTAATAGTTATATGCAGACCAGTGATAATAATATCTACGCGTTAGGCGATGCCGTAGAAATATTGAATCCGGTAATAAATAAACAAATGCTGATTCCTCTGGCAGGTCCGGCCAATAAACAAGCCCGTATTGTTGCAGATAACATACTGGAGGACAATAAATATATGTACTCGGGAACTATTGGCACATCTATTGCCAAGGTGTTTGACCTAATCGTTGCGGCGACAGGACTTTCATCCAAAATGCTGAACAGAGAGTGTATTGAGCATATATCATCTTTTACCCATGGGAGTTCGCATGCAGGGTACTATCCCGGAGCATCTCAACTGTCAATAAAGATAAATTTCTCTCCCTTAAATGGAAAGCTTCTGGGGGCTCAGGTTGTAGGAAAAGAAGGAGCAGATAAAAGAATTGAGTTATTTGCTCAGGTTATAAAAAAAGGAGGTGCAATTTACGATCTGATAGATATTGAGCATGCATATGCTCCGCCTTATTCATCAGCTAAAGACCCTGTCAATATGGCTGGATATGTGGCCGATAATATTCTTAAAGGAAAGATGAAGATTGTCCAATGGCGGGATATTAAAAAAAATAGATTTTCTCAAAACTATCCTGCTGGATGTCCGTAACACAGAAGAATGCAAAGAAGGGTATATCGATGGGGCAGTAAACATCCCCTTAGATGAACTGCGTTCCCGAATCAAAGAAATACCGAAAGAGAAGTGTATTCTTATCTATTGTGCTGTCGGATTACGAGGGTATATTGCTTTCCGAATATTAGCACAATATGGATTTTCGAATGTTGTAAACTTATCTGGCGGATATAAGACATACGTAACAGCAATAACAAAGCATTCTTTATAAACAGAAAAGCTTAACTATTATTCTGAATTTAAGATGAATTATGATTTACTTAACTATATTTCCTAAAGAATTATATTCTATAGGAAATTAAATATTATCTTTGTAAGAAATATAAACGAATTGAATATGCAAATCATAAAAAACAATTGGACATATCTGGTAGGAGCCCTAATCGGAGCAATAGGCGGGTATATGTATTGGAGGTACATCGGATGTAGTACCGGTACTTGCCCTATAACATCATCACCTACGATCAGTACTCTATATGGAGTATTATTGGGTGGCTTATTCGGCGGAATTTTTAAAAGGAATAAAGTAAATAAACAGTAATAGAATAAATAATATGGCGGGATTTCTTAGCAGATTATTCGGACTGGAGGATAAAGCCGACTTTAGAGCTCTTTTAGAAAATGGAGCTATACTTCTGGATGTTCGTACAAAAGAAGAGTATAAACAAGGGGCGGCAATCAATTCAATCAATATTTCGTTAGATAGTTTAAGCAGTAATTTATCGAAACTGAAAAAAGACAAACCGATTATTGCTGTATGCGCCAGTGGCATGCGTAGCCGCAGTGCAGTCACTCTTTTAAGAAATAAAGGTTTTCAGGAAGTATATAATGGTGGAAGTTGGTTTAATTTTAAATAAATAACAAAATGAATCGCATATTTAAGAATTGGGATTTTGCACGGATCGTTCGTTTGCTATTGGGAATACTTATGGCTATCTATTCTATGATTTCGCAAAATTATATATTTCTGG
>NZ_MKVC01000014.1:0-2156 GCF_001899125.1 Dysgonomonas sp. 37-18 | reverse complement strand
ACCCGACAAGGAATTTCGCTACCTTAGGACCGTTATAGTTACGGCCGCCGTTTACCGGGGCTTCAATTCAATGCTTCTCTCGCGATGACATCTCCTCTTAACCTTCCGGCACCGGGCAGGTGTCAGGCCATATACGTCTAATTTCTTATTAGCATAGCCATGTGTTTTTGTTAAACAGTTGCCTTCCCCTATTCTCTGCGGCCCGCCGAAGCGGGCACCCCTTATCCCGAAGTTACGGGGTCATTTTGCCTAATTCCTTAACCGTGATTCACTCGAGCGCCTTAGTATACTCAACCCAACTACGTGTGTCCGTTTTAGTACGGGTGCCGCAAGGATATGCTTAGCGGGTTTTCTTGGCAGCTTGCTTACCTGCGCTATCGCCCCGCCCGAAGGCTCGGCGTACTTTCAGGTTCGGATCTCCGGCCGGATTTGCCTGGCCGGATCGGCTCCTACACCCTTCAACCTACTATTCCGTCAGTAGGCGGCAGTGCCACTCCTGCGTCGCCGCGTCGCTCCTTGCGTCAGTAACGGAATATTAACCGTTTCGTCCATCGGGTGACTCCGTTAGGATGCCCCTTAGGCCCCGACTCACCCTGATCCGATTAGCGTTGATCAGGAAACCTTAGTCTTTCGGCGGGGGGGTTTCCCACCCCCCTTATCGTTACTCATACCTACATTTGCTTTTCCAGAGGCTCCAGAAGGGATCAATCCCCGCCTTCCACGCCGCTGGAATGCTCCCCTACCGATATTGAATATCCCACGGCTTCGGTAACATGCTTATGCCCGATTATTATCCACGCCAGACCGCTCGACTAGTGAGCTGTTACGCACTCTTTAAATGAATGGCTGCTTCCAAGCCAACATCCTAGCTGTCCGTGCAGTCCGACTTCGTTAATGCAACTGAGCATGTATTTGGGGACCTTAGCCGGTGGTCCGGGTTGTTGCCCTCTCGGACGCGGACCTTAGCACCCGCGCCCTCACTCCCTGCATAGAAGTTGCACCCATTCGGAGTTTGTCTGGACTTGATAGGCGGTGAAGCCCTCGCATCCAATCAGTAGCTCTACCTGATGCAACTAAAAACAGAGGCTGCACCTAAATGCATTTCGGGGAGTACGAGCTATCTCCAAGTTTGATTAGCCTTTCACCCCTACCCTCAGCTCATCCGGAAGCTTTTCAACGCTTATCGGTTCGGCCCTCCATCTGGTGTTACCCAGACTTCAGCCTGGCCAAGGGTAGATCACTTGGTTTCGCGTCTGCCGCCGCTGACTCAAACGCCCTGTTCGGACTCGCTTTCGCTTCGGCTGCGCGCCTCATGGCGCTTAACCTTGCCGGCGACGGCAACTCGTAGGTTCATTATGCAAAAGGCACGCCGTCACTGGACTAGCCAGCTCCGACCGCTTGTAGGCACATGGTTTCAGGGTCTATTGCACTCCTCTGTCCGAGGTTCTTTTCACCTTTCCCTCACGGTACTGGTCCACTATCGGTCTCTCGAGAGTATTTAGCCTTACCGGATGGTCCCGGCAGATTCACGCAAGATTTCTCGTGT
The DNA here is from genome assembly GCF_001899125.1 of Dysgonomonas sp. 37-18. Classification (NCBI taxonomy): domain Bacteria; kingdom Pseudomonadati; phylum Bacteroidota; class Bacteroidia; order Bacteroidales; family Dysgonomonadaceae; genus Dysgonomonas; species Dysgonomonas sp. 37-18. Next base: position 610 of record NZ_MKVC01000014.1, on the reverse strand, counting down.
CCCGCGCTACTCAGGATACCGCTAGGCCGGGCCGCCGATTCGTGTACGGGGCTATCACCCTATACCGCCCCACTTTCCAGAGGGTTCCACTTCGGCGGCGCCGTGCCACGGCGCGGTCCTACAACCCCAGACATGCCTGGACATGACTGGTTTGGGCTATTCCCGTTTCGCTCGCCACTACTAAGGGAATCATTGTTATTTTCTTTTCCTGCAGGTACTTAGATGTTTCAGTTCCCTGCGTTAGCCCGCCGCGTAAGCGGCGTGACAGGCTTTTCGCCTGACGGGTTGCCCCATTCGGAAACCTGCGGGTCGAAGGTCATTTGCACCTTACCGCAGCTTATCGCAGCTTATCGCGTCCTTCATCGCCTTCGAGAGCCAAGGCATCCCCCATGTGCCCTTTCCTACTTTCTTATTCTTTCATTACGTCACTGTTATTGCCCCGGACCCCGCAGCATTGCTGCGGCAGGGGCCCGGCGCATCTCTACGCTTTGTATATATTTCACCATGTCAAAGACCGTTATCGCCCGTAAGGGCGAAGTGCGGAGAACCCCGGAATCGAACCGGAAGAAGCCACGCCCCCAATGCTTAAGAAGCCCGGGCGTTTCCCCCA
>NZ_MKVC01000013.1:0-176308 GCF_001899125.1 Dysgonomonas sp. 37-18 | reverse complement strand
TATACCATCTCCTTTTACACCTGCTTGTTTTGATGACACAAAACGTTCCTGTATCAATGAAAGAGATATAGACAATGTTGCATTAACAGCATTTATAGTCAAGAACCCATCATCAACTCCAAGACTTTCCATGATGGAATAAGAGGCAGCTCCACCGTCACTATCAGCATAGTAACCTTTTGTAGTCACTTTGTCATAATACCCTAGTTTTAAAAGTATTATATTCTGCAACGACATGTAACGGATATCATTTACAGTATTGACTGTTAATGTGCGACTTTTAGTAAGATCAAAAGCTTGTCTTAAATACAAATCCCCTTTCTTTCTATATATTACATTGTCTAGTTTCGAATCGGACATTTCAGTACCATCCGCAAATTGTGATACTTCTATATAATTGACATTTTCGCCTGTTTCTGAAGATAATATGTTCGTCCAAATATCCCCAACTTTTATCGCTTGCCCAGTAGATGGCATAATATTATATTTATTAAGTGAAAAATTCAGTGTCTAAAATTGGAACTGTCACAAATGAAGATCCTAGATCAACCTTTACGGTTCTGCCTTCCTGTATCCCTGGTACTGTAAAACCAATCAAAACCTCTGCTTCTGGAAGGCTTGATATAGGAGTTGGTTCTTGTTCTATATTTGTTGCCATTTTATATTAATAATGTTTTATTATCATCTGTAATTAATATGCTTTGCCCTTCAGTAGCAAGAACATCATAAATTATAGTTTCGCCTAAAGGCTCCGTAAATCGAACAGCTACTTTCCCATCCGTAAAGCCTATGCCCATATCAAGGCTTTGAGGATCTTCCATATACAAATAGTAAGTTTCATCTATTGATGTCACAGCTAGCTTAATTTGTCCGTTACTTATCTCATTCTTGAAGTCTTTATACTTGGTTAAGTATTCACTTCTAGAAGAACAAGTAATGTCGAAAATTAATATAATCTGCCTGCTGTTTTTCTTTGGGTTAGTTATGAAAACTTGTTTGCCGTCTTGAGAACGAGACTCATTTTCTATATATGACTTCATAGGATATGGAGAAAGCAGATTTTCATAAGAGTTATCCGCTAACTTCACATTCCATGTAGACCATGCGTCTTTGTCATTTATAAATAATTCGCCTGTCATTATTTTTTTTTATTTTAAAGTTACTTATAGCTTAAAAACCTATTACCTGAATATGCTTTTACGAGTAAACAGTATCTATTTTGTTTGCTTATAAGTATTTAATCCATGAAAACAGCTTCCTTTTGTTTAAATATTCATCATCTAATTGATTGATATACGCCTCCCGTTCGAATGAAATATTATAGTACGCTAACATCTTATCACGATACTGAATAAGCCTTATTAACCACTCTATACCATACCATAAGTAAAATAATATCCAAAGCATTTCGTTTCCTTGCTTGATATGTATCCCTTCGTGATTCTTGCTCGTTTCGTTAAGTTCTTTTCTTGCAAACACAATCCCAAACAGCGTAATAGCTATAAATCCTTTCGGCGGTATAAACTTATTTTGTACTATCTTCATGTTTTTGATTTAAAGATAAAGGCATGAAAAAAGCCTACCATGTGATTAGTAGGCTTTGGACAAATAGTACTTGAGTAGTTTGCTTATGCTATTGTCATGTTTAGTTGTTATATTATAATTATATATTTATCTTATATTGAACAAACATATAATATGTACGTTATTATTATATATTTATAAATAATGTTATTTTCAAATTAATTTTAAACATTTAATGTTGTTTATATCTATTTATTTACTTATTTTGCAGTCCGAAATAAAGAATAGAACTATTTACTTTTAGAAAAAGTTGGGATTTGCGCCGTTAATTAAAGCAACAAAAGCATAAAACTATGGGAGCAATCATATCAAAAATTCAGACAAAATCAAATTGTATGGATGCCAATAAGCATTCTAAAAAACCTGCATCTACAAATCAAACATTCAAATTCAGACCGGTAACAGAAGAAGAAAGAGAAAGACTGCGAGTAGATGTGTATAAATATATCCTTTAATCATTTTAAATATAGATTTGTTCAAAATATAAAAGGTACAGAAAATTCTGTGCCTAAAATTTTGTATAGATTTAAATCTGATATAACACATCAAGTATATTTAGTTTGGGTCGAAATATATCCCTATAACTTATATGCTATTAAATTCCATTTAAAAAGAGATTCAGGGTCTAGGCTAAAATACAATAAGCTTACAAATCTTAACGAAACAAGGCCTGTAGTTAAGACGTGTATTGCCATAATGCTAGAAATACATTCGAAAGATAATAAATCATCTTTTGGATTTATTGGTTCAAATACAATATGCGATAGGAAAATTAAAAATAGAACCGTGTATATACATGAACCAGAAGCAAAGACAAAAAGGTATAATTTTTATTCTCGTATGATGCTAACTTATTTCTCAGACAATATTTTTCAGCATGAAGTTATAGAAGAGAAAAGTGCGTATATTATGCTTAGAAAAGCAGAATATGAAAAAGATAACGATATATTAAATAAAATAACAGATTATTTTCAATGTAATTTTGATATCATACACAATTAAACATAGAATCGGGCACCGCTCGATTTTTTTTAATTCATAAAAACTTCTCTCTGAGTTATAGGATAATAAAAGTTAATTTGTAGTTTTGTGGATTAACTTAAATCTTATTGTATGAAAAAATATTTATTTCTGATTTTATTTATTATGACTTTTGCTTCTTGTGCATTACCGAAAATACACATGACTAGCTATTCTGTGGATCTTTCAAAGTATAATAAAGAAGGCTTTTATATAACAGAAAGCAACTCTGTGAATTTTGAATACGATCCTATATGCCTTATGGGAACTCAAGGAGGCGGAAAGCAATATGATAAAAATAAAATAGTCAAACTAGAACTTGAAAGCGTTTTCGACAAATTCGTAAACGACTGTAAATCAAAAGGCGCAAACGCAGTTATTAATATAAAAATAATACAAAATTATAGTAGTACCGAGAATACATTTTATATATCAGGTATGGCTATAAAAAGAAAATAACATTATGAAAAAAATTATATACTTATTACTTATATTTCCATTATTTATTTCTTGTTCGAGTAATGGAGATGACGAAATATCGGTTGATACACATATTAACATGATAGCAAGAAAGGATATTAGCGGAAATAATACTATATCAGCAATATTCTATATATTTAAAAGCGATAATTATGACCCAGAATCATTTAGCAGGGTAGATCAATTTTCTAGTATTGCTACATTGAAAAACAATCAAGGCAAAGTAATAGAATCAATTGATTTTAAAGTTTCGAATGAGAATAATGGATATATAACTTATAATTGCGCACCGGGTAATTATTTTATTGTATGTTGCCCTAGCGGATTTATACCAAATACAATTCTATTAATGAATTTATGGAAAGCTAATGAAATACAAGTAGACAAGAATAAGGGCGTAGCTTTCGAAGTTAAATTTAAATCTCTTTACTCTAAAGGATATGTTAGATGGGATGAATAAATTATAAATTAATTTAATAAAAGGAGGATATATTCATACGTCCTCCTTTTTCTTATATGCCTATTGAACGATCTTTAATACTCCATTATCATTCCAAACTGTGCCCACCGGATAACTAGAATTTGTAGGTAGATTCTTTAATGTCATTATCAAATTATTTGAACTATTTATTCTCATTCTAATTCCACTTATTAAATCATTTGGGAAGCTAACCTGATCGTACCCTAGACTAAATTGCTTATCATAAAATTTTCCATTAAATTTCTTTATACCATCCTCACTTTCTTCAAATAAGAAAAATCCTGTAGGGGTATATGATGCAAGATATCCGTCTAAATCTATAGATCCTAAGTTTAATTGAGATCCATCTCCACCAAATATCCATTGTCCAAGTACTTTTCCATCTGTATTTATTAATTTTATGTCTCTTGTATCTGGATCTATAATTATTCTATTTCCATTTATATTACTTTCAAATCTTCCTCTTAATAAAGCCTGATTCATAATTACCTTACCGCCATGAGTAACTACAAAGCTTGCAACATCTGTAGTTGCACTTGGGTTCGCAACTAGGTTTATTGCTTGATCTAATGTTCCACCACCCCAAAACGCCACATCGTTATCATCTTGCCATACACCGTTAACACCTGCTGTATTTACCCAAATATCACCCTGCATTAATCCGAATAATATAGTAGTTGTAAGACCTAATCCGCCATCGAATACTGTTTCATTCTGCAAAGCGGTGCGCAAGTAATTCATACCCTTAATGCTTCGTGTGTTATTGTTAGATGCTCTCATAGCCTCTAGGTAATTCACATCAGACTCTTTTTTGTTGCTGTCTACTTTGGCTTCTAATGCTTTTCTTCGGCTGTATCGTGGCTTTTCTCCTACTAAGTATTCATCTTTACATGTTACCGGGTATTTAGTAAACCCACGAATACGAGATACTTTTTCGCCTCCGTTAAAGATCAGGCTTTTAAGTTTTACGCTTTGCCCTAAACCCATATCCAAACCATAAGCAGCTACCCTGAAAGGATTAGCCATACATGTATAAGTAGCGTTTTCTTCTTGAATGCTTGCCATTTTAGCATGTGCCTCTGTTAGAAGTTCTTGTTCGGCTTCTCCTACATACTGATCGCCTACTAAAGAGATATTAAAGTTATAAAGCACATAGAAATCACCGACACGAGGACATAGTAAATCGTTTGGAATAATTAAATCCGGGTTATCCTGATTGTTTATTATTTCAAATTCTTCTGTATCGTCATTATATCCTAATTCAAAATCACGACCTGACAAGAAACTGTTTTCTCCAAATTGAAGCGAAAGAGTAAGCCCCGGTAATATATATTCAGAATTGAAGTTCAAACCGCTATCTTTAAAGTAAAAGACTGTCATTTCTATGCCATCATCATTCTTTACAGTTGCCGTTCTAATCGATGTAATAGTTCCTGTACGCTTAGGGTAGATATTATCAAATGTAAATACCTTCTCTATGATTTTATTTCCTGTCATGTTCGGGAAAGCATCGATATAGTCACCGTTTGATATAGGAAGTCGCAAACGTTTTTGTACAATAGCATCTACAGCCTCACTGCTTCCTGTGCTTCTGTAATTTGATGGTATATTTCGGGTACCGCCAAAAGCATACATACGTGTGCAATACTCATCGCTATTTTCGTTTGAACGTTTTATGTCGATAAGTTCTATTTCACGCCTTAGTTCTATAGTTTCTCCTTTCGAATAGCTATACACTAGGTTTATTGTTTTAGCCTCATAATCTACATACCATTCACAATTGAACGCTTCTGCAACGTCTGTAAGAAAATCGAAAACATTCTGAGAACTGAATGTAAGGTTCTGCATATCGGTAGGCTCTACAATACCAACCGTCCATGTTTCACCGGTGTATGCGTTTATATTATCACAACCTATCTGTAAGAATGTTCCGGCATGCTCCATTAGCGTCCATTCAGCCTCTTTCAATCCTTGGTAGATATACCAACAAATAAAGTCCTGCCAAAACATTTCCGGAGCTTCAAACTTTGGCTCATACCTATAATCCTGTAATCCGTTTTCTGTTGGCTGACAGTCGGTGCGTATGGCGTATCTTATACCCTTATAGTCTATATAATCAGCACGTACAAAGTCATATTTTATTGTTAGCGGAAATGAGAATTGCACGTAATGTTCAGACATTAGCTCATTAGCTTGCTTAAAGTCATTCGGAATGTCTAATTGCATCTTAGGTTCACCCCAAGCATTATATATAGTTAAATCGTTACCTATTGTTATCATAGTTAAATATTATCAAGTTTACCATTCATTTGTCCTAATACCTCATTCATTTGAGGTAAAACGCGAGACCATTTTTCTATATCGGATACTTTATAAAACATTTGCACTTGTATATTCCTGTTTTCTTCCATCATGCGCTCTATTCTTATCGATGATTGACTAAGCGCACCCAAAGGCATAGCGATAGTATCAAAATTGAACTTCTCGCTTACTGGCTGATTCCATTGGGCTATTCGGGATACATTTTGATCGATAGATATAAGATTCATTTGCATGGCTGTAAACCGTCCTTCTAAAGCCTTTCCTGTATCCTGAGACATGGTTTCAAAGCCACCTCTGGATGCCTGCTGAGATGCATTTTCAGTAGTAGGATCTACGCCAAAAGCCTCAAATATTTTATCAAGTTCTTTGCTATTGGTGTTAAGAATATTTGCAAGCCTTTGTTTCCAGTCATTAGCAGCACTTGAATCATAATTTCCGCTCAGAAACATATCTGCCAATTCATCATACATTGGCTTTAATGCATTGGAAAGTATCTGATATTTAAAAGATGATAGAATAGCATTAGTTAGCTTTTCCTCTGTAAAATCAGCAAGACTTGTTACATTTCCTCTTAAGTCGCTAATTGCATTCGCTGCATCAGATAAGAAGCTATCGAATGATGTTCCTGTAGCGAACTCATCCATTTGTTGGCTTAATTCGGCTATTTGATCTTTCCATTTTTGCGTTTCTTCATCTGATCTCGCTATCTTATCAGCTATATCCGACATTCCTTTCCATCCTGTAGCACCAAGCCTCCTAAATGCTTCCTCATTATCTATGATTCCATTTTTCCAGTCCTTTAATATTGATATAATTGGCTTTGCCTGATTTCCTATTGCATTACCTGCAGAACCCTTAACAAAATCTTTATATAATGAATCTAATGTTTTATTTGTATCAGAAAGTATGCTATCTGAATTTTTCTTTGCTATCTCAAAGTTTTTTCTTGCTTCATCCGATTGCTTAACAAGTGCCTCCCATGCAGAATAATCAACCTCTGAAATAAACCCTTTGTCTATTAGCCATTGTAATGCTTCTAGGTTATCTTTAAATGCTCTAGCATAGTCTATTGATGAAATTAGATCATAATTTTGTTGTCTTAAATCTATATTGTATTGCTGTTGAAGCTTATTTATCTCTCTTTGTATTTCGGCTTGTCGTTCTTTTTGTGATATAAATCCTGTAATAAAGGTAGATACAATACCCATACCAGAAGAAGCAGCGCCCATAAAGTCGCCTGTGGCGAATGATGCAATACCGGAAACAGCATTGCTAAGCATACTCAAATCAACGCCTGTTATGTTTGATAAACTACCGGTAATCTCTTTAAATATTCCGGCAATTTCAGCTAATTTTTGTTCTGGTGTTTTCTCCCATTCTTTATTCAGTATTCTAAGTCTAAGATATGCCTCCCTCAATTGCCTTGCTAGTTCATCATTATTCGGGTCGTTCATTACCCTTTTTTCTAGATCGTTGAATATTTTCTTCTGATCTTTTATTTGTTGTCCTAATGAAGCTTTACGTTTGTCCGATTCAAAGAAATATCTATCTGTAGTTAATTCTTTATATTTTTGGTTATATTCTGCATCTGATTCCAATTGACGTTGATGCGCTTGTAGACGAGCTTCCGCAATCTCCCTGCTCTCATTCTTTTCTATTTGTTTTATTAGATCTGAATTACCTTTAGCTAAGTCCCTACGCTCTTTATAATGTTTGCGTATAGAGTATATCTGTTGATCTAATTGAGAAGCGAACGTCAATTTTTCTTCATCGGCAAAAGCTCTTTGTTCTTTGGATATATCTTCATTTCCTTTTTTCCATGCAGCTAATGAAGCATCAGTTCTTTTCTTTATCTGGGCTTCTATATCAGCATCACTTAAACCTTGAGGCAATAGCGTTTTATCAAATGTTGCAAAATTAAAACCTGTATCAGAACCTTTATTTTTTATATAAATATTCTTAGCTGCTTCTTGCTGATCCTTTATCATCTTTTGGCGGAACTCTTCTATAGAAATAAGTTCCTTCGCCATATTTAATTGATTTTGCCGATAACGCTTATCAAAACTATCTTGCTCAATATCTAAAAGCTTTTGTTCATATTCGAGTTGTTGTTTTACTGATTCGCTATCAAGTTCGGCTTGGAGATTAAGTAATTTAAGATAAGCTTCTGATGTTTTATCTGTTTCCCTCTGAGCTTTCTTATCAGCTGTTTCACCAGCTTTGTTCTCTTTTCCTATTTCCTTTGTTGATTTCCCATAAAGCAATAAATTAAGTTCATTTTCAGCATCTTTTAATTCCTTTAACTTATCCTCTATTGCTTTTGAGAATTTAAAAGAAGGATTATCCTTTTGATTATCTGGTATTATTTTATTATTAAGATCTTTTAATTCATTATTTAGATCACTAACCCTTTTAGTTGCATCATATATTTGATCAACACCGGATTTTGCTGTTTTCTTAGCTGCTTTATCTGCTGTTTCAGACATTTTATTTAAATCTTTTTCAGCTTGAGCAACATATTTTTCAAGTGATTCTTTAAGCTTAGCATTTGTTATCGAATTTCTTTGCCAAACTCCTTCTAGACCTATTAAATCTTTTGCATCCTTAATATCCTTACTTGTTTTAAAAGTAACACCATCAAAATTAGTAATACCACTTAATATCTGTTTTGCTCTATCAATATTAGCTTTAGATTGCGCACCATTTCGTTTTTCAAGTTCAATATTTACTTGCCTTATAGCTTCCGCAAGATCTAGATTCTTTATCTTTTCTGTATCAAGATTAGAGAAGATAGATGGATATTTTGATTGTAATGTTTCTAATGCTTTTTGCTTTTCTGTTCTGGTTGAAACTTCATCCCTTATTATACCTAAAAGATTCTCAATTGCCCTTTTTTCTTCTTCTGTTCTTTGAGCTGTATTCTCTGTCTCTTTATTTAACCCAATTTGAGCTTGTTCTGCAGCCGTAGCAGCCGTAGCTAATTCATATATACCATAACTCAAAGCTACAACAGCAGCAGCAGCCAGAATATAAGGATTTGGTGCTAAAGCAGCCCAAAGATTATTAGATATGGTAATTAATTTAGTTTTTGCAGCTGACAAAAATGTAGTAGCTGTTGTGTTTGCGATTTCAGCTTCTGTGTTTAGAATCGTAGATGCAGTATCTGCATCTACTGATAATTTCTTTATTAAAACTTTGCTACCTACTATTTGTTTTACAACACCACTATGGGCAGTAGCTGCCGAATTCTCTTGCTCTGATAATGTATTTAATTTATTCGTTAGCGTTTGTACATTCTTATTTGCAGTGATATCAACACCTGATTTTATTTCAGCTCTCATAGCTGCAACATTACGCCCATGTTGTATTTCTTCTGCTCTTGCAGATGCTATTTTAGCCTGAATAGATGCTATTTCTCTATTTTTAGCTGCTATTTTTTCAGCACTAGCCTCTTTTTCTTTTAAGGCTATAGCTTGCGATATAGCAGTATCCTTTTGATCTTGTAGTTTAACTAAACGTAACGCAGCACGACTTTGTTTTTCTGACTCCAAAGCCATTTTCTTTTGAAGCGATGCTTCCGCTTCTCCAGTTGCATTTGTTATCGCAGAAGCAAGTTCTTGACGTGCTGCCTCTGTTTTTGCTTTAGCTGTCATCCATACTTGTTCGGCTTCTGCTCTTTTTGTCCTTAATGATTGAAGATTAACTTCTTCCTCTGCTAGTTTTATTTTAAGATTCTCAGCTGTTGCTGCTATCTCAGCTTGAATTGCTGCTACATGTTCGGCTGAACCTTGTACTAATCCCATTTGAGAAATTCGATACGCCTGTTTCCCATTTAATAATTCAGTAAGTGCAGCAGCTTGCACCTTGTATGTATCAGCAATCTGTATAGGTCTTATCGCAGCTTCTGTCATAAGAGCAGCCTTATATAATCCGTATGTGGATACTAATCCTGCCAAGATTACACCTACTTCCTGATAACTATCCACAAGCTTACTTGCCCCATCAATAGCTGTATAAATAATTCCTTCCGAGCTTTCGCCTATTTCGTTAAACATTAATTGAATGGAGTCTTTTAGCTTCGATATTTGTCCTGTAACAGAAGCATTTTGTTTTTCCATAAGGTTGTAGAACTTACCTCCTTCACCTGACATATTCTTAAAGGCTTGTTCTACTTCTGGGAATCCTATCCTACCAGCTTCAACCATAGAATATATTTCAGAAGATGTTTTTCCTAGCATTTTCCCTAATTCTTCTACTATAGGAATACCAGCCATTGCAAAGTCTCTAATTTCTCTATTTTGAAGTTTCCCTAAAGCAGAAACTTGACCATAGTTTATTGCTACTCTCCAAAGAGGAACAGACACGCCAGCTGCAACATCACCTAACATCTTAACTGTATCAATAGCTTTATCGGATTCAATTCCCATAGCTATGATCTGCTTTGTATTGTCGGCGACTTCTGTAAGTGTAAAAGGTGTACTTAAGGCTAATTTTTTAATATCAGCCATCATCCTATCAGCTTTTTCTTTGCTACCTAGCATTGTTTCAAAAGCTATTTGTAATTGCTGTATTTCGCCCCTAACACTTATAATTTCGCTGCCAAGTTGTTTTATCTTATCAACTCCATAGGTAATACCGGCAAGTGCAGCTCCTTTTTTCAATAAATCTACTAATCCATCAGATGTTTGAGATGTAGATCTAGCAGCCCTTTCTTGCTCTTTTGAATATCTATTTACCTCTGAACGAAGAGCATTATACTGTATGGTTGTCTTTTGGAGTTGGCTATTAAGTTTGTCATAAAGAGCAGGGTTAGCTGATCTTTGCATACTTACTAGAGCTGACGAAAGTTCGTCTATCCTTCTTTTTAGGTTAATAACCTCTTGGGCGTTCGCCTTTATGTTTATTGCTGATCCCGGCATAATTTTATATTTTTCTTGCTTCTGATTCTACTTTTAAAAATCCGCTACTTACCACATCGTAGCCTTTCGCTTCCACCCATGTACAATACTCCATACCGTTACCGCACACAAGCTCTATTCCTGTTCCATCTTTGTATTTATCTAAGAAATAACTCATAGCGGGCAATACTATGCTTTCGTATAGCACTTTCCCATCTTTATATAGTCTATAAGAGTTTGCGTTTCTTAGATTTCCTGTCTGATCTTGATAGCTTCCTTTTTGTTTTGATGTACTTACATAGATTTCACCTATACGCATCATTTTTAAGATAAGCTTCCTCTCTTGTGCTTCAATTTCCTTGAATACATCATCAAATCCGCTTATGTCTACATCTATCTTTATCATCCTTTTATATTATTCCCGAACAACTCATCGCTACTTTTTCGGATTATTATATCCCCTGTTGCTTCTCGCTGCTTATCGGCTTGCATCATAACTAAGTTTCGGTATGGTATCAACTCAAAAACTTCTTTGTATGATAGGTGTAAACTATCCATAAATGAGGATATTTGACCCATCATTGTATCACCACCTATTATAGTGGTCTTGCTATTATTTTTGCTGCGCTCAAGCACCCTTGCGCACTTCGAAAAACCTTTTCTTTATCTATAAGGCTTAATATGGTATCTATTGCAATATCTATTTCATCTTGCGAAACGCTCGGATCTTCATTTATCCATTCGTTGTATATCTCATCTGCTAATTGAATATCACTTTCGATAAATCTGCTTATTCCTTTTAGCTGATGTTTCGATATCTCGGGTATTTGGGCGACTAATGATAGATTTGTTTGGTCTTTTAAATTAAAATCTATCTTGGCCCATTCACTAAGACCTAGACACATCGTTTTAATAGTTGGTGATTTTACCTCATAAGCTTTACCACCTATGAATATAGTCTTATAATCTAATCCTAAAAGTGCCTCAGATACTAGTTTAGCTGCTTCGTTCATATTATTTTTATCGAAAAAGGGCAAGCAGTAAACACCGCCTGCCCTTTTGGTTATACATAATTATTTTCTTATCCTATGACTGCTGCGTCAACGGCTGATTTGCGAATCTGGACGAATCCTTCTATCGCTGTATCGGGAACCATTGCTGTAGCTGTAACCAACATACCTATTGCATTATCCACGGTTGAATCTCTTGCTTGAATAAATGCTTTAGGGAATACGATATACACACCGTCTTCTGTCAATGCAACTACAGACTTGTAAATGTTTTGTTTTGTAGATGGTGCACCGTATTTATCAGCCCCGGCTGTTCCTCCCTTAAAGTCAGCAATATTTGTAAAATCAAACTTACCAACGGTAAATGTGATTACTTTTGCTCCTTTAGCGGTCGTACCACCTCTATACACTTCGCCTGTTAGCTGATCTGTATAGAAGTTTGTTGTATCTTCTGCTTCGTCATAATTCCATGTGTCTTGATGCACGTTTGGAACTGTTTTTGTATCTGCATCAGCCAAAAATGCCTTTAATTCTGCAGGTGTAAGACCTTTTGTCGGGTCTCCTGCTACTGGTGCAGTTGCTGCTGTTAATAGATCATTGCTATGATAAATAGCTGAAATTCCTATTCTTGAAATACTTTCCATAATCTTTATAATTTAAAATTTTGATTTGTTACTTTTAATCTTACATTTAAAAAGTCGCTCCATGTTTCAGGATCATCTTCTTGAACAATATCTTCCAATCTGTAATAGAGGGTTTTTCCTTCGAACTCTACGAATGTCCGTTTGTAGAATAACTCAGTGCATACCCTTTCTAAAATTCTTAATCTTGATGTATCAGGCATATATGAACCTAAATCATTCAAATATTTCTTAGGTACATAAACACATACTCTTGCATACGTTTGCTGCCAATCACTATTATCAGTAGCATTAACGATAACGACTATTCTCTCTTTAACAGAGCCTTCTTTCACTGGCAAATGTTGATCCTTTACTATTTCAGGGATTAATCCTAAAACAGCATTAGATTTAACATTGTCAATCAGAATAGTCTTTATGTCGTTTGTTGCTATCATTTACTACCTAATATTATTTGAGTATAGTTGAAAGCACTAAGCCTTTTTAAATCTACGATCTGTGATTTTGCTCTGATAAGTTCACCCTCTTTAACTGTCACCGTTACGCCTATTCCTAAATCGTCTCTACGATCTAAATTGACTGTATGTGTCGGTATTATCCCTGTTCCGGCATAAGCTTTCTTTATATCTGTACTTGCATCATGCAAAAAGCAATCGCATAAATATTCTACAGTTTCAGTGCCTTCTTGCCAATCTCCATTTTCATCTTGATAAGATGGTGTCGATTTGTGGATATACAGTTTATGAGGTTTGAAATACATTACAAAAATCTTACAGATGGTTTTTGATTAAGTTCATCTTCAATCCCAAGTTCTTTACATAGCCAAGCATAATATTGAAGTATGTCTTTTGTATCAAATGACACAGAGAACCCACTTTCAGATATTGATTTTGCTCTAAGAAGTAATTGAGGTATGATATATCTAATTAATCCAAGATATACCGAATTTCGATTTTCATTTGAAAATTCTAAACTTACATCAATACCCATAAGATCAAGATCAGCAAGATCAGCCTCGGAGATATTCACTCCGTAAGGCTGAAATTTGCTTGTTATGTAATCCTTTATTATCATTTGGATACTTTCTTAGTTGCCTTCTTGTCTTCTACTACGTCTTCTTTAGGATCTTCTTTAACTTCGAGTTCTATTAATCCTCTTTCTGTAAGGTCTTGAATTCTTGCTTTATCAGAAAGATCAATAACGTCACCCGGCTTGTATTCCTTCGAAAAATCGAACCTATCAGTAAAACCCTTTAATACTTTTACTTTCATAGTAGAAATATTTATGAGAAGTTAACCAAATCTAAGTTTACAATCTTATGAGGTGCAGCGATATTTGGTATCCATTCAGCGCCATACTCCATGAAACGTCCTTCCTCAGTTCTAACCTGTGATATATACATACCACCCTCAGAGCGAGTATAAACTTTACCCGGTATTGGATCACTTGCTTCGTATGGCTCATGCCACATCATCTTACCGATCTTATCCGATTGCAATAGTGTTACGCGCTTGTCTGCAAATGTTGAAACTGAACCTCCGTCTGTTGTTGCTACATATTCTTCAACTATACGTACTGGAGGTAATCCTATACCGGTGAATAGCTGATTAGCCATAGCGTCAGTCATAAGACCCCCGGCAGATGCTAGTTGCGCACCACCGAATATCATCTTATAGTTTGTTCCAAACTCGGCAGCTCCGATGATATATTTATTGAAGGTAGATCGTGACATCTCGAGAACTGAGAATGCGCCAATAGTTGCCCGAAGTGATTCGATCAATGTTTTCAGGTAAGTAATAAACTTATCCTGATCGCCTACTAATGGTGTGTAGTACTTAACCGGCAATTCAATATCAAGAAGCTCAATTCCTTGCGGATTATCTGCAAGCTTCACCTCCGCTTTACCTGTTGATCTCAAAGAACCTACAACCAAATCCATACGTTTGTGAGGCGCAAGAAGTACTTGTCTCAAATCGTCTGTGATATAATCAATAATAGCATTCATTGCAGCTATTTGATCGGCTGTTTTAGCCTGATTGTATTTATCAATCAAAGATTTAAGCTGATCTAGTCGGTCGTTATCCATCTGATAACGGTCTCCTAAATAAGCAACTTCTCCATAACCTTGTCCTATAGACCGGCGTTCACGAAGCGGTTTGTTCGAGTTCCTGTCAATGATTGATCCTGCTGTTACACCTGTCACAGTTCCAAGATAAGTCTTGAATGTGCGTGACATTGTTTGCTCAAAGTCAAGATAACGCTTCCAATAGATAGTGTCTAGCTTTGTTTGCATTACCCTGTCAATTATCGCTTTTACGATATTTGCATCGTTGAATAATTTATCTAATGTCAATTGCATAGCTTATAATTTATTAGGGTTGAAACATAAAATTATCACCTAGAGAAGCTTTATCCTTGTCAGAGATAGGAAGTTTAAGCTTACTTTCTATTACCTCATAAGCACGTCCAACGGCTGTTACTGTTTCTCCGCTTTCTACTTTAGTTATCGCATAATTAAGTTTGTTGGCTACATTCTTAGGGGTTGTTCCTCCTACTGCTGTTGCTTCAAACAAAACCTGACCGACTGTAACGGCTGCACCGATTGTGGCTGCTACTGTTACAAGATCATAACTTGCGTTTGTCTTATCAATTGCTGTTACTTCTGCTCCTTTTGCTCCTGTTCCTAAATACATACCAACTGCAATAAGAGAGTTCTTAGCAATCTTATACGATGTGGCTGATGCATTAGCAGCTTCAACAATAGTAGCATTCTTAACAACCTTTACTTTACGAGTGGTAAAATCCACTGCTATTGGTGCTAATACCGGAACAATATATCCATCTGTTAAAGAAGAATCGTCCAAGTTGAAACCTCCCGAATGACGGAAGACTGTTTCAAAACGGCAAAGTTCCTCGATTACCGGTTCAGCGTTCAGGTTATAACTAACTCCTGCTGGCATAATTAATTTTGTTTTTGTTGTTCTACAATTTGTTTAGTTCCTGTGTTTATCATCCCTGCGATAACCTCAGACTCTTTTACGTTCTCGCTACCGCTAGATGGAGGTACTGTTTCTTTAAATCCGTTGTTTGCAAGCTCCTGATTACGCTCTCCCCATTTAGTGCCGATTTTTTCAGCCCATGCATCTACTTCTGATTCGTCTTTGAAAGTTCTACCGTCTAAAATATCAGAAGAGTACCATTCAGGCACTTTCTTTTCAGATAGTATACTTGTAAGCTTTTGAGATAGTGTAGCATGTGTTTTTTCTGCCTGTTGCGATCCAACTGTTGAAGCAAGCGTTTGAACCGTTGCCGTAAGACCTTCAATAGCTTTTTGCCATTCTGGGACATCTTTAGGTGGATCTTGTTTTGTCGGATCATCTTTATTCTCAGTACCCTTTGCTTTCAGTTCGTCTAATTGTTTCTGTAGACCCGATTTCTCGTTTCGTACTGTGTCAATATCTCCCTGAAATGCTTTTAAAAGACCTTCGACCCCACTAATAGCGGTTTCGATTGCACTTTCTTCTGTGACGGTTTTAGAAAGGTAGTCAGCCACCCCGTCAAACGCCTTATCACCAAACCCAAAGGTTTTATACTTCGTTTTCAGTGCTACTAATAGTTTTTCTTTCATTTTTATTTATTTTCGTTCGTAATCTTTGTAGTATAAAATTACTTAGGAACGAAGCAGGAAGGAAGGAAATTAAAGTCTGTGAATAAACAGTTGCGCAATTGTGCGCAAGTAGTGTTTTTCGTGTTGTTTTGAGGGTATAAAAAGAAAAAGACACCCTTAGTTAGAGTGTCTTTGAAGTGGGGATTATGTGTAGCTAAATTAGATTTCTAATTAAATTGTCAAGCTCTTTTCCATGTTCAACTATTTGCCCTATCTGCATTTCGTCTCTTAAATCTTTTTCGATCTGATCTATATTGGCAGTTTTGTAGTCAGAAAAAGAAAGCACACGGTAAAATATATTACCTCTATCATCTTTTAAATAGTTTATAACAAAAGAGCCTCTGTTACTTGATGAACCTTGCAGAAGTATCACAGTCGGCAAATATTCCTGCGCAGTATGAGTGATATCATCGCCCTCCCATCCGCTTACGGCTTCGACTACTTTCAGTATGTCAATGTTCGTATCGTCAATAATTCCTTTCTGCACGTTTTGAGGGTAAAAATATTTCATGCTCAATGATGGCATGATAATGCAGATGTTGCTTAAATCGTTGTGGCGGTATGTGGAAATACCGAAATTCGTTCTTGATCCCATATTTTCATTCCCTTTTCAATTTATATTCAACTAAACGGATTCGGATGTTTTCATGAATTCATTAATTGCTTCATCGGTATTTTCAAAAGCATAGAATACATCATCTTTGTTTCTGAGCCATCCAATAAAACCTCTAAGCAAATCTTTGTCATAATTTACTATTGTAGAGTTTTTTAGTTTGAGGATATCGTTAACTACTCCGATATAAACTTCTTCTTCGTGGTCTTCAATTAGTTTATTTACATCGTCTATTGCTTGGTTATAGGCTTTGATTTTTTCTTTTTCAATATCTTGATTGATTATCTCACACATTCTCGAAAAAGACATCTGTTCTGCTGATACATAGCTTATCAACTTTTTAAAATATGCTACTTTGAATTTTTTCATTCTCTTCCTTTTACTTCGTTAATAATGAGGGTTACATTGAATATGGTATTTTTAAATACTTATCTTTCTTGTTTTGACGTTTAATCTTTACGTAAACATCGCCTGCAAATTCGTCACCAGAATAGCCTCCATTACACCATTGGTCAACCCAAACGCCTTGAATCTCTTTATGCCAATATTCTTTTTGATAGTTTCCTTTCGGTTTATCTACAATTGAATAACCCGACGTTCTATCTAAATCTTCTATCAGATCGCCTAATGATTTATGAAAAGAGTTTCCTTTGACGGTTTTAATAGCATTAATAACCCTTTGGTCTTTTCTATTACATTCGGCTTCATATTGGAAAAATTCACTCATTGCTTTATCCATGTCTGCTTTGTTCTTGTCATCGCATTTAGGACATACAGGGCAATAATCATCAAAGCGGTTATCTTTGCTATCAAACTCGCAAAAGCACCAATTGCATTTTACTTTTTCCATCTTCTCTTTCTTTTAAGTATATTGTATTTTAAATTCCACCTCTATCTCTTCGTTATAAGATAAGCTTTCTCCGTTATGGCATGAACAGCACCCTAAGAAGTACGTTTTTTCTGGGTTTGTTACATCTGTATATTCATTTACTTGGTAATTCTCATCGCAATGTTCATATATTACAATACCAGTTTCGCGATGTTTAAAATAGTTGTTATTATAGCAAGACATTTCAGGTATATGCTCGAAATCTTTTCCATCTAAAATTAGTTTCATCTTTTCTTTCTTTTATCTCCCCTTTAACATGAGAAAGGGGAGGGGTTATGATTTAATTATAACTTTCAGATTGAACGTCCTCGCAATAGATTCAATTTCCTGTATTGCGCATCGTCTCTTTTCGTCCCATTCGTCCCAGACATCTTTATATCTATCTGGCGTTGAAGACCTGTTGTAGCAATCTAGTTCGTCTGTCTCATTGCCTCGGTGCTTGAAGTTCGTTCTTTTTACCATTAAGCACACCTTTTCTAAAGGCAATCCCGAAATCTTACATCTAAAATCGTTTATAAAACAGAAAGTAGAGTCCTTTTTTATTTCAATCCAAGAACGCTCGATCCATCCTGTTTTGTAATCAGTGGTATTCATTTCTTATATTTTATTAGTTGGTACTAAATACTCGCTACAATCCCAAAAGCTAAGCTTTCCTTTTACATTGAGAATAGGTTTGTCGAATAGGACAGGGTTAGAAAGTACCCAATTGTAGATAATTAAATCATCTTCTGTATCTGGATCGGATTCATTTGCTTGATGAATAATTGATCTTTCAGCCCAAATACTATCGTGATTAATTACACAATCAACTATATCAATATGTCCGATGATCGCAGATAGCTGAACCTTTTCAATTAGATTTATTTTCTTAGATTGGATTAAGTAATTCAACTGATCGGCTGTAAATACACCTTCACTAAAATATTGCCCAACTGGCTTCGCACTCGCATGAATATACACACGACCTCTATACTTAGTTGGCCATGTTCTATTCTCTACATCTTTTATACCGGCGCATATCAAATATGCCCATGGTTGTTTTATTGATATTGCTTTGTTCATTGTCTTTGCTTTTATTGTTAATAAGGTGGAGGTTAGATTAATTGGTTAAATACATCCATAAATTCGTTGTAGTATTTCGTATGGAGATCTAAAGTCTCTTTATCTTTATTGTCTATAAGTAGTGACACGCTACTTTGTCTTGTATCATTTTCTTGGGCTATCCTTGCTACCGCAAGAACAGAGCATAATCCTTTTATTACATTTTCTTTTTTCATTGCATAAGAGATTGCCCCCCGAAGGGGCTATTATTACTTTCTTAAGTTATTTAATTCTATCGCTGTATTGTCAGCTTCTTCTTTGGATAAGCAAAGGCTTTCTAAGCTCATATCTAATTTATTATATACACCATAATAACCGCCTCTGATTGGTTTTACGTAAAATCTATCGCCTGTTACTGTTTTGAAATATCCTATTGCTTTCATATCTGTAATTATTAATGGTTATATTTTTTATTACTTAAATATCTACCACAAATATAGTATATAAAATATAAATATCAAATAAAAAAGTGTTAAAAATATATTTTATGATATAATTATAGCGATCATGTATTGTTTTTATAATATAATAGTCTATATTTGCATATAAATAATGCATTATATGAGTAGATTTAAAATCAAAGAACTAATAGAGGGTAAAGGATATACTATAAATTCATTTGCCGAACATATAGGAATGCCACAAGGTAATTTAAGCAATATCGCCAACGGAAAGGCTAATCCGACTGATAAGACGCTTCAAATGATAGCGGATAATTTAGGAGTTGAAGTTCCCGACTTATATAATAGGAAAGAATCTATATTTATATGTGAGAATTGCGGTGCAGTATATGAAATGAAAAAGAAATGAGTATGGAAAAGGTGTTATTGAATAGCGACATGCTTAATGATGCGGATAGTATCTATTTTCAAATAGATAAGTTTGAGTTCATCAAGTTTAAGATGTACAACATAATGGAGTACCCTAAATTTTTCGTTGCTTGCTATAAAGACTTAGCATATCGGGGTATAAAACATAAATCTTTATTCGTTCCTATGAGCATATACAATAACGTTTCAGTCTTAATATCGCATGATGCAAATTTTAGGGCGACTGATACTTTTGAAACTGTATTGTCTGCTATCGGTATAAATGAAAGGAATCTGATAGTGTATATACCTGATGTATTAAAGGATAAATTCAAGGCAATGCCATAACCGAAACCGATTTAATTAAACTTTTTAAGGAGAAATGATAGGAAACAACAAATAGGGTTTAAAATCTATTTCTTGTCATTTTTCTTTAAATTATTATCCTTGTCAAAGTATTCGTAATACCCTTTTGGCATATCAGGTTGTTTAGGAGAATATCTTTCATCTTCCAATATTCTGTCAAACTCTTCATCGGTTGCAAGTATAGGTATAGTGACACACATGCATTGCACATGAAAACCAATAAATTTAAATGTCTTAGGAAATACAAGTCCATTCATAGCACTACATATAGGACATACAGTTGACACCCTGTTTGAATTTTGAATACGATAGCCTATTACGACTGGGTTTTGTTGAAATCTTAGATATTCCGCTTCTCTGTAAGCTCTGTTAATCTCATTTCTTGCCAACCTCAAAGCATTCTGGTAAGAACTTCTATAGACACCTTGTCCCGGTGAATATTGTAATGCGTTCTTAGATGGTGCCAAATTACCGAACTTATCCCGAACTTTCCTAAAACGCATATCGGGTTTATTAAGGTACTTCTTAATGTCGGTTGCGAGTGATTTTGCGCTTTGCCCTTTTTCTATTGCTGCTGAAATAGCCGATTCAAGTTCGCTTCTTAGGTTTGCATTTGAACTCCAAACACGATCAGAAAGAGTAAGACCTTTGATCTTGCTTTTCTTGAATGCTTCTAGTTCTTTTATGTTAGGCGATTTTAAAGCTTTTGGAGCGACTTTATTTTTATTGTTGAATAGTTGGTCTACTAAAGCATCATTCTTTTGATTTGACAGCTCCCATACGTCCGTAATCTTATTATTTATGTAAATGTTAACTGATAACTTTAGCTTATTTATTAAATCGTCGGCTTTATTCTTGATTGAAGGGTAATTCTTGAATAAGAAATACTCTTTATCCGAAATGCTAAGAAAAGAAGCAACCCCCAATAGCTCATCTACTAAATCACCATAGATGTTCTCTAGGTCTTTTAGTATCTTTATTTGGGTTTGGCGATATTGGGAGTCGTATTTGTTCATTATCTTATTCTATTTTCTTTTGATATTTTACGCATCTTATTGCTAATACCTAATCGATACAACGTAAAAGCATAATCGTGCATGCAAACATGACCTTTATACATTCCAAAGTTTGATCTTTTTACATCTGATAGGTATGTTGGTATCTCTTTTATATTATTCCATTGCTTATCAGTAAGTGAAGTTGTTTTCTTCTGAATAAGAATACGTCCGTTTTCGGATATTCTTACACAAGGTGCAAACCATTTCGGAACATCATTAGTCATATATTTTACCATTTCCCATAACTCCCATTCGAGGATATTATCAGACGGTAACCGGTCTACATTCTTGTGGATTTTTACAACACATGATTTATCGTAATCACATTCATAAACAACCCTCGAACAACCTTCTGCAATCAGATCACCGCAAAGTACATCGTGATAAGCCATCATTATGTCGGCACTATCAAATAATTCTATTATATCCTTTACGGTATCGGTTCTCATGGTTGGATCTGTTTATAACCTCTCATAAAGGACATGCCAAACATATATACCATCTTGAACTGTACCAAGAAAAACAGTATTCAAATCATCCGGCAAATTATCACCTGTGCCGAATATATGAAACCGAACCATTGATAATGGCTGACTCTCGTCTATCAAAGCCCAAACGCATAACTTTTCATTTTGCATCTGTACTGATAGTAACTGTGAGTTTTCAGGAAGGCAAAGGCATTGTTTTTCTATTGTGAGATCAATGGGATATTTATAGATAGTTTTCATTGTCTTTATTTTCGTATCTGTTCATGAAATAAAAAATTAAAGTGGTCAAATACGACCACTTTGGAAAACATCAAGCCTTGAGACTTAAAACCGCTTCAATTTCACTTTCTTGGCATTCAGTAAGACTGACATCAAAACCCTCTACTTCTTGTATAAGGACATAAGCATGTTCATCTGGCTCAATAACACCTCCCGATTCTCTGTCAATGATACATCCATCTTCTTCATCGGTCGTAAAGCCGACAATACAAGCTAAAACTTTCTCTGTGCTGTTTTCTGGTGTGAATAACACCTTGTCAAATAAATTAAATTTTCTCATAACTAATTTTTGATGTTAAATATATATTTTACAAACACTTTCACCCATAACCAAGCAACATACCATTTGCGAGGCCGAATATTTACTGACAAGCTACTACCTATTGAGGTATCCTGTGATATTTTGAATTTAAATCGATTCATGATCTTAAATTCTTTTTCGTTTACCACTCTTATATCTTCTCGTTGGTCTATTCTCTCTGTGATATAGAGAGCGTAGAAAGTTTAGGATTGCTTTCATACTTATTAAATTTTAGTTATACTCCTATAGGATAATTACTTACTTCATTTTTCTTCTTTTCGTCTTCCTCAATATCCGAAAGCTCCTGATCTACATTGTCCTCTTCAACTAATCCAGCAAGTATGATACCTGTCTTGCGTGATGCGATACCACCCATAACAGCATCAGCAGCGTTTTTAATCTTGTCAGAAGTACTATCGATCATGTAAGGTACAATCTGAACATCTATATCGATAGTCTCAGACGCATCAGCATAAGCAGTATTAACCGACCCTATAGCAGAGACAAGAAAGTTATAACGTCGTTGCAAATGCTCTCCTAATGTCTCAGCGTGCATTTCTACTGCCATGTGAGCACCCATAAAAGCATATTTAAAGCTTATACCAGAGAAAGCATTCCCCATACCCCGTAAGTTTTCAAAGCTTATACGAGGTGTATTTGTGAGGGAATAAGCATTCTCTGTAAGTGTATCTATTTCTAGTTTTGCAGCTTCAGGCGTTTGCTGCCATGAAAGATATTTTAAGTCTCCTTGATTTTCTAGTTCTACAAGACCCCCTCTTGCTGCCTTCGGATTATTGTCTATAACTTTACCGGTTGCAACCAACTTAGGAAAGAAATTATAATCAATACAATCTCCATAGTTAGATATTATTGTTTCTAACCTATTCCTGATAGGTCTTATATTAGCGCATAATGATTTCTCCCTGTATGAGTATATTGTTGGGTTCTTTTTGAAGTTATGCTTAAATGGATACCCCGGAGCATTAGACCAGTCAGCACCATTTTGCACCCATAGATATACTGAATTATCATCTACAAACTGGAAGTAATTAATAGTAGTGCCATCAGCTTGCTTGATCATATATTCACGTCCTAAGCCTTTATAATCATTGGCATCATCAAAGAATGGCCAAAGAGTATCGCCACGGAAAGGCGACCAGACAGCACATTTGAATTTACGTGTAGCGTTAGCCTTAACACCAAAAACAGATTTTACTTTATTGAGTATTAATTTCCAAAAACTTTTATCTTCAACTGTATACCAATATTCAGCTACTTCTGTTTCAGCAAGCCATGAACGAACAATCCTTTTATTGAGATATTTAACCTTGTTTTTTCGGTCTATTGTCTTTACGACTTTGAATAGCTCTTTTTCTTTATCATCTTCTGTTTCACATGTCAAATCAGGCTCATTACCTACAGTAAATGCAGTATGAATATTCACGATATCCTGTTCGAGCGGTAAGGGAATGCGATTAACCGGCTCATCTTTTGTAATAGCAGCTTTGGTAACTTTTCCTGTCAAAGTGTCTTTTTCTTCCGGGCTTATAACTTTTATCTCGTCAGGGCGTAAAGTCTTATCCATAACATCGTGAAGCATCGGATCCCAATCTTTTTTTAACTGCTCTACTTCAACTATGGGTGTTTTCCTAGCCTGTTTAATAAGTTTTATCTTATCGGCTATATTTTCTTGTGATAGTATCTCTTGTAATGTCATATATTCGTTTTTAGTGGAAAACTCCTGTTAAGTCTAAAGCCTTTCTATATCTACCCAATATTTCGGAAAGGACAACATATCTACTTGCGTCTATACCATGATTATAATTATCTATTGGCATATTTGTACATCTACCATCTTTATCTTGCATCCAAACATAATTTCGGAACTCTTTTATCAGATTAGTAGATCGGCGTGTTACTTTTATATTATACTCGTCCATTTTTTGTACACCGGCAACAATAGAACCTTTAAATTTCTCTACTGGATAGATGTTTATATCAGCATTTTTTATTTCTTGTATCAATCTTGGGTCTGCGCTTTCTGATATAATTTTCATATCATGATACGGCTTCAGCTGCCTTATTATATCGCCAGACAACATGTGTGTGCTATAAAATAATTCATCTAAATAAAGATCATTATCCAATAAACATACCTTAATCGCTGCTGTTGGATCATTAGTATATCCGAAGTCAAGTCCTATCCAACTCTTTTTAACCCATTGAGGGATTTCTTCTACTATTTCGATGTTCTTGAATATCAATCCTTCGATTTGAGACTGCAAACCTAAACCGTATATCCGCCAAAGAGACTTATTTTTATGTTCAAGGCTCTCAATGCTGTCTATTACTGTTTGCTCTAAAAACGGATTATCATTATATGTAGAAATGAAATGAAATGTCTTTTCTTCTTTGTTTAAATCACACAACCAATGATCATCACTAAATGATGGGTTATAATCTACTATTGCATACATTGTTGTACGCATTTGGAGCTGCACCCACTCAATATGTGATATCTCATTTGCTTCATTTACATAAAGAATATGCCTTTTACGTCCCCTTAACTTTTGTTCTGAGTCGGTAGAAAAGAACTCAATAAAAGAGCCATTCCCGAAAGTGTATATCATTTCTGTTTTATTTAGACACTTATCTTCAAAAATGCCTAATCTAAATAATATATCTTTGAAGTCTCGAAATACCGACCCTTTTATAGCTGGCAATGTAGATCGGACTATTGACACTGATAGATTAGGGATAATCAGACAATACACGATAAGCAGTATAAGGATATTATATGTCTTGCTGCTTCGGCTACTACCTTGACATGAAACAGTCGTAAACCCCATCTTGACTGCCTGTGCTACTATTCCGAATACTTTAGTAGCTTGCAGTTTTTCGGGGTTTATATCCTCTTTTTTATCTACTATCTCGATGTCTAAGTTCATTTGAATAGTCCTGTTTTATCTATTATCTGAATAGAAGAGATTAAGTCTTTACCGTCTTTGCCTGTAACCTCATTTTTCTGTGTCGCCTTCCCATATACTCGATCAAGCAATCTATCCAAGTTTCCTAGTTGTTTGTTTTCTATATCTCCGGCTATCGAAGAAGCAATAATAACTACAGCAATAGGGGTATCTTCTTTTTTTGCGAGATCCACTAACTGGTCTTTGTTGAGTATTAGCAACGATTTAACAACTTTGTTGAAATCCTCCAAAGACAAAGATTCTCCAAGCTCATCAAGTTCTCCGATTATCTCTTTAAATCTTGATGGCTTGCGTCCTGCGTTTTTAGGTTGGTTCTGCGATGTA
Source organism: Dysgonomonas sp. 37-18 (assembly GCF_001899125.1). NCBI lineage: Bacteria > Pseudomonadati > Bacteroidota > Bacteroidia > Bacteroidales > Dysgonomonadaceae > Dysgonomonas > Dysgonomonas sp. 37-18. Next base: position 150,990 of record NZ_MKVC01000013.1, on the reverse strand, counting down.
AACCGAGAACCTTTTTCTAGATTTTTTAAGCTGCTTTTCTTTACTCCCATTTATATTAATCCTCGTTTTATCCTCGTTTTATCAGAATGGAACATAATTTGCCCCACCCGAATTTGATGATTGATAACTTGGTGATCTTCTACTTGCAGATGTTGACCTTCTTATCCGTGATCCGCTTCCACCTCCGGTGCTTCCTGATGCCATAATTTTACTTATTAATTATATCCCATAGCTTTTGACCTCTTAGGGACTTGTTTCGTTTGACCTCTTTGTTTATTGTTTTATATTCTTGGATGATGTTCATGTGGTACTCCATCCAAAAATCATATAGTTCGGTATTTTCTTCTATTACAAATTGCTCTATGTTACTAGAGCTTCTCAGATTAGCACTTCCATGAATTACGACTTTCTTTCCTCCTAAAGTTTCAAACATCGCAATCTTTGTGTGGCTCCCCGCTGATGCTAATTGAAAACGATTATCTATATCTAACTTGTCATAGATATATGGGATCAGAGACTTTCTTTCATGTGCATAGAAGTAATCTGAAAGGATAAGGTTTAATTCGTCCACAAACTGACCGCTGATTAAATTAAAGAGGCTATCTACATTATTTTGATCTAATGATAGTGTAGATATAGTGAGCCTTTTACATTTTGCATTATTATTGACAATGAATGCTTCGATAAAATCACCGAAAATGAAATTGCCTGCTACTATGCAGTTGTAACGAATACCCTTATCTAGTTTGATGCCTTTTGCTAGTTTTAAGGCGTTGCTATATTTAATTTTATTCCCCGGTAACTCTTTTGCAACTTTAGCTCTCTTGTAACGGTTATCAAATCCATTGTCGGCTATTGCCATGTCAAAGTCAATATCCGGAATGTCTATGTCTATATTTAATTCTTCTATCATTTCATCTGATTTAACTCAATCCTAAACAATATCTCACTATAAAGGTAGTCAAGAGAGAGCTGAAAGTCTTTGTAGTACTTATACCACGAGCAAACAGAACGCAAACTATTTGAAATATGAGAAGGTGATAAGTTTAGGACATCTGCGATAACATCCCGCTTGCCTCTTTCAAGGAATTGCCCTGCAAATATCCGGGGCGAATAAAGCAATGCAGCGATAATTAAGAAGTAATGTTTTGTATCGTACCTGAAGTTATTTATTTCTTCTCGTTCTTTGCATAATTGAGTTACCCAATCGTACACTTTGTAAATAGTATCTATGTCTTTTAAGTCTGACTTTAGAACTATCTTTTCTACTTCACGAAGTTTGTCTAATTGTATTTGGTAGTTTTCTAGGTCGGTAATTCTCTTTTGAAGTAATCCTTTCTCTTGAATTTTAACGGTTTCCATATACTATGCAATTTAAATTATTACTAACTTTGTATTGCAGAGTACTTTTTATTTAGGTTTAAAGAAAAGATAAGGCAACCTTAGTGATGTGGGGTTGCCTTTATTGTTAGGTTGTTTTTGGTGTCCATGTATCTTCTCTCCCGTCCTTGTGTTCGTCTATCCAACGCAACATATACGATTTACACGAAGAGAACCAAGCTCTTTTAGAATTAAGATTAAGGTTCATCGATTCGTATTTAGTTAAGGGCTCTCCCTTATCTTGTCTTTTTATAGCATTCCCCATATATTCATGTATTTCTCCACTTAGAGATGCGCGAAGCAAATAAAACCATGTAGGTTCTAAACACATGGCAAGTTTATCGGCTATACATAATTTAGAGGGTCTCTTATTGTCTTTCTTTGCATAAAATCTAGAATGATAACGAGAGAAATCACCCCACTCTTTACCGAATAAATACTCCATGACTTTCGCCCCTAGTTCCACATGAGTTTCACCCTCTTCTCCGTCCATATTCGGTTTGCCCCAATACCCTAAATCGTGGACAATAAAAGAGACCCACAATCTAGGATCATACGGGAATCCGTATAATTTCCACCAGGCTATAAACACTAATATTGGATGCCATAAAAAGAAATGGACTCCGAATAATATACTTTTTGTACCTACTTTCATTTGTATTTTTTGTTATTTAATATCCAAATACTATTTAAAATCTACTTATTCGCTTCTATTATCTTATCGTACATGCTTTGGTTCTTGTTGTACATTTTTACTCCGTATGATACTGTTGAGTGATCGTAGCCGACTATGTTTCCAATATCTTCTACTTTTAGACCTTGCTTTCTTAATTCAGAAAAACGCTTATATCTTAATGCTACTTCTATACCTGTGCTTCCTTTTCTTTTTGCCATGGCTAATCTTCTAAGTCGTATTCTTTTACTTCTAGTTCTGATTCTGGGATGATAATATTAGTCCACTGATCGCTAGGTGTTATTGATGTGTCGCAAGTCCAAACGAACAGTCCAATTGAAAGATCAGGTTTATATTGTATTACGGATCCTTTTTCATCTAGTGTATCATCAAATCCGTTCCAAAACAACCCAGTCGGCTTGTGTTTAATTCTGTATACTTTCATTTTGTTACATTTTGTTGTACTAGCTCGGTGACGAACCCTCACTTTTGATATTTAAACCGGGAATATTTTTAAAAAATGTCATAAATTATGAGATTTACTGTTTTCGTATCTATATCTCTTTAATATTTTAACAGCCCATTTTCGCTCATTTCTAACATATAATGATTTATGCCTTTTTGCCCTATCAAACTTTAATAGCCTTAACATACGCTGAACAGTATATTTATTTAGATGCTTTTGATAGTAATCAGTGAAATGATACTTATACCATACTGATACATGAAAAGGGCTTATAAATAGTCTATAAAACATAGAGAACGGATATCCTATTATAAAAAATATAATTCTCAGTATATCCCAGATGAATTGGCATAATACTCCAATCAAAGCAACCGAGCTATCTCTTAAATCTAATATTAGTTCCTTCATTTTAGTTGCTCTATTATATCAAAGTGCAATATCCTTGCTAAATCGTATTCTATCATCGCTCCTTTTGAGTTTTGATAGCCTTTGAGTAGGTAGATAGCATCACAATCAAGTAATAGCTTTAGATCGGCTCTCATGTGTTCGTTCCATGTTGATTCACGAGGCAAACCATTATTAAGTGGGTTTACTACTTCGTGACTCTGCTCTTGAAGTCTTATTTCTGCATCGTTGAATGCTTTTTCAACTTCTTCGTAAGGCATCCCGGTAATAGGGCCTGATATGTATACTTTCATCTTCTTTCCGTTATGTTATGATATGGGTTTCCATTCGGTAACGTTTAAATCATGCTCTGTTCCAGATTCTAACCATATACCATCATCATGATATACAGCTAATGCGTATGCACCAGAATCCAGTTTAACAAGATAAGCAACAACGGAGTGTTGTAAATAATCGTCTATATCCGGCAATTCCTCTTCTACATTTCTCCACCTTTCAGCTTCTTGCCACTTGGAGAGGATGATTTCTTTAGCTATTTCAGAACCTTTACGCATACCTTCATTGAAAAGAGCGTAGTTGCTACGATTCTCAATTACTCCTGCATTTATTCTAAGCTCTATCAGTTTTTTTATTTCTTCGTTCATGGGTTACTTATTATTTATTTTGTTAGCCAATTCTTTCGCTTCTTTTAGTGACCCTCTGAAAGGGAACATTCCATCATAAATAGGTTGATATGGCAGAATCCAACTTCTTTTAACCCATACCTCATAAGTGCCTATTCCGCCTTGTACTATTTTTGCTTTCATACTTCTATCTTTAAATCGTTTCCTGTTAGTGATTTGAATAGATTCTGGAGTTGGTGGAGATATTTTACCTCAATGTTTCCACCTATCCAGCCATAAAATAATCGACCATCATTCCAAATTGTAAGCCCGAAAGAATAGTTAAGCCATCCATCACTTGAATTATAAGGATCAATCCCAAACTTGTTTCGTTTAAACCCTGCCTTCAACAGTATATCTTCTGTTAGGGGGATGGCAGATTTGATTATTTCGTCAATAGTTACACATTCAACTTCATTTTCTATCATTCCAAAATGATATCCTTTCCATTGAAATGGTTTACCATCATACCCTATAAACCAATTATTCAGCATTATATCCCCTGCTTTTATTTCTTCCATGTTATTTATTCTTTATAGTTTTCATTGAATTTCTCAATATCTTTTGGCGATTCTCGCTTTTCTTCTTTACGGTAACAATTATCATCGCAATAGTAAATGTTAGATTCAGGAAAACACTCTGAATATGTATTGTACACATCAACCATAGAGCCACAATAATGACAAACCTTATATCTTTCCATATTATTTGAGTTCTCTATATGCTTTATTTATCAATCTGTTTATTTTGCCATTCGGATATCCACCAGTCAATGATTTCCGCATAGTCTCTGAAATATCAGCCGACCAATAACCGCTATTTAATTCAGCACATATCTCTTTTTCCAGTTCTGTGAGAACTTTAGCGTGGTTTTGCCTTCTTGTTGGATGTCCCAACCACTTTAATTTAATAATTATACTGTCTTTTAATTCTTTAAAAGATGTAGGGATCGTAAACTTTATTTCTTTCATGTTATTTGAGTTTCTTAAATTCGTATCTGAATACATAAGGGTTTCTTTCCCATGTACCTTTTTTACCTACTTTGTCAATAAGAGAGGCGAATGCTTCACGAGGGGTTTTATATTCTTTATATTGTCCATGAGGGCAATTATCTTTTGTCACACCGAAATGCCAATAATATTTATTCCACTCACCAGATGCAGACTTGTATCTAGTTTCCATTATTCCTTCTTTGATGCAATCTTCATCGGTAATATCTTGCAGCCTTTCGGCTCTTACATTTAATATTTCTATTTTATTTGGCATGAGCTCTGCTTTGACGAACATCTTATTTGTGTATCCCGCTGATAATTGAAGCTCTTTTATCTCCCAATTATCAAACCTAGCACCGCTAATAATATCCTCATATCGTTGGGCAATAGTGACAACCTCACTGACTTGGTAGGGTAAAGGAATACCGCAATACTTATTCTTTGGGCTAACACCATTACCGCACAGATAACAATAACAACCCGAGCCGTCTTTATCCTTATTGATGATAAGTTGCATCGGTTCATCTTTCCAATCAGCACCATTGTAGTGCTTATGTGATTCGGAGCAGTCTTTTATATTAACTATTCTCCTTGTAACAGTCTTTCTGCCTTCTAAAACTGCATCGGTAAGTCCGAACCGATCATTAAACATTATCTTTTTCATTCCTTTTCAATTTTAATAATTGCGTACTTCTTGTTGGGGTTGAGTCCTTTTGATTTGAGAAGAGAGATGCCACTTTCCATTGAATTTTTAATTGAATATCCACCGAATTGAGGCTTAACTAAATAATTCATATATCCGTATCCTTCGAATTTATAAACTATAGTATCCCATTGTTCCTCTGTTAGCGGAGTAACGCCGACTAAAGAATGATTATTAAATCCAGATGTAATGCAATATGAGCTTCTGTACTCATTGATAACCGTCTTGTATGAAAAGCATCCGTTATCTGATATTTGCACATTACAGGCATCCTCTGGAATCTCTACGGCTATGTGTTTATCTGTTAGGTGTATCATATCTATTTTTCTTTAAAAATTATACACGTTAAAATTTCATGTATAGGAAAGTGAGTTTTTCTATACACGTTGGAAATGGGATTGAAGCTCGGCGAGGGTGGATTTGTGAAAGCCTGCTGATCCTATTACGAAATCCTCACCTTTGTATTTCACTGTGATTCCGAAAAACTCTCTCGATTCACATAAATACATCTCTTTTAAATCGGGGATAAGTTTATTGTCGAAGTCTGTTTTATACCACTGCAAATAATCGCTATCATCCCTCATAGCTGTTACAGCTTGGAATAATTGAGGGTTGCCGATGCAGTTGATAGCCTCAATACCGTTGCATTCATTACTATCAACCCAAGCATCAAGCTCCTCTTTATCAACCTCCATATATGAATAAGTACCATCATCAAAGAATACAGATATTATAATATCGTATTCATTCTTTTTGAGATATAGTATTCTATTATTATCATACCCCAACTTCTCCAGATGCTCTCTGTTTTCTATTGTATTGTCTCCTATGACTGAATATTTGAAACTCATATCTTCTATTCTTTATCTGTTATTAATGAGGGGTTAAAATTGTAATACTTGTTGTTTTTCTTTCTTTTTAAAGTATACTTTCAAATCATCAAGACCGCAAAATCCGTTACATTCGACTAATGGTTCTGGCGGTCTACCTTTCATCATTGATATATCTTTAACATCTGGATAGTCAGGGTGTGGCATTAGGAACACAGGAACAAAACCGCCTTTCTTTTTAGCTTCTTTGCTTTGGTCTTTACAAATTGTGACAGGCTTACCTGCCAGATTCGTTAGTTCATGTTCACGTATAGCCATAGCTATTACCTTTTCGGGCTCTTCCCTTTGGCGTTTCTGCCAATATCCAATACCTCCACGAGTGCACCCAGTCTCGTCACAGTTATTGTTCTCATAGCCTTTCTTGTAAGTGAACGGTATTTCAATACCATGATCTTCTAATATTTTTATACAGTCCTTTTTCACATATCCATAGAACAATAGAGGGAATATAGCATTTACATGAGGACTATTTTTAATCATAGAGGCTGCTCTATGTGCTTCTGTTAGATCAAACCCAAAAGCCTGATGAGTCCAAGTATTTTCTTTCTCCCATTCTAAGCGAACATTGCGCTTTAATTCAGTAGAACAAATTGCCCCCCCCGCAACACTGAGAGATTTATATTTATACCAAACCTCCTGTATAGAGTTAAATTCCTTGCTTGATATAGTTTCTATTTCGATGCCATACCATTTTTCGCAATCTTTCAAAAAACGATAAGTATCTTTATGCTCGTTTCGGGTGTCTTGAAATATCACTCTTACTCTGTCAGCTCCGAATATCTGAATACACAGCCAACAAGTAACAGCAGATGATACACCACCTGACCACCAAGCAATAATATCTTTTTCTTTCATTTCTTTTCTTCTAAATAGGTTAGTACTGCATCAAGTAGGGCAGAAGATGCGAGATGGTGAGTGTCGAACCATTCATTTCTTTCAATATATTCCACTTTATTTATACCTGTTTCAGAATCTCGTTCATATTCCATTATTGACCACCTATAGGCAGCCCATTTTGGATTATCAATTGCTGTAGATGGTCTCATAGTTGGATACACACCACACATCAGATTAAACTCCTCTCTTACCCAATCAAGAGCATCTGAAACGGTATATACTCTTATCCATGAAGGAATAAGTTGATAATCTTTATCCTCTTTGAATTTTCGTCGAGAAACAAGCTCACCGCTTTTAGTATATCCTACATATCCGCAATCAGAAACTATATATATTCCTAATGCTTGTAATCTCTTTGCTTGCTCGAAAGTTGTTATCTTACTCATTGCTCACTGTATCTTTTTCTATTATTGTAATTTTTGTTACTTTAATTTTCTCAAGTATGTTAATTATAGAATCGGAAAATATTTTATTCTCTCTGCAATTATCTATAGCTCGCTGCTGCATCTCGTTGTGTTTCTCATAGACCTCTATCGTTTCGTCTTGGATGGTGACTACTATTGCTGATATTACCATAACAATAAAAAGAAGTACCATCATTACTATACCATCCTTACTCATCGTCTGCCTCCTTTCCGAGTGCTTTGGCGATGATAGTATCAGCATACTTTAAGTAATCTGATAGGTGACCTGCATAGCCTCTTTCTCTTATACCATTTGCAAATGATTGTAATGCTTGTAGCAGTTCAGGTGCAGCAGCTATTAGTTGAGCGTTGGCAATCTGTTCTTCTTGCCCTCTTTTTCCAACAGCTTCACAAACTGAATAATAAGAATCAGCCGTTAATACTTGAAATCCCATATTTGAGCGAATCCATTTTAGTTCGCCTTTTCTTGTCTTTGTTCCTTTAAATTCCATAGCTATAAATTTTTAACTAATGTTTCTATAGTACAATCAATCGTAATATTACTTACGTTATCAGAGATTAAGGCACAACCTGATTGAAGCTTATTGTTTTTAATAGTTGCAGTAAAAACGATATACTCGCTATCGGTTATGATGTGCCATATAGCTTTTATTTTTTCCTTAAATCGTTTCATTTTATTTTTGTTTTGTCTAGTGCCAGTCCTTTGTCTATTAAGCCGTAACGCCAATCAAAATGAAGGCTATCTAAATAATCGGCAACCTCTAAACTGAATGGGATATGTTCACAATTAGAATCTACTTCTAAAAACTGATTAACCATATAGAACCAATGAGATTGAGAGTCAAAATAGATGAAGTATATTTCTCTATCTTCCATAGGTACTTTATACGGGATAGAGGCATCTGTTAAATCAAATCCATAGAATACATCTCCATCATCGTATGTATATTTCTTTAGGTCATATTCTAACATTTCACCTATTACTTTCATCGGCACTTTCCCATCTTCCATTTCTGTGTAGAGTGAGGATATAGGGAGAAGGATAGGCTTGACTTCATAAAGATCAAACCATTTTCTTGTACCACTCATATTCTTATACCTTTCCGAGGTATACTCACAATAAAGTTCGCTACGATTGCATCCTATAATATCTACATAGTCTAGTGCTATATCTTTTGATACATAGGCTATTCCTTTCAGCCCATACGGCAAATACGGAGCCAAATGCTTTAATTCAAGTTCCATTTCTGTATTAATTTAAATTTTAAGTTCTTCATCTGTATTAATCCCAGCCACCGACATTGTACATTGAAAGATCATTTTCTGACGGAGTGGTGTTTCTTATTGCATCTAATAATTTCTTCTTAGTTTCTCTACACATCTTATATCCATACTTAGCGTATCTATATGTCCGCTCCCATGTGCTAATAGGAAATGGAATATTTTCGTCAATGACTAATCTCTTCATATGTAAGTGTTCAAAGAAATTTGGATGGTGTAGTATGGTATACTCTACCTTACTTCGACCTTCCGATTCAACCTCCTTTTTGAAATACGCCATTTTAGCGACTGTAAAGTCGAAACTTCTTAATATTTCTTCGGGTGTTCCAAATTCGGACTGGATAAGCTCAATCCAAGTCTTTTCGCCCTCTTTTTGAAATGCACAGACTTTCTCATTTCGGTATTTAAACTTCCATCCTTCTTTAACAAGGTCATCACTATTGAATAGATCAACTGCTTCAAGGAAATCTACTTCATTTTCAAAGAACACATCAATATCTTTCACTCTTTCTCCTGACAGGATATTCTTAAAGCAGCCTCCAGCAATAAAGCCTTTATGCTTTACCATATACTTGTCAAGCCATCTAATTTGATAGAAGTTTTCAGGTGTAGTTTCTATGTATGTTGAGTGAGTTTTAACTGACTCATCCACACTCGGCGAAACAGAATCTTTCGGCACATATGTTATACCGTCTATGTTTATCTCTTTCATAGCTTTAAAATATTGTTAGTTGTTAATTAAAAAAGCAACTCGAAAGCTGCTAGAAGGGTACGTTATCGATTGTTGGTGTAGGTCCTGTTGGTTCGAATATCTTTTTATATCTACTATCATGAGCGAACTGCACAACCTTATTTCTTTCTCCATTACGATACTTTGAAATAACGATCATCCCCATGTTGGACCATTCAGTTAAATCAGGATCATAATAATCCGGTTTATGAATGAATAATACCATATCTGCATCTTGTTCTATATCTCCGGACTCTCTTAGGTCCTCTAATCGTGGGACTCTTACTTTACCGCCTTTTTCAGGTCTACTTAATTGAGACAGAACAATAATAGGAATACCGAGTTCTTTCGCCAAACTCTTAAGCTCACTGGTGATATAAGCTATTTCAAGTTGTCTACGCTCGAATTTCATATTTGTACGTATAAGCCCCAAGTAGTCTACTATCAGTAACTTTAAGTCATTCTTTCTTTTTAGCCTGCGAGCTTCTGATTTTATATTATTCAGATACCGTATAGAATGATGGTCTAATATGTGAATAGGTAGATTATATAACTTTCCTGACTGTTCGTCAATAGCTTCCCACTCTTGATTTGACAATTGCCCTGTAAGCAAATTCCGAGTATCTATTCTTTCATCTTCAAGTAAGTATCTATTGACTAACTGTTCTGTATTCATCTCAATTGAGAATAAACCAACCGTACTACCACTTTCTGCAGCAGATTTAGCAAAAGAAAGAGCCATTTGTGTTTTCCCCATACTTGGGCGCGCTCCTATGATTATAAGATCAGGCTTTCTCCATCCACCATCTAAGGACCTTGTAAGAGACTCAATATTTGTAGGTATACATGAAATTTCACCACGGTTTAATTGTGATTGACGTTCGTTTGCTGCATCTAAAGTCAAACTCAAAGCCTCTGACATAATTAAAGACTGCGTATTCGAGTTTTTAGGCTGTACCGCAGATAAAGACTTTTCAAAATATTCTAATGTCTCTGCAACATCTTGTGTTTCATCATAAGCCATACGCTGAATATCTGTTGCAGCTTGTATTATTCTTCTACTGATAGCCTTTTGTGCTATAATCCTAGCATGATATTCAATATGAGAAGCAGATCCTACTCTGTCCGTAAGTTGAGAAATATATAATGGACCGCCTACGGATTCAAGTTCTCCATCTTTTTTTAATTGCTGAACAACCGTAAGCATATCTACTGGCTCTCTTTTGCTAATCAACTTTAGAATCGAAGAGAATATAGATTTATGGATATCTGAATAGAAATCTTCTTCTGAAATAATATTATCAATTGCCTGATAAGCTGTTTTCTCAAGTAATAAAGCTCCTAATACTGCTTCTTCAAGTTCTAATGCTTGCGGTTGTATTTTACCTAACGAGTTTATATCTTGATGTTGGTCCTGTTTCTTTCGGTTGTTCATCTTTTTTCTTTTTTTCAAGTTCGCATTTTAACCATCTGTAGAAATATGATTGAGCATCATTTAATACCTGTATTTCTTTATTATTCTCGTTAGACCGTAGAACAAAAAATTGCTTTATATGATCTTTTAGTATATCAGGCGTTAAACGATGATTCATACAAATACGCTCAATGGTTATATCATCATCTAGCATTTCAATTAAGAATGGCATCAAGTATTGAGAAATTATTTTTTCTTCTCCGTTTAATAAAAAAACTTTTTCTTTATTTATTTCTTTTTCTTTATTTTCTATTTCTCTTTCTATTTCTAAAGGTGGGTTTTTCTGGGTTTCTAATTTAGGTTTTGTAGGTTTTTCGATTTCTTTTTTAGGTCGCCCTCCTTTCTTTCCATTCTCTCTACTTGATATAGCTCTTGATAGTCTTTTGTTGACACTATTATGGGTCAATTGGTCACCATCTTTGACCATTAAATCGGTAATCTTTGACCATACATCATCCTTTATTGTGGTACTTAAGCGACGCTCAACTTTAATCTTATCGTTTTTTATACTTCCCTCATTGTCATACATCATGAATAACAATTCAAGGTAAATGTATCTTTCGAACGGATTCAAAGCATAGAACGAATCACTCGTCCACCAATCTTTAGGATAAAATGTAAATCCTAGCTGTGCCATATTATTAAAAATCTAATTGTTTTACACCTCTATTTTCAAGCTCATGCTCATATTCCTTTTTAGCTGCAATAACTCTTTCTTTTGTTTTCATTAATCCGTAATTATTCCATGCTAAACGATCTTTGCACCGAATAATTCATTCTTTAAGCTGATCTATTGTCATGTCACGTATATTCATAATATGTAATTTTATCTTAAAGGTCTTATACTATCCAAATGGGAGCCACGCCCATAAGATTTTATTCCGAAGTTCTCAGATCGCATACATAAAGAGTGAAAGTTTCGAGCTATTAAACTAAACTCTCTACCGTCCATATCTGCCATATTATGACAAAGGAGATAACTTAGTACCTCCTCTATCTTTTGTTCTAGTTGCTGCTTGTTTTGTTTCATGTGAACATTGATAATTGTTTCTTTGATTCTAAAGCATTATTACAATTTCGTACAGCTGCATTATAGTAGCTTTCCTTTAGTTCTATTCCGATAGCTTTTCTATTACGCAATACAGACTGATATACTTCAGAACCAATTCCAAGGAAAGGAGTAAGCACCGTATCACCTTCGTTTGAATACAATGTTAATAACCTATCAATAGTATCTAACTGCAAAGGACATATATGTTTTTCATCTTTTTCATCACGGCTACCCTTTAAATTTAGAGTGTTCGAGTAGTTTATATCATCCCACACTGGAGAAGCATATTTTTGCCAAGTATCAACATTAATATCACAATGAACTGGATTATTTCTTTCTCCATCTTTACGGAAAACTAATACATAATCCGGAAGACCTACACGGCTCATTGTACTATCTTTCTTAACTTGCTTATGGAGTAGCCCAAGAGCTTTAGTACGCTGCATCTCTACAACCGGATCTTTCCATATTGTTATCCGTGAATGATAAATAAACCCTTCTCTTTCGAAAGATTCTCTTATCATATTTGAGAAGTCCCTTAATCCTATAAACCCTTCTTTACCTTTCTGTATAGGCAAATCCATACAGTGAACACATACATTTCTACCTTGCATAGTTATCCGGAATAACTCTTTCACAAGAAAAGAGAAAGCAAAAAGAAACTCGTTATAGTCTTTAGAGTTTCCCATATCTGCAACTTCATCAGAATATGTATATAGTTCTGCAAAAGGTGGAGAAAATATTGATAGGCCGATAGATTCACTGGGTATCAGAGGGGTTACTTCCACGCAATCACCATGATATAATGCAAACTCATCTGTTATAAATTTATTTCGTATCATAATTATGAGGCTTTTAAAAATTTTGGTAATTCAAAATCAACTTCTTGCGATTCCTTTTTTTTCTTAACAGTAAATACGCTGCGCATTGCATCTACCATGTGTTTTTGCATTTCGTAAAATTTATCTTGCTTATCTTTTATGTTGGCTAATACATTCTGCATAGTATCGGTTGTTACTATATAGATATTTACCATGTGTTGTTGACCGAATCTTAATGATCTGCGTATAGCCTGATAGACCGATTCAAATGAGAAATCTAGAGAAGCGAATATCTGATTATGGCAGTTTTGATAATTCAAACCATATTGAGCAATCTTTGCTTTGGTTATCAGCACTCTAAATTCATTATTTGCAAACCCTAATAATCTGCTTTCTTTCAGCTCCGGTTTATCGCTTCCTTTTACTTCGATAGCATCAGGAATTAATTTTCTTAAGTATTCCCCTTCAGCATCCTGTTTAATCCAGATAATAAAATTATCCGTTGAATTATTTACTATATCAGCTACACTATCAAGCCTATCAACAAGGGTTAATTTAAGCTCTTTATTAAAGTTGGTAGCATTGACTGCAATATCATTGAATAACATACCATTGTCACGCTTATGCGTTTCTATGATTGTTTCTATCATATTAAGTTCTGGGAGAATATATCCTGTATCGTCAAATCCAATGTCAGATGGCTTGCTTATCATTATTGCCCATGTAGACACCCACCGCCAGAAGTCCTTTTCCGCATGACCTTTTATTCTCCATTTTGCAGTGTCACCTCCGTCATGCACGAAATACATAGATAGCATTTCGCTTCGTGTCATAACTCCTAGGAATTCTGAATGATTACCTAACTCCATCGGATCATTTGGAGATGGCGTAGCCGTCCAACAACTTTTATAAGGTGTGTTTTGGAATCTATCTATGAGCTGATTTCTCATTTTGCCTTCAAAGTTTTTAAGAATCGAACTTTCATCTAAAGCTACTCCACAAAATAAAGCGGCATCTATGTTTTCAATCTGATCGTAATTGATGATGTATATTTTATTTTTTAGATTAACATCATCTTTTAGCCGTTCTATTGAATAACCAAACTTTTCAGCTTCTTTAATCGTTTGCCCTGATACTGCTAGAGGCGTAAGTATAATTACTGGTCTTTGTTCTTTTTCGTTTATTTGCTTGCACCACTCTAATTGTTGAAAAGTCTTTCCAAGTCCGCAATCTTCGAATAATGCAAACCTACCTACTTCTACAGCTCGCTTAACACAATACCTTTGAAATTCGAACATTAGCGGATTTAATTTCGATTCGTCAACCGAAAAACCCCATTCTTTAGGTCGCTTTTTTTTCCGTTCAATAAACTCTATATACTCTTTATTTTTAGTTTCCATTTTAATTAAAGTTTAACCGGGCCCGGATTGGTTAATACTTATTTTCGTAACTGTTCGGGAGTCGAACCCGAAACAATACCACCCATATAGGGATTATTCACAGTCTGTAATCGTCGTCATCGTCATAATTGTATTCATACATGAAATTCGCTTGCCAGTTTTCATCTTCATATTGTTTTAGCATCGCAATTTCTTTAATGGTACGATCTTGTTCGTCTTTAGCTTTGATACGTTCGCATTGTTCTTGGAAGTTTCGCATCTGATATTCACCGTCTGAACGATTAGAAGCCATCTGCTTGGCTTTCTTGTATTGTCCTACTGCTTTATCGGCTAACCGTTGGCACTTTTTACGAGCATCGTCGATATCTGACATTGTTAGACCGCTTTCATTTTCAACCGACATTGAAGCCTCGAAGTGAGAATAGTCGTAGCTTAGCATCACTTTTACGGATGCTGATTTAATAATTGTTTCCATAGTTGCTTACAGTTGAATTTTCTTTTTCTGTTCTTCTGAATACGGAAATACATCCATAATGGCTGTTTCTGATAGAGAGGCGATGAAATAGTCCGCTAGAGTTCCGTCCATACCTTTGTTTACGACTTGCAAAGCCTCTCTTAAGCTTGAAGCCTGAGCGAGCATTTGAACGGATGTTTTCTTTTCTGTACCGCTTTTCTCGTCCAAAGTGATAAAGCAGACTTTAGCTTTGAAATATCTATCGCCGTTGTCATTAAAGAATAGTTCGGATAGTCTAGCTCTCTTTATATCGGCAATAGTAAACTCACCACTGATATACGGTTTCAACTCTTCTACCGCCCTTGATTCGGCTTCCGTAAAAGAAAGGCTATCCAATAAAAATGATTCTGTCACTTTCTTTTGTGTTCCATTTTCAAGCATTTTTTCATAGGTTGCTTTAACCTGAAACCAATTTTGCATACTCTTTAATTTTAAGTTTATAATATTTTATACTTCTTTTATTTTGATCCCGTGAACCGATAACATCAGCTTCCTTTTGATGATGTAGTCTTTTGTTTTAAAGCCTTTTGTATCTTCTACTATGAAATTCCCATGAACATCACAGTAGGTAAAATCAGCGATGTAAGAGCAAGCTCTTTCAATTAATTTACCATCTATTTTCTGAGAGGGTATCAGCTCAAATTTGACCTGTTCTTTCAAGTTGGATATTTCGCCTTGCTTTTCGAGCAACTTTAATAAATCGGCTCTGTGCTTTTCTTTTTCAGAATCGTACTTTCCAGATTTTATATTTCTGTATTTCATAATTGAAAATATCTTATAGCTGACCGTTCGTCAAACTCGCATATCCTTTTAAATACATCGTCTTGTTGTTGACGGAATAGTAAGTCATTGTCATAGCTGTTATGACAGTCACGACACAGACCGACTATATTTAAAGGATTCGTATAATGTTCGGGATAAATGCTTTTAGGTAGTAAATGAGCTGCATCTATCACCGTGTGTCTATGGCATATGAAACAAAAAGGCGGCAACTCTGATTTAATCTTCGCTACCGCCCTGTTTCTTTGAGCTTGTTTCTTGCTTATTTGTTTTATAGCCATTGCCTTTGTCTGTTTATTTACTATTATTTATCTTGAACATTACAAATAGGAACCTATATTTTAGCTTCTTTTTGCGTGAATCCGATATAAATATGTCAGAAATATCAATTTGTTTCAATACTTCACGCTTGATATGCTTTACAAATTCTTTTTTCTCATAATCAATATCAAATCCTGGTTTTAGGTAGTCTACGTATTTTTCAATAGGCATAGGCTTAATTTCCGTATCTCTGAAATATTTATTAGAGTTGTAGTTGTTAAACTCGCAATGGTTGAAGTCATATCCTATCTTATTTAATATAAGCAAGGATAATACTTCTAATAGTTTCTTTATTTTTTGTTTCATTGTATTAAAAATTTACTAGGTTTTTCATAAATTCATCTTCGCTTACCTTTTTCAGAAAGACATTGAATAGAACATCTTTTACTCTGTCATAGAGGTCTTGAAATTCTATTTCGTCCATCTTGTCGAACGATATAGATTTTGGCGTTTCTATCCATTCATTACGAGGGATAGAGTAAATAGTATCGCAGTGTCCTGCTGACATCTCAACGGATTTTCGAAAAGCATTAACGTTATTTTTAAAATGCTTTTGTCTATTTTCATTTTGATATTCCCAACTTAGGTTTATAAGTTTAAAATATTTCCTATGAAACTCTACGTTTCTGGCTAACTTTATTTCAGCTTGATATACCTTTCCTGATCTTAGTTTCTTTTTTTCTTCGTAATCTTCATCATAGCAGGGCTTCAAGCCTTCACTTGTATTCAATAATAATAGTTTCATTATATATATTTCCATCTATATCCACCGGAGTAAAGTTGATTACCTCGGCATGTATTTGTTATACAATACTGATGAATACCCGTTTGTCTACTAGCTTCTCTAACTGATATGAATTTATTTATTAATTTACCAGTTAGTTTTTCTATTTGGGCTACAGGTTTAGATTTATTATTGTTTGCCTTTAGGACACTTTTCCTAGTAATTGAGTTATGACAGTTTTCTAAATGGGTTACAAGCCTTAGGTTTGAAACTCTATTGTCTTTTCTTATAGTATTGATATGGTCTACTTCAAGTTCGTTTATAGGCGATATAAAAGATTCTACAACCAATCTGTGTACAAGAAGAAACTTACCTGATCCATCCTTTCTTAGACATACAACGCTATACCCGACCTTATTTATAATCTCTTTTAAGATTCTATTCTTTATAAAATAACTTTTTCCATTATTTGGATACGATCTTCTTTCGAGACTCTTCACTCTACCTATATTAGACACCTGATACAATCCTTCATACCCTATTACGTCTTTCCAAATCTCCTCCATGTCATTTTTCTCTATTCATTACATATAAATACAAATCCATCATATCAGAAGGGCAAATCGTCGTCTTTTTCCTGACTTTGATTATTTGATTGACCTGATTGATTTCTGCCTCCTAGCAACTGAATATTATTTACGAAAACACATTGGTCTGACACGGATTTATTGTCCTTGTTTATATAAGAAGTTGTATATGGCATTCCTAAAACATATACTTGTTGTCCTTTTTTTAGGTATTCGCCTAATTTAGTACTTTCACCTACTAGCTTAAGGCACTTAACCCAATATGTCTTATCTGCCCCTGCTCGCTTTTCGGTATAAGCAAGTGAAAACGAATAATAATCTTTTCCATTTATTGGCTTTATCTCGGCATCTTGTCCGATATTTCCTATTACTTCTAGTCTGTACATAGTTATTTAGTATAAAAATCTTTTAAATATTGAAAAGGCTTAACTCTTTCTTTAATTAATGATATGACTTTTTCGTCACGTTTGATTCTAAAATAAATACATTCATCCTCTTTGATAATTCTTTCTTTGTTTACATTATCATCATAACATTTTACCTCTAAAAAGCACAACCATGATTCTTCTATCCCGGTGCAAAACAATTGAAATTGAACTTGATTATAGTTATTCTTATAATACTTTTTGATATATTCTATATAAGTATCATAATCAGCATTTTTAAAAGGCTGAAATTCTAAGAAATCTGTAAAGAAGCAGCTTTTTAACTCTATAAAATCAACAACATTATTGTTAAATACATTCGAAAAGTCAAGACTTGAACGACAAACATTGTATTCTTTACTTTCTACTCTTTTCTGAGGCAAATATCGATCATCTAATGTTAGATAGAATCTTTTTTCTAATATTGCACCAGTCCTAAGCGCATCAATTGGACTTGCATCTGCATTATAAAATGGTATTTCATCGGAAACAAATCTTCTCAAAAGGTCTTGATGAGTTTTTGTATGAATACCAGATAATAGGGCGGTAACATCACCGCTTCCAATATACATACTTTTCATTCTATAAGCCCTTTCTGCTTCATAGCACTATATGTTTCTTCTATCATCTGGTCGGTTAGGTCGTCCATTGATGGCATAGAATAGCGAGATAGAATATTAGTTAACAGCTTGTTGTCTTTGGCTGTTTTATCTAAAAGTATCTTTCTTTGGTCGCTCAATGTTTCTTCTTTAGGCTTTTGTTTTTCTGGCTTATCGCCGTCTGGGTCTTTAGCATCATCAATGCAGAATAAACCGTTTAGCGCATATTTTCGAGCGTATGAGCTTGTTGATCCGGTGATTTGTGCTGAATCCATGCCTTTTTTAGTTTCTTCTTCTCTCGCAGATGCAGTGACGCTTATTTCTTGACCATCTAAGTTTTTTATAGTAGCCTTTGCGGTTATATACACCTTTCCGTTTATTTCAGATATTGAATCCGATATAAATAAGAAGCAGTTATTTTCTAACAACAAAGGTTTAACGGCTTCCAATATATCTTCACAACTCCTGTAATTATACTTACCAAAATCATTTCGTTGGTTTTTAGGCACATTTAATGCTGACTGTATATTTATTAGTTCTTTCATATCTTACTCTTTAAATAGTTCTTTAATTGCTTGCTCTACTAACCTCGCATTTTTGTTATCTAAGTAGTTTCCTAGCTTGTATCTTTCGATGTCGCTAGTGGTGCCCATGTCATAAGTAAGCTGCATACCTATACCATTGAAGAAATAGTATTGTATGCCTTTGCGTCTGCGTGGTATGCGTTTCATGGCTAAAGCTCTTCAAATATCCTGTCAATATTAAAATTGTACATCCATGAGTGTTTTGCTAGATATTTAGCAAGTTCCTTTTTCATTCTATTAAGAGCAACCTTCTTTGATCGAAAAGTATACATTGAGATGTATAAGCCATTTTCCAAAGTTGAGAAAGTCCAATCTCTTTTATAGACTAAGACATTATCCACATAGTTATCAGAAAATATTTTATGCTTTTTAGCTAGTATTACCTCAAAGTCTTTATATTTACCTTTTATTACAAGATATTCATCACTATTACAGAATATAGGGACTTGCTCATGCTCGAATTTAGGAACATCTTTGTACTGAAATATTTTTAGTTCATAGCGATTAATCGTTTCGCCAGCCCTTGTATAAAATCTTTTTACATTTGCTTTCATGGCTTTATTGTATAGGTTCTACTTTCTTCACTTCTAATCCCTCATGTAGAGGGAAGGGTATTTTTATTGTTGGCATGGCTACTCTTTATTTAGTTCGTTTATAAGAAAATCGGCACATTTCACAGCTTGTTTTGCGCAAAGGTCGAACTTTACAATATTGGGATCGGCTAACATTCCTTGCATAGCCATAGCAGCGAATAATTCTCGCTTGGTTAGACCGAAATGTTGATTACATGGTTTTCCTGAATATGTATCTAATTCTACATGCGGAAAAGCATTCTCTTTTCCTTCTTTTATTTGTTCCATCTCTATATCTTGTTTAAGTTAATATTCAATCAACTGGTGGGATTGCCTTTAAATAATTATGATCTATTGCCCAAATAAGCATGCTATACGCAGCATTGATAATATTATCGTTAATAGTTCTAAAATCACCAACCATTACATATGCACCAACTAAATAGGATATGCCAACTTTGTTTTCTGCATACTCAATATTTAGATGAGCATTTCTATTGGTTATTTTATCATGAATTTTTCTAGGAAGTATAGATAATATGTCCTGTAATGTGAACGTAGGTATAGGAGATAAACAAGACATTTCATAGCACCATTCATTGTGTACTGAAAGCATATACTTGTTTTCGGTTTCATCGCCGTCCGTATTCTTTATCCAACACATACTAGCCTTACTCGTGTCTATACCTAATTGAATTAGGCTTTTCATTTGTTCTATGCTTAATACTTGGTTTTTCATTCTTTATTGAGCTCTTTATTTGTTAGTTTGTAATACATATTTTTAACAGCTGATATACTTCTTTCATTTAGTTCTGGATGGTTACCCTCTAAATACATCATGTATCTGATATATTCAATGTGATCGTCTATTGTTTCTTCATCGGATGCTTGTGCATAACCTAGTAGAAGATTCTTTTCTTTATCTGTCCATTTATTGTCAATCATATCTTTTGTTTTATCGTTACTATTCAATTAAAAAGCATCCCGAATTATCACAACTCAGAATGCCTACATATCAATTTCTATTTACTTTTAGCAAAGTAGTTCGGAGAGCAGGACTCGAACCTGCACGGTATGATTTGATCATCTTCTCTTTCGGCTTTACCTAAAACATACCAACCCTTAGAGACTTCCACTCTAACAATGCTATGATCTTTCTGCGTCTACCATTCCGCCATCTCCGAATACGAAAGACTCTACTACATGCAGAGTCTTTGCTTTTATTGGTTAACATGTATAAGTATACCCGACACTACATTTTTCGGCTTCTTCTTTAGAATTAAAGTAAACCTTCGATTCTGTTATAGAACCGTATCTATCTACCTTGACATCTACACACCAGTAAACCCCTCTTTCGTATGGTCTACTCAGAATATCAACTACTTTCGCATCTATTAAATTCATTGTCTTTGCTTTTATTGTTAATAAGGGGTAGGTTAGAGTTTTTTTAATTTATCGAGTTCCGCTTGAAGTTCTTTCTCTGCTTCATCTTTAATACTTTTAGCATCCTTTTCTATACTATCAGCTATGGCAAGCATAATAGTGTGTTTGTTGTTGTTTAGATATTTCAGTAGGTGCTTATTGAATACATCTGAGGATAAATTCACAATAGTAGAGCAACTAGAACTGCCATAAGATCCAAATGAATATTCATCATCTACAAAAATCCCATCAATAGTAGAGCAACTAGAACTGCCATAAGATCCAACAAGAGAATCGAATGTAATAGTAACACCATTACATGTAGCAAATCTTTTATCTTGGTTAAACCCGTATTCAAGTTTATCAATTCTTGTATCAGATTTATATTTTTGCAGTGTAGCATTTAAAAAGTTTCTAATTGCAGATGCATTTCTTATCAACTCTTTTACTTCATCTAATTTTTTCATATCTGTAATTATTAATGGTTATATTTATTTTCCTTACTCTCTTTAAAATAAGTAGTGCTATCTTCACAGACAACACTACTCGTATAAACCAAATTCTAAAAAACACTCCTTTCAGAGCATCGCTCTCGGATAGCAACCAAATGCACACCGAGATAAAAGCTACCTTATTAATATTATTAGAAAATGTAATTAGTTAGTTGAAGTAGCTTTTAGTTAATCATGCAGGGTTTGATATACATCGCTGACACCCCAAGCAAAAGCATGATTTATTTTATATATTTGTTCACACCCTATAACCTTTCCGATTTTTACCTCAGTCAACCATGTTTCGATGGTGCTAAATATTATTCTTCTTGTTCGATATTCGTTAACTATACTATACATAGTAGGTTATTGTCTATCCTGCAGTCCTTACAATCTGCACATCTTCATCTTTCTATACAATCTAATGTATAGGCTATCTTTTCACGGATAGTAAGAGAAGTTTAAATAAGCCAAAGAACTTGCTTTTTACAGCCAAACCCGAAGGAAACAAGGCTGTTCTCAAAGTCTTGAAAGGGGATTTTAGTTTTTAAGGATATATTACTTTAGGAAATTTTCATCGTTCGGGTTTACCTCATAGGCTTTCATTATGCCTACTACTATTCCACCAATTACCATAGTGACTCCAAGTCCGATAATTGCTATTATTAAAAGTGCTGTCATTTTAGTAAAGATTAATTGTTCTACCTTGTGATCTGTGATAGTCTGCCATTTCTTGCAGCTCCCTGTTTTCCTTTTCGATCTGCTTCTTGTTGAAGTACCAGTCTATATAAAGACTTGTGAATATTACTAGCAGAAGGATTACGATAAGCGTTAATGTATAACCGGGTGTTTCTTTTCTATTCTTTTTCATGAGTATTGCTTTTCAGTTTCGTATTCTTCCTCTTCCTTATAGTTCAGTTCCCCGATAGCATCAGAAAGTAGACTGTTAATCGTTCCTTCGTACTCCTCGATAGACTTCCAATCATCATCTACCTTATACATCACATATACGTTTTTAAGTTGTATACTGCGATAACCAAAACCTCTATAATTAGCCTCTATATCTACTCTAATACCATTCGTGCATTCGAATGATCTTCGTCTACGTCCTTCATAACTGTAGATATCCAAATCAGACATAATAAGCTTCACTAGCTTGTCTATCGACTCATCTGTAAGACAAGGCTTGAAATCCTGTATATCTATTTTTAGTGCTCCCATGATTGTATTGTATTTAAGCGTTTTGCTTTCTTTTAGAGTCCCTATAATTCCGAGTAGTGTCGAATATATTTTCGCTATCGTAGAAATATTCGCTTCCAACTTGTAGATAGTTTAATCTACCTTGGTTTTTCCATCTATTAATTGTTTGTTCTGTCTTACTTAGAATTTTAGCTAACTCTTTGCTTCCTGCTATAATTCTATTTGCTGGTATGTTTTTTAGTTGAGCCATTTTTTGCACTGTATTTAATATGTTTAATTATATTTGTTGTATATTTGATTAACTACAATGCAAATATATCATAGTTTTATGACTTATCAAATATTTAAATCATAATATTATGATGTTTAACTTTATTTAAGAATACGTAGTGTTTTAACTTAAAATTGGGGGATGGAAATTTCTTATGACAGAAAAGAGTTAATACGAATAGATAACCCTGATAGGTTTCTTAAGTATATTTTATGGGGATATTACAAAAAAAAGAACTTTATTAGAAAATATCGATTGAAAAGATTGGACGCCAAGTATAAAAATTTTCAACCGGAAATAAGATATGGTATAAAGTTATGTGTAGAATGGGGATTTGTAGAAAAGAATGAAGTATCAAGAATAAAAGTATCAGAATTTAAAGAATATATCAATGAGTCTTATGAGATAACAAAGAAAGGAGAGGATGCTTTAAAGTGGCGAATATTCACCCCTTTTTATCCGGGTTGGCTTTCAGAGAACAGGAAGTATGCTATAACTACAATAATATCAATTATTGCTATAATAATATCAATAGTGGCTCTTCTTAGAACGCTTCAGTAATTTATTGAATCGATATTTTATTTTATTCTTTAAATTTTCTGGACATTGTGTTAATTGATATATAAACACACCAACACTGAACATCAATGATATTAAAGGTAGAATTAAATCTTCTCTCATAACACTAAATATTAAAACAGAAAGCAGCATACAAATTGGGGTTGCATGCTGCTCTCAAGGTTTAAACCTAATTTCTTAATTTATTGCAATCGCCCCAATTGATTACAATACAAATATATCATAATATTATGATATAACAAATATCTATAGATAAAATTATGAGCACAATTAATTCTCGGATAATAGAGGTAAAAGAACATTTTTTTGGAAAAAAAAGAGGTAATCATACCTTGTTTTGCGAAAAAGTTGGAGTTAAGAGCAATACTGCCAGTAATTGGATGAAAGAAGGATATAATGTAGGTAAAGAAGTTGTTGGACAAATACTTATGGCATTCCCTACTGTAAGTGGATTATGGCTCATAAATGGATATGGGAATATGATAATAGAAAACCCTTTACATAGCGAAGATGAGCCTTATATAACAACACCATCCGGCATAAGTTATTTTAAAGCACCTGGAGGTAAATTTATAATGAAGGTTCCGATGGTTCCTATTTATGCATACGCTAAGTATATCGATGAATTTAGGGATGCTAATATATGGGAAGGAAACGGATATTCATATTTTCCTGTTGATCAAATATACCATGGAAACTACCAAGCATTTGAAATAAAAGGAGACAGCATGGATGATGATAGCAAAAGGAGTTTATCTCATGGCGATGTAGTAAATGCAAGAGAATTAGGATATGAGCATTGGAAAAGCAAACTACACACTAAGCAATATCCAAATTGGATAATTGTAACCGATACAACAATATTATGTAAACAAATAATTGATCAAAATGTAGAAACTGGCGAAATAACTTGCCATTCATTAAATCCTTCTCCTGAGTATACAGATTTTACAATAAATTTAAATGATGTCAGAAAACTATTTAATATAGTGCAGAAAGTATCCAATAGCTTTTAGATACCTAAGCTATTTTCTAAGCACTAAAAACAAAAAGCGCGCAAAATATTGATTTACACGCTTTAATTTTAGCATACGTGACCCTGGCGGGAATCGAACCCACAGCTAAGGAACCGGAATCCTTTATTTTATCCATTAAACTACAGGGCCGTTAGGCGACACAAAAATATAAAATTATTCCCAGCTTTTGTATACAATCCAAAATTATCTTACAGCCTCCCACAAAGAACAAAAAGAGACACTCTCAGCGAATATCTCTTTTTGACTACAATCGGTTCATTCAATTCAATTCACAGTACAGAACGCCCTGATACGTCGGTATACAGCCATGACGTTTACTTCCGCCAAAAGCATTGCCGACAGAATCAGTGTACCTCCAATCACTGTTCGGCTAGTTATCTCTTCATTCAATATTATATACGCAAATACAGTCGCAAAAATAGGTTCGCACAAGTATGTCAGAGCGATCTTCTCGGCCTCGATATACTTCTGAGCCGCATTCTGAATACAGTACATGTAAGCCGTAGACAAAACCGCAACAAACAGCAGTGCCTTCCATACATCGAAAGGCAACGACATCGAGACAGCCCCAACGCCCTGCGTAGATACAGTTAATGCACCCGCCAAAAGAGCACAAACAGATAGCTGTATGATAACAAACGGAATAGCCATTACATCAGACCGTGAATCTGTACTGATCTTGCCCACATACAAAATGTAAACCGAATAAAACAACGACCCCACAAACACCATCAGGTCTCCGATCCTAAAGTCTGAGAAACCCGACGCCATAGCAATAATATACAACCCGGCTAAAGCCAGAAGGCACGCCACCCACATTCGTGTCTGAATAGATCTTTTCATAAATAGGAACGCAAACAAAGGAATCAGCACGACCTCTACCCCCGCAATAAACGAGGCATTGGACGAACTTGTATACTTCAACCCCACCGTTTGCCAGCAAATACCCATGAAAAGGAATAGCCCGGCAATAGCGCCTTTACGGATTGTTTCACTGTTTATCTTCGGAATCTGCTTGTAGAATATCAAAGCCAGAATGAAAGTTGCGATTAAGAAACGATAAAACATGAATGTGTAAGGGTGGATAGAATCGAATGCATCTTTGGATAAAGGAAACGAAATTCCCCAAAATGCAGTTCCCAACACTAAGAGAGGCAGGTAAATTTTGCTTTTACTCATCAATCAAAATAATTTAAAAATTAGTATATCTAAATTATTAGGGTATGCAAAGAACTCTTTACAAAAGGATACCCATACTCCCTATTTTCTTCCCTAACGCTGGAGTATAAGTAGCAAAATCCTTATCTGAGCTGCAAAAGTATAGCTTTTTTATACAATAACAAAATCAGCGATGAAGAAAAGCCCTATAATAGACAAACTCGATAATGTATAGAAACAAAAAAGCAACCACAGTGGGTTGCTTTTTCTTTGTATATAAAGATATTCTTTATTTTACTTTATCTACGATTGCTTTGAACGCTTCCGGATGGTTCATTGCAAGGTCTGCAAGAACTTTACGGTTGATCTCTACTCCATTCTTGTGAAGAGCACCCATCAGGCGAGAGTAAGACATACCTTCCAAACGTGCAGCAGCATTGATACGTTGTATCCAAAGTGCACGGAAGTTGCGTTTTTTAGCACGACGGTCACGGAAAGCATAGGTAAGACCTTTTTCCCATGTGTTTTTGGCTACTGTCCACACATTTTTGCGGGCTCCATAGTAACCTCTTGTTAATTTCAGAACTTTTTTTCTGCGGTTGCGCGAAGCAACATGATTGACTGATCTTGGCATAATTTACGTTGTTTTGAATGATAGCGGTTTTTTTATTTCAAAAACACTTTGCTGCATACATCCGGTTAATAAATCTTTAAAACTTGCTTTTAAGAAATACAATTATTTCATTCCCAACAATTGCTTAACAGACTTTTCGTCCACCTTGCTTACTGTTGTTGTGTGAGTAAGGTTTCTTTTCTGTTTTTTTGTTTTCTTAGTCAAGATGTGACTTTTGAAAGCATGTTTTCTTTTGATTTTTCCTGTTCCGGTAAGGGCAAACCTCTTTTTGGCACCGGAATTAGTCTTCTTTTTTGGCATCTCAGTTTATTAATTAAATTAATTTATATACGAATGCAATTCTTCCGAACTGCTTATTCTGCGCTTTTTTCTTCGTCCTCTTTCTTTTCCACTTTCACCTTTGGCTTATCTTCCTTCGGTTTAGCAGGAGCAGCCTTTGCAGGTGATTTTTTAGGAGACATCATCATGATCATTCTCTTACCTTCAAGTGCCGGCAACTGATCTACTTTTCCGTAGTCTTCGAGCTCGGTAGCAAAACGAAGCAACAACACCTCTCCTTGTTCTTTAAACAAGATAGAACGTCCTTTGAAGAACACATAAGCCTTTAGCTTTGAGCCTTCTTCGAGGAATCCTTTGGCGTGTTTCAACTTGAAGTTGAAGTCATGATCGTCGGTCTGTGGTCCGAAACGAATTTCTTTCACCACCACCTTCACCGATTTGGCTTTGGCTTCTTTCTGCTTTTTCTTTTGTTGATAGAGGAATTTCTGATAATCTGTAATCCTACACACAGGAGGTTCTGCTGTTGGAGAGATTTCAACGAGGTCAAGCTCAAGCTCATCAGCCAATCGTAAAGCCTCACCAATAGAGTATACCCCTTGCTCGACATTATCTCCGACTAAACGAACTTCTCTAGCTCGAATGTTATTATTGATCTTGTGTAACTCTTCTTTTTTTTGATTAAATCTATTGTTCCTCATTCAAAAAATGTTAGATTCTTTTCCTTTATTTTTTATTTATTTTTATTTTTAAAACAAAGCTGGGTGCAAAGGTAATAAAAAACTTATTGAATTTGTATAAATTTCCCTATCTTTTTAATTCAAAGGGGGATGTCTCCTATTCTTACTTATACATCCAAAATTGTCACAGCTTCATCACTTTAGTTTCAATTAATCAGATTTCGTTTTGTATAACGGCTCTTATTTACCAATTATCATTTACACTAGCTCCATCCGATTGAATGAAATCAATAAACATCTTCACTTCATTATTAAAATGGTCTTCAAGTTTTTGCTTTTCATTTTTCATCAAAAGTTTTCCCTTATTATCAAAAATAGCCCAGCCTTTCATTTTACTGGCAGCAATATAAAACTCATTGCCACCCTCCTCGAAGGTTAAACTCAGAGTTGTGATATTATACCGAACACGTCCATCACGGAATCTCATTTCTATCTGATAAGCACCATTTATTTTGAGACTAACCAGCATTTTAGAAAAGCTGAATATCGTTGGGTAATAAAGACTATATCGCAAATAATCTCCATCTAAGTCGGATTTTATTGCAAATTTGGGATTCGACATTTTTTCATTTACATACCGCTTAGACATACTATACAAGTCTGATGCAGATTTTCCGTCAACAGGAATAACTAAAAAGTCTTTCGATGTATCAGCAGCGTCTCTCAACCCTTCGGGGGTTAATTCAAATTGTTGCGAAAAACAGGATAATGAGATCACTCCCAAAATGAGTGTAATTAATAAAGTTTTTTTCATTGTTTTGTCTTTTATGTTTGCATTAAAAAACTAATATACGAAATAAAACCTTAAATACCGCATGAACAGACAAACTTAGCCAAAAAGCAGGATCAAATTACACTCTATATATTACAGTATATATAATGTAACCCTTAGAGCATCATCGGCATATCCATAAAACGATGAGAATGCAAAGAGTAAGTAGCAAAGATTAAACTACACAAAATCGTACTCTTGCCTTATCGTATCTAATCGGAAATTGTTAACTTTATCAAAAGAATGAATAAAATACGCTAGATGAAAAACATTTTACCTTACGAAAACATTGTATACGAGACTCATCTGTCCGAAAATGATATACAAAATAGAATAAACGACATTATCAGAATACAGAATACGTACAAAGGATACTCCACAAGTAATGCATTTGAGATAAAACGCAATATAAATTATCAGAATTCTTTTTCACCTAAAATCAAAGGCGAATTTCACAACGAATGGGGCAAGACCATAATCAGAGTAAAAATGAAACTTCCTAGTTATGTTATTATTTTTTTGGGCTTCTGGTTCTCATTCATTATTCTCATCGGTATCTTGTTTCCTTTTTTAATAAAGGTGAATGAGTTCGGCATATTTTCTTTAATTCCTTACGTAATGTTGATTATGGGATGTGCATTAACGATAGGAGCATTTAAGTTTGAAAGCATCAGAAGCAAAAAAGACTTACAGCAAATATTCGAGGCAACGATAATTAAGTGAATGCTCTCAGAATTGAAACAACAAGAAAGCTGAAATCTTGTACAAATACAAAGAGTCCCAAAAGTTCTTATAACTTTTGGGACTCTTTTATATTACGTAGTAAAAATGACGACGCTTAAGCCTGCTGTTCCCAAGCATTCATCATCTGTTCCATTTCTTCATTTAGCTGTGCGGCAAAGTTTACAAACTTCATCGAGCCTTTATCGCCGTCACCTTGTTTGCGGATCGAAACCTCTTCACTTTCGGCTTCTTTCTCTCCCACAATCAGCAAGTAAGGGATACGCTTCAATTCGTTGTCACGGATTTTGCGTCCAATCTTTTCGTTACGGTCGTCGACCTGCGAACTGATACCCTGTTGCTTGAAATAGTGAGACACACGGTGAGCATAGTCGTTAAACTTCTCGCTGATAGGCAATATCACCACCTGATCGGGAGCAAGCCACAATGGGAATTTTCCTGCTGTATGCTCTATTAGCACGGCAATGAAACGCTCCATCGACCCAAACGGTGCACGGTGAATCATCACCGGACGGTGTTTTTGGTTGTCGGCTCCTGTGTATTCGAGTTCGAAACGCTCCGGAAGGTTGTAGTCTACCTGTATTGTTCCCAACTGCCAACGGCGACCCAATGCGTCCTTCACCATAAAGTCGAGTTTAGGGCCATAGAATGCCGCTTCGCCAAGTTCTACACGTGCCGGCAAGCCTTTTTCTTCGCAGGCTTCTATAATGGCACGCTCTGCTTTTTCCCAGTTTGCATCGCTACCGATATATTTTTCACGATTATTAGGGTCTCTGAGCGAGATTTGTGCTTCAAAGTTTTCAAAATTAAGAGCCTTGAAGATGATAAATACAATATCCATCACTTTGAGGAACTCTTCTTTGAGCTGCTCAGGTGTACAGAAAATATGCGCATCGTCCTGAGTAAACCCACGCACCCTTGTCAGTCCGTGAAGCTCGCCACTTTGCTCGTAACGGTATACAGTACCAAACTCTGCCATACGCAAAGGCAGGTCACGATATGAGCGTGGAACAACTTTGTATATTTCGCAGTGATGAGGACAGTTCATCGGTTTCAACAAGAACTCCTCTCCTTCTTCCGGTGTATGTATCGGCTGGAAAGAATCCTGTCCGTATTTTGCATAGTGCCCCGAAGTCACGTAAAGCAATTTACTACCGATATGCGGTGTCATCACCTGTTGGTATTCGAATCTCTTCTGTATCTTCTTCAGGAAGTCTTCGAGTTTCAAGCGCAACTGTGTACCACGAGGCAACCACAATGGAAGGCCTTTACCCACATTTTCGGAGAAGGCAAACAGTTCAAGCTCTTTTCCTATCTTGCGGTGGTCACGCTTCTTAGCTTCTTCGAGCATCAGAAGATACTCGTCGAGCATTTTCTTTTTAGGGAAAGTGATACCGTAAAGACGTGTCAGCTGCTTGCGCTTTTCGTCGCCACGCCAGTATGCACCCGCCGCACTAAGTATCTTCACTGCCTTGATATACGATGTATTGGGCAAGTGAGGGCCACGGCAAAGGTCGGTAAATACCCCTTGTGTATATGTTGTAATGGTTCCGTCCGCGAGGTCGTTGATAAGTTCTACCTTATACCCCTCGTTACGGTCGCCAAACATTTTGAGCGCATCGGTCTTTGTTATACTCTGACGTTTGATCTCTTCCTTATTGGCTATCAGCTCCATCATTTTAGCTTCGATCTTATGAAAATCGGCATCTTTGACAGGTGTATCACCAAAGTCTATATCATAATAGAATCCATTCTCGATGGCAGGGCCTATCCCAAATTTTGCATGAGGGTAAAGTATCTGCACCGCTTCGGCCATAAGGTGTGCCGACGAATGCCAGTATGCATGCTTTCCGTCTTCATCTTCCCATTTCAGCAATTCGATCGTCGCATCCGTATCTATTGGTCTTGTTAAATCCCAAACCTCCCCGTTTACCTTTGCGGCAAGCACGTCTTGCGCCAAACGGGAACTGATACTCTCAGCAACCTGCATAGATGTTGTTCCTTTTTCGAATTCTCTTACGGAACCATCCGGAAATGTAATTTTAATCATATTCGTCTTTCTCTTTTTTTAGTTATGCAGCTCCTACAAATAAGCTGCTTTCCAGAACTTGCAAAAATAAACATTTTTTACAGATTAATATAATTAGCCATCACAGATTTTATTCAATTCCACTATTTACGCCCCGCATCCATCTTTCCGAAACCTACGTTATTGAAGCCTTCTTCATAAACTCTTCTTATATATTTAGTTATATGATTATTAAAGGGTTGTTTTTTTATATAATAATATTATCTTTGCATAATATTTGTGACAAACATTTATTAAACGAGGCAACACAAGTCGGTAATACGGAAGACTTATTTATGAATTCTGACCAGAACAATATGTTTATTGAGCATATATTTCTTTCTGATGATGCACAAGATATGTTTATTTCATTGGTAGCATAAAGTCGGTTTACATATAATTTTTCTTTATTTTCAATCCACTTACTTCTCTTTTATTTGTCATAAACAAATTAGACATAAAACTTTACAAAAGTGTATACTAAACAAATACTGTATTTTATAAAAATTAAAATCTTATTCCTCTGTCTCTATGCCAGAGAATAAATAGCACGACTTGCAATTTTCATAAAAAAGAAAAAAGCGATAAAAAAAATAGATACTTACAACAAACAAGACTATGCGATTATACACGATTATTGATAAAACTTAAAATTGAAAACTACATGAAGCAGACAAACATGAGACAAATGCCAAAACGCATATCCTTCGGGGTATTATTATTGCTGATAGCAATTTTCTGCACAAATCTGACAACAAATGCACAAGTAACCATTGGTTCGGGTGAACCTTCTGCTACCGGAGCATTATTGCAGCTGAAAGATAAAGACAATATTATTGATGGTACAGCCAATGCCTCCAAAGGGTTAGCCTTACCACGTGTAAACCTCTCACAGAAGAACCAGCTCTTCCCTATGTTTTTGAAAGATTCGAGCAATCCGACTTCCGGACCTAGCGATGATTATGCAGCAAACAAGACGGGCATAGATCAGATGCACACCGGACTGATTGTATATAATCTGGTAGAAGACGACGATAAGGAACTGTGTATGGGACTAAACCAATGGGACGGTGAAAAATGGAATTGCTTCGAATCTAAGCTTGGTAACGCCGTTGTAGAAATAGGGAATTGCGACTCGTTGACTTTTGCGGGGATATACCAAAACAATGTATCGCTAAACGCAAGCAATTACATGACTATACCATTGCACGTAACAAAGGCAGGGGCATACAATATAATTACAATGCCCGACCCGTCTAACGGCTATTACTTTACTGCTTCAGGCGTTTTCCTGACTACGGGTTATTATTACCTTTCTATCCCCGGTGCAGGAACACCAACCAACCATACAGTAGGAACAGCAGGTGATCTCATAAAAATAACATTTAACGGAAAACAACTGACCACTTGCGACCCTTTGCGTATCAATGTGGAAGACTCTTCGGTGAAACCTGTTTACAATATGTCTTGTAGTGCCACTAAGGTGAGAGGTGTATACGAGCTAAATAAACCGCTCGACCCCGATGCAAACTACATTGAAGTGACATTGAATGTAACAGCCCCATACGGAGCAACCTACTCCATTGAAACAAACACAGTAGATGGCATTTACTTCAAAGGCTCGGGTCTGCTAAGTACTGCCAGCCAAACAGTAAAACTTCAAGGCTATGGTACTCCCACCAGTGTAGAAAACAAGGTAATGACAATCACATCCAACAGTTCTTCAAATGCTTCCACCTGTAAGGCAACCGTTGTAGTAAGCTATCCTACAAAATCGGTATTTGCGTTCGGATATTATGAAAATACAGCCGGATATCTAGGTCAGCCCGGATCGGGACTAAGAAAAATGATGGATGCTTCTGTCAACTTTGGTAATACAGAAAACAGCACCGTTAAGATAGTACCTTATTCAGCGAATCAAACGTTCTATCCGTACAATGTTGTAAGCGGAGGAGCGGCCTACAATACAGCTACCGTTAAAAGCTATCTGGATACAAAACCCGATATTGTTATTACAGGTTTTGACCTCGACCCTCTCGATAAAGCAACTATGGCAAGCAATTTGGTCGATTATCTGAAAAAAGGAGGTGTCCTTATCTTTGTATGCGAACGTCAGGCAATGGTGAAAGCTTTTTTTGAAGCTCTGTATCCGGGATATACCATCACGGCAGACTGGACAACAACCAATGTGATGTCTCTTAACTTTGTGAATGACGACGTTGTGAATGGTCCGTTCGGCGATATACGTGGGCTTTTGTGGGGTAATGACAGTTATGGTGCTTCGGGTGCTCAAGGCTTACCTGATGATGACGATATAGTAATTATATCTAAAAACAACAGTGGAACACCAATGATATTGAAGCACAAAAGATACAACCTCCTCTTCATCAGTGAGGGCGGATTTGCAGCCAACTTCAATGGTACGACAGGATCAGGAGCGGGTGGATCGGCCTCTACATATCCTCTAGCTATCGATGCCAGCTTCAAACCTACCACGCGTACGGGATGGACCGGAGGTAATGTAGAAAATGCACGACTTATGGCAAATGCCTTAGCTTGGGCAATCAAGCAAGCACAATTTAATGGGATAAATACACCGTAAATTTGTATTATTGAAGAAGTGGGGACAAACACTTCTACTGCATATTAGAAAGAAGCCTGTATATAAACAGGCTTCTCTTGTTTTTTAGGGGATAGATTATAGAATAATCGAAGACAGTATATTTTCGCTGCTTCTGAATAAAATAATTAATGAAGATTTACGCTTTAAAAGGAATGATTCTTATGCATAGTTGAAAAGTAATTAGAATAACAAACATATAAAAAATAAAACAAATTTATTTTTCATTTTTATTCTGTATCTTCGAAACATAACTATTTAAGTAAGACTAAGGCATGAATTACATTATACCCAAATTACCACTAGATATAGATATTGAAACAAAAGCCATTCTAAAACAATCAAATGCAGCTAACAGAAAATTAGCTGAATTAAAAGGTGTTGCCCTTACTATTCCGAATGAGAATATCCTTATCAATACTCTTTCATTACAAGAAGCAAAGGATAGTTCGGCTGTAGAAAATATTATTACCACAAATGATGAACTCTTCAAAGGAGATCTAGACATAGAAAAGACTGCTTACGTCGTATCAGCTGCGACAAAAGAAGTTTTAAATTATGCCCATGCTTTAAAATCAGGATTTAATCTTGTTCGAGGCAGACATATATTAACAAATTCTTATATCAAACATATCCAAGAGCTGTTGGAAGAGAACAAAGCCGGGTTTAGAGCTGTACCGGGAACCACGTTGAAAAATCAGTTTAAAGAAGTTGTATATACGCCGCCACAAGATAAAATACAAATCGAGGAGTATATGAGAAATTTAGAGGCATATATTAACGACGACACTTTGTCTGATGTGGATCCACTCATAAAGATGGCAATCATACACCATCAGTTCGAAAGTAGTCATCCTTTCTATGATGGGAATGGACGTACAGGGCGAATAATCAACATATTATATTTAGTAATAAAAGGCTTGCTTGACTTGCCAATTCTTTACCTCAGCCGTTATTTCATACGAAACAAAGCTGAATATTATTCCCTGTTGCAAGGAGTAAGAGATAATAACCAATGGGAAGAATGGATACTCTTTGTACTCAAAGGAGTAGAACAAACAGCCTCACAAACTATAGAGTTGGTAAAAAACATATCACTTCTTATGATACAATATAAGCAAGATATGAGACCATTATTAGGAAAAGCTTACAATCACGAGCTTTTGAACAATTTATTCAATCATCCATATACTAAGATTGAATTTGTTACTAAAGACTTGAATGTTACACGAATTACAGCAACCGGATATTTAGAAAAACTGGTAAGGGCAAATTTATTAACTAAAATAAAAATAGGAAAATATAATTATTACCTGAATATGCCTTTGATCGATTTACTGATAAATGTTAGTGATGAAGCTCCTCCTCTATACAGCGACCAAATAGAATCGGTGAATAACTAAACAATAAACATAAAAAGACCCAAAATCTATATATGTCAAGAACCACATGTATAGAAAAAGGGCAAAAACTATACATGATAGTCATAACATGTATAGAAAAGTGCTAAAATCTATACATGACAAGTTTGCGTTCTAAGAATATCGACTGTAGGCTATGCTTCAAATAAAAAAAAGAAACCTACTTAGCTTCAAAAAAACGATATGGAACACTACAAACTAGAATATCGAAACGACACCATACGCTTACGAATAACAACTCCCCCAAAGCCGAGTTGTGCAACTACAGATTTGGGGGCGACTGCATCAGTAATAATTTTATTACCAATTGTGGCGGGACTGTTAATATTGGATGAAATAACCTTTGGGTTTA
Source organism: Dysgonomonas sp. 37-18 (assembly GCF_001899125.1). Classification (NCBI taxonomy): domain Bacteria; kingdom Pseudomonadati; phylum Bacteroidota; class Bacteroidia; order Bacteroidales; family Dysgonomonadaceae; genus Dysgonomonas; species Dysgonomonas sp. 37-18. Next base: position 115,852 of record NZ_MKVC01000013.1, on the reverse strand, counting down.
CACTCAGAGTTCTACTTTCGTGGCTGATAGCTGCATATTTCGTCAGGATGTTTTTATGGAATAAGTATGGCGAGGATGTCTTTATTATACAAGGGAAAACAATGGAGTCATACAACGACTACAAACTCTTTAAAGACAACCACAAAACAATCAGCTTCAACAAGATGCATGTGCTATATTTTGTAGATGATGAATGGTTTTATGCCAGTGAATGGAAAAGAATAAAAAACATGGATGAAAACCAACTAAGTGAGCTCGGTTTTCTCATCAATAAAGAAGTCATAACCTCTCACCGACAAATCCCCGTCGCAGATATAATAAAAATTAGCTCCGAACTCGGAGCTAATAAAAGGTTTATTATTTGATTTCAATTGAGTTACTTAATAAGGAGAAGACTACTCGGTCATACGCTTGATAATACTATAAGCTTCTATCACACCAAGCTCTCCTGCTTTGCGCATATCATCCAAAGCACGGTCTTTGTCCTTGATCTGGAAGCGTGCCAACCCACGATTATAGTATGCTTCGGCAAACTGAGAGTCGCGTCTGATGGCTTCGTTATAGTCTAAGATTGCCGCACGGAAGTCATTTTGCTTGTAGCGTATTTCCGCCCTGTTGTAGTAAGCATATACAAACTCAGGGTTAAGTTCTATAACCTTGCTGTAGTTCTTCACAATGAGGTCGTACTCCATCTTTCCCGGATCGAGCATCGATGCTCCTGCACCTGTCAAGGTAGCATCTTTCTTCGCATTAGCTCCTGTCAAAGAAGAAAGGGCATCGGGCTGTTCCGATTTCTTATCATATTCAGGAACGTTCTCTTTCAACTCCAATTGCTTGGTATATACCACCGCCAAGTCGAAATAAGCCAACGTAAATCGAGGATCGAGAGCAATCGCCTTATTGAAATTTTCGATAGAGTTGCCAAAGTCTTGGACTAGCATGTAATCCAATGCACGAGCATAGTACAACTCGGCATTCGCAGGGCTTTCCTCTATCCGTTTCGACAGTTCGTTTATCGACCAGAAATGATCCGCTATCTGAGGCTCATTCAGAGCGGCCTCGCTATTGGTTATCCTCAATTTTTTTGGCAATGTAGACTTGCGGTTAAGACCGTCTACCAACTGGCTATAATATACAAAACGTCTGATGTCGTTCGGTTTTTCGTAATAAGTAATCACAAAACGAGGTTCGAGCTCAAGGCGCACTTGCTTATTCTGAATACGTCCACGAGAGTTACTTTCGTACTTGCTCTTTTCTTCGTCTTTTTTATCGGCAACAACAAGCAAATTAAATTTATCGATATCCTTGTCTGATGTTTCCCTTGTCTTAGCCTCCTCTTCGGTAATGCCCTTGGCAGCCATTTCTTTATTCTTTCGGGCCTCTTCGTTTCGGGCATAATTGAAGTCACGTTCCGCACCCTTCAGGTCGTTTTGCCTCCGTTTGATTTCGCCCCTGCTATAAAATCCATGATAAAACTCGGGATACTGGGCAAGCACCACATTGAGGTCGGCAATCGCTCCATTGTAGTCGCCGATGTTACTCTTTATCAGAGACCTGTTGAAGTAGGCAATATAATTGTTAGGCTCAAACTTGAGTACTACATCGAAGTCGGCAATGGCGCGGTTATCATCACCTACCTGTGCACGTAGCAAGCCTCGGTTGAAGCGAGCAATTATATTGTTTGCATCAAGCTCTATAACCTTGTCGTAGTCGGCCATAGCACCACGAAGGTCGTTTTTGGAATAACGAATAAGCCCCCGGTTGATATAGTTTCCCGATTGGAGAGGTTCTATCTTTATGGCTTCGTCTAAGTCCGCCAAAGCCTTATCATAGTCTTTCTTATAGTAATGGAGCAATCCTCGCATAGAATACGACTGAGCCATATACTTATCCTGCTTGATGGCTTCATTGTAGTTTTCGAAGGCCTGAATGGTATCTCCTTTTTCCTGATACATGGCTCCACGTGTCAGATACCCCTGAGTATATGTCGGGTATATGCGAAGCAGCTCGTTCAGATATTTCTCGGCTTGGTCATAATCTTTCTTCTGAATGTTGACAATACCCATATTTACGAGCGTAAACTTATCGTTCGGATAGTTATCCAAAGACACTTTATAATCTTCCAACGCCCCGTCGTAATTATTCTGATTTTGACGGGCATCGGCTCTCAACTGATATGCCTTCGATATAAACGGATTTCGCTCCAATGCCAGCGTACAATCGTCTTCCGTTCCTTTAAAGTCGTCGAGATAATATTTTGCGATTGCCCTGTAAAAATAAGGCTCGGCAAGATACGGCTTTGCTTTTATCACCTGATTGAAATACTGAATAGCAAGCACGTAATCTTCATAATAAAGCGAATTTCGGCCAATGAGGATTACTCTATCCGTATTTATTTGGGCAAAACTAGACAGACTGCTGAATAAAAGGAATATTGAGAATAGAAACTTTTTCACGATTATAGTGTATTAATCAACGATTGGCAAATATATGAATAATACATTAACAAAAAAGAAGAGAGACCGTTGGAGCCTCTCTTTTTTATATTTTTTAGTTTTTCGAAATTTAACTTTCAAAATAGTCGTCGTGATAATACGAATTCTTCTTCAGATAGTACGTCTTGTCACCATAGTAGCGTGATGTTCCATAATAACCTTCCCTACCCTTCACATCGTTGAACACCAAGGCTATGTTTTCCACACCATCGAACCCAAGTTGTGTAATCACGCTCTTGAAGAACGCCTTGTTGGTTTTGGCTCGGCGCACCACAAACAGCGTTGTATCGGCCATAGAAGAAAGAATGTAGGCATCGGAAACAAGACCTACCGGACTACAGTCTACAATAACATAGTCGTATTCTTCTTTCAGGTGTTCCAACAGTTGCTTTGTTTTGGCAGTCTTGATCAGCTCACTCGGATTAGGAGGCAGCGTTCCGGCTGGGATAATATCGAATCCATAGTCGGGGTGCGAAATGATGATCTCGTCCAAAGTAACTTGCCCTATCAGATAGTTGGATATTCCCTTTTGTGCGTCGATCTGTAGTGTTTTTCCTACCGAAGGACGTCTGAGGTCGAGATCGACGATAATTACCTTCTTACCCATCAACTGGTATACAGAAGCCACATTGGTAGCGATAAACGTTTTACCATCGGCAGGCTCGGTAGAGGTAACCAATATGGTGATTTTATTTTCACGCTGAGCCATATATTCTATGCGTACACGCATATTGCGGAACGATTCGGCAAAGCTCGATTTGGGGAAATTCTTCACCAGCACGACACCGCCGGCGAGCTTTTTCGAGATATTCTCGATAGTCCCGATAACAGGCAATCCTGATATTTTTTCACATTCCTCTTTAGAAGTGATCGCAAAGTTGAGAACCTCTTCTTTGACTACGACAAAGATCAACGGAATAACCAAAGCTATCATCAGGAAGTACATATAATTTTTGCTCTTCTCGCCCGTGTTCATTGCTCCGCCAACCATACGTGGATATTCCCATATAAAGTTGTCGGGTGTATTGGATGCTCTTTGTATCTTGGCTTCATACTGCCTTTGGGTAAGAAACTGGTGATACATCTCGTTGACATTGTATTCTCGCTGATATTTTATCAGGTCGCGCTCCTGAGGAGGCAGGTTGTCGAGCTTGAGATCGAGATTCTGATATTTCTTCACCAAAAGGTCTTTCTGATCCTGAAGCTTCACCTGAATAAGTTGCAGCTCTCTCAATATCTGCACACGGCTCTCGTTCAGCTTGTTGATAGCCGTCATATAAATCGGGCTCTTAGGCCCTAAGTTCTTCGATTTTCTAAGCTCCTGATTATATTCCTCAACGTATCTCGACAATTTTATTTCGTCTGTCAACCCTATACTTATAGGATCTATCAGCTCTGCACTACCCATAATTCCTTCTTTGATCTTCTGTGTAGTAAACAGTACTGTTTTTTCTCGCATCGCCACCTGATCTCTATCCACATCGGCAACATCAAGCTCCCGCCTCACAGTAGCCGAAGACACCTCATATACTCCCGTCTCTTTCTGGAATCGTTCGAGCTTGAGGCGTGATATATTCAGCGAGTCGTTGATAACGGTTATCTGGGCATCAAGGAACTTGATTGTCAGATCAGCCTGTTGATTTTTCAAAGCCAGATTATAATCCTGAAATTCATCCAAAAGAGCTTTCAGATAATCCATATCCTTAGCCGGATCTGTTCCGTACATACTGACGGTAAGAGCGGTGGAGTTTTCGGTTTTGAGGGCAGTAGACACCCGTCCGCTATACATCCCTGTGAGTTGGCTATTGGTAAAGAAGCGGAAACTAAAGGGCAGAAAGTCGTGCTTGAAATTCTTCGTTTTACGAATCGTCCCTTTAAAGAATTTATTCTCTACAGGACTATCAAACACTACATTGAAGGCTTCTTCGGGTTCTCCGTCCAAGCCATCCTTGTAGCTCACACGTATCTGGCTATCGCTAACGTATGCCACATCAAAGACTTTGCTGTACGCCTGAGGCGTAATATCTGTTTCGAGGCTGTCGATAACAATTTCGATAGGCGAATCGGTGTAAAGGCTGATATATTTAAACCTTGTCTGGATAAAGTAGTCGATATGCATCTTCTTCGACAGGTTCTTTACCGTTCTTTCGGTAAGCCCGTACGATTCCAATACAATCTGCTGATTTTCGGTATTACGCAAGATACTTCCCAGCGGCACTGCTCCCGATATCATACTCGACCCCCGGTCTTCGAGTATTATCATAGCCTGAATTCCGTAGAAAGGCACCCACGATTTATTTTTTATAAATGCGTATGCCATAAACAGCGCTATAGAAATAACAAAGAGATACCAGTATTTCAATATGCGGTAAAACCAAAGTACGAAGTCGAAAGACAAAGTCGTCTTGGCCTTTATCTCTTCGAAATACGGATCCGTATCAGCTCCAGGTTTATTATTTATGTCCATCGTAAAAAAGTATTTGTGCTAGAAAGGGTTGCTTTTGTATTTATATCGATCACCAGCGATACATCACCGTATACACGAGGAATGTAAGAGGGATCATCATCGTTGCCGCAAACGAGCCTAACGATTCTATATTAAAGAACGAATTCTTGTTTGTAGGGAAATATATCAGGTCGTTGGGGCGTATATAGTAAAACTCGGACTGAATCACATCCTGGGTTCTGAGGTCGAAAGTTTTTACTATCGAATTTCCCAAAGCGTCTCTACGGATGATACTTACCTTCGACAAATCCATCGTACCCGTAGTCTGCTGCGATATGGCCAATGCCTGATAAATGGTCATATTATCTTTATAAACAGAATAGAAGCCCTGTTTGTTAGACGCAAGTATATAAAAATAGTTGCTTGACAATGTCACTTTTACCTGTGCATCGAGGATAGACTCCTGTATCAGCTTCTGGATAATATCTTCTGCCTCCTGAACCGTACGGCCTGCGACCTTCACTTTGCCGAAGAAAGGGAGAATAACTGTACTGTCGCTGTATATGGTATATGCTTTGAGAGCATTCTGATTGGGACCCACCACCGAGTTGAAAGCACGGAATACTTCTTCGTCGCTGGTAGAGATAGAGCATGATATTTTATCATCCACAGCCAACCTGTATTCGGTATAGGGCTGTAGAGGATATTGCAAGTTGATATTTTGCAGATAATTTATTTCTTCGCTCGAGATGCAGGAAGAGAATATACCAACCATCATCAAACCGGATAACATGTAATATATTATAGCCTTCATATCAAAATACTCTAAGTGTAAATACAATAACCCCGGCCACTGATGTCAGCAAACCGAACAAACCGGCAAAAGAAGTGGTTGTACCAAGAAACTTACGTTTCATCTGAGGGATATACAACACATCATTGGGCTGTATATAGTAATATTCCGAATCTATGATATCCTTGCTTCGGAGGTCGAATGTTTTTACGGTAGAGCCTGTTTCCGTCTGGCGGATAATGCTCACTTTCGATCTGTCGGCGTATGCCCCTATCGTGCTTGCTATAGAGAGAGCCTGATAGATAGTCATAGTGGTACTGGGCATGTGTATGCGATTTGCCCCCGCTTCGCCAAGTATGCTGAAGTATCTGTTGTAGAGAGACACTTCGGCAGTAGTTCCGTCGGCATAGGCATTCAGCTTGTTGGATATAACATTCCTTATTTCGAGCATCGTTTGCCCTTGCACATACACCTTACCGATGTAGGGAAATGTTATCGTTCCGTCGGCATATACGGTTACAGGAGGCACTCCGGCTGCATCGTCGAGACCCCTTGTCTGCGAGTAAGCGTCTACACCTGTACGCTCGCTGATACCTTGCCCCGAAAAACGAGGGGTATAGGCCGAAAACATGGCTTTGGTTTGTTCATCCCATGCATATACAACAATGCTGAGTTGGTCGCCCGGTATCACACGATATTGATCGGGCTTGACTGACGTTTCGGGATATTTAAGTTTTATGTCTTGTAAAAAGTCTGTGTCCTTGTTTGTTACACAAGAGCTAAGACTGTAAAAAATAGAAACAAGTATTAAAAATACCTTGATCACACTTTTCATAATAACAGGTCTTAGTTTTTTGTTTGCACCGGTTTTACTCTATATCGGCAATTTGTCCTCCCCTTTAGTAGGTTATTTAATTTAGATTTTATCAATTGTTTTCTGATGCCCGAGATAAGGTCTACAAACAGTACGCCTTCTATATGGTCGTATTCGTGCTGAATGCAACGTGCGAAGAAATCCTCATACACCTCGTCGTGAGCTACAAAATTTTCGTCGAGATACTGAATGCGGATTCTCTCTTTACGCTCCACCATTTCGTTGATTCCCGGTATGCTGAGGCATCCTTCTTCCAACTTCACAGGCTCGCCTGACTCTTCTACTATCCGAGGATTGATAAACACTTTCTTAAATCCTGCGTATTTGGGTTCATCTTCGGCCAGCGGCTCGAGGTCTATCACAAAAAGGCGAATAGCCAATCCTATCTGAGGTGCTGCCAGTCCGATGCCATCGGCATTGTACATGGTTTCGAACATATTGCCGATAAGCGTTTCCAGATTTGGGTAATCTTTTGTAATATCTTCTCCGACTTTCCTAAGCACCGGATGTCCGTATAAGTATATTGGTAATATCATTGTTTAATTATTTGCTTTGTAATCGTAAACTTTCCATATACCCTTGCAGTATAATAGTTGCACTGATCTCGTCTACAAGGCTTTTGTTCTGTCTGTCTGTTTTCTTTAATCCTGCGTCCAGCATTGTTTTGTGTGCCAAGGCTGAAGTGAACCGCTCATCATAATATTCTATCTGCATATCGGGATAGAGAGATTGCAATTTCTTAACAAATGGGCGGATGTGCTTCATGTTCTCCGAATATTCGTTATTCATTTGTTTTGGCAAACCCACAATGATGCGCTCTACATCTTCTTTCTGCAAATATGTTTTCAGATAATCCAAAAGAGTATGGGTGGGCACGGTAGTCAGTCCGTTAGCTATTATCTTAAGTGTATCCGATACTGCGATACCTGTCCGCTTTGTTCCATAATCCAGAGCTAAATATCTTCCCATATTATTTCGGCAAAGGTAGAAAAAATATTTATTTCCCTCTAATATAAAGAAGTAAATATAATAAGCGTGTCATTTCTTTTGACTGCTTCATCTTTTTCGCAGCATAATTTAGACACCGACTAATCAATCATCTCTACATTTGTAACATCACGAAACAACAATTGTTTTCGGTCGGCATGCAAATCGTAACAATACAAGTCTTTCTTAAAATATATACAGGCAGCAAGAACGAGTCTTACTGCCTGTACTAATCCGAAATCCAATATTAAATCTATCAGATGCCGAAACGGGCATTTACATATAAAAGGGCAATCATCTTTCTTTTACCTTTTACCATCCTTTGTTCGGGTTCTTATCCCACCATAGTTTTGTACTATAGTTATCTTGTCCGCCTAGCAGTTTCACAGCCTCGTTGTAGTTCTGTGTATTATTGTTCTGCTCATCAGGCGGGAACGGAATACGAGAAGCGAATCTTGTTTTCAGATTTGCATCGGTATTCGAATTTAACAATACAGGGAAGAAACGTGGATATCCGGTACGGCGTTGTTCGCTCCATGCTTCTTGTCCCAGCGGATACATTGCAATCCACTTCTGAGTGATAACTCTCTCCAATTTGGTTTCGAACGGATCTGCATCATTCCATTTTATTGTAATCGTGCTTATGGCTTTTGCTGCCAACGCAGGATCAGGATCGTTGTAGTCGCCCGGTTTGCTTACTGCATCTTGCAGGTATGCATCGGCACCGCTTGCCAACCACTGAGAGAACGACAGCTTAACGCCTTCTTCATAAAGCTCTTTAGCTGTACCACCCATATCCCAGCCTCTTAGTGCTCCTTCGGCTCTTAGGAATGCTACTTCCGAAGCAGGAAGCCACAATGTTGGTGCTGTTTGGGTATAAGTAGCAGACGAATATTTATCGGCCCAGTCTTTTCCCGGAACAGCAATACCTGTTCTCAAACCAAGATATTCAGGACCATTTGCCACCTGACTTTTTGTAAAATATCTGGACAAACGGGGATCGCTATAGCCCGACAGATAGGCGATAATATCGGCACAAGCTCGCGAGTCGCCCCATGATGTCGTTACTGTCCAGATTGGATTTTGAGGGAATGCATTCTGTGCAATATCATTATTGCTTACAATTACTCCCAACGTATGTTTTACGGCTTCTTCTGCTTTTTGTTTAGCAAGTTCAGGATTTGCATATACGATACGCATTGCCATACGAAGCTTAAGCGAGTTAGCATATTTTATCCATTTGGTAAAATCTCCGCTATATACTTTGTCAAACTTAGCCATCGCCGTATAGTTCGGGTTGGCAGCAACAAATGTTGTAAGCTCGGCAATAGCAGCATCCAGATCGGTAAGCATATTTTTGTATACATCTTCCTGACTATCGTAAGCCGAACCAAGGCTTCCACCACCCACTTTGGAGTAAGGGATAGGTCCGTACAGGTCTGTGATACGTTGCATAGATGTAACACGCAATATCTGAGCCCATGCATAAAGAGGTCCTTCGCCTTTGGTTTGCTCCTTCACTTGTGTCCATCCTCCGTATACTTTTTCGAAAGCATCCTTAAACGGAGAGTTGATCCATCCGGCAGGCGCATTGAACGTAGAGAAGTTTGAAGACCATGTATTTGCAATAGACAGATAGCGTCCGTATGGGTCACCGATAAGGTTTTCGCCCATCTGGTAAGCATTTTCCTGTGCAGGGTATGCATAATTCAGCATCTGAGGGAAAAATGCACCAAGCTTGTAGTAACCTTCAAGAATTTCCTTGTCGGTAGGTTGAGCAGGATTTCTGTTCATGTCTTCGAAATTGTCGGTACATGATACCAAAACAAGTGAGCACAACAGTGCTGAAGCAAGTCCTGTTTTTATCTTTTGAAATATATTGTTATTCATAATTTTAACTTTTAATATTGTATGAACAATAATCGTAATGAATTAATATTAGAACTCTACCTTAACGCTGAATCCCAAATTGCGAAGACTTGGCTGCATAAAGTAGTCGATACCCTGGAAGTAAGTTCCGGTAGAAGCTGTTGCTTCAGGATCGAAAGGTGCTTTGTTGTAGATCATCCACAGGTTGCGCCCAACGAACGATACATTTACTTTCATTACATCGTTGAACCATTTACTAGGCAGGGTATAACCTACCGATACTTCTTGCAAACGAAGGTTGGTGGCTTTGTAGATATAATCTGACAATAAGCCTTCGGTTTGTCCTGTTACAGAATAGTATTTGTAAGGGTCGATCTTCGTATTACCGATCATTACGCCTCCATTGTCTCTGGCAACAGCAGTGGCTTTAGTTACGCCGAATCCGTCCAAAATAGCCTGTGTAGGAGAAACAACGATACCGCCCAAACGTGCCGATACGAGGAATCCGAAATTGATATCTTTCCATCTGAAGTCGTTTCTAAAGCCTAGGTTCCATTTTGGAAGCACCGAGCCCACTTTATCCATTGTATTTTCGAGTTCAGGACTACCGTTTTCGTTCAGAACGACAGCGCCTTTATCATCATATTTCAATTTTTTCTTAACATAGAAGTCACCCATTGTACCGCCTGCCATCAAACGGAATTCTGAAGCTCCGATACCACCCTGAGAAATAGACTCAAGTGTAACCATTTCACCGGTAACAGGATCAGCATATTTACCGAGCTGCTTTATCGTATTTTTGTTGTAGCTGGCAGTAAATGTAGAGTTCCAGTTGAAGTTACCCCATTTGTTGTCGGCTCCCAATGTGATTTCCACACCTTGGTTTTCTACATTACCTGTTTGTATATACATCGAAGTATATCCTGTGGTAGGAGATACAGGTACTTTAAGCGTCTGATTTTTGGTATTAGACTTGTACCATGTCATATCGAAGCTTAATCTGTTGCCCCAGAATTTAGAGCTCAATCCGGCTTCCCACGATCCTGTTCTTTCAGGTTTAAGGTCTGTAATCGGCATATATGTGTTGGTTTTCCAGAAACCGCCCTGCTCGTCATATTCGTATGTCGGGATAGACAGGTTGCGAGGAATAGCAGAACCTACCGAAGAGTAAGACCCACGTACTTTCATGTATGAAATAAAGCTTGGCAATTTCACCATTTCAGATACCACACCCGAAACCCCTACTGATGGATAGAAGAATGAGCTGTTGCTTGTATTTGCAAGAGCAGAAGCCCAGTCGTTACGACCTGTCAAAGTAAGGTACAACATACTCTTCCAGCCTAGTTCCACATTGGCGAATACCGACTGAGTTTGTTCGTGCCAGCCGTCTTGTATCAATCTGGTTTTAGGAGCATTCTTGTCTATATTTGTTATCGCAAAGAAGTTAGGGATCATCAGAGATGCACCATCTACGCCGCTTTCGTCGGAACGCATATCAGAGATACTTGTACCGATATTGGCAGACAAAGAGTAGCTGCCGAAGTACTTGTTGATGTTTAACAACAAGTCGGCATACGCTTGCTTGTAGTCTTCTTTTGTAGACTTGAAACGTCCTGTTTCGGATGCAAACAATTGGTGAGTAGAAGCATAATTCTTCTGAGTGAAGTTATTCTGCGAATTGTCGAGACGTGCACGTCCCATTACATTCATCCAGTCGAAGATATTGTATTGCAGGTTCACGTTCATCATATAACGGTCACGTTTGTTTACCATTCTGTTGCGGTTGATAATCCAATACGGATTTTGCATCCCTAAGCCTTGGTCTCCAAACTTCCACTGTTGTACGTTGTATCCCAATGCATCGCTATATAATTCATAGTTTTTAGCATAGCTGAAGTCTTCACCTCTCGGATACGTATATATTGCAGTAAGCGGATTGTAATATTGTCCCTGAGCCATCATATTCTGGTCTTTTTGCTTGATATAGCTAAAGCCGAAATCGAGGATCATTTTATCGTTCAAGAATTTAGTTGTATTCCTCAACGTTGCATTGTATTTCATATAATCGTTTTCAGGTATTATACCATTGGCTTTAGTAGAACCCAACGACATAAATGTCTGATTCTTGTCTGTACCTACCGACAGTGTAGCCGATGTTTGGGAAGTAGCACCTGTATCGAAAAAGTCTGAAGGATTGTAAGCGTATTTGTTTTGCACATCGCCCCAGCTCTTATACTCACCTGTTTTGTTTCCATATTTGTTTTGGAAATCAGGCATCACAAACGGACGAGAGAATGTAGTCTGGTTGGATATTGTCACTTTTGGTTTACCTGTTGCTCCTTTTTTGGTTGTGATCACAATCGCACCATTTGCAGCGTTAGACCCGTAAAGGGCAGCAGCGGCAGGACCTGTAAGCACCGACATGCTTTCGATATCGTCGGGGTTGAGGTCTGAGATTCCCTCTCCACGAGGCTGATCGGCATACTCATTGTTCTGATTCAATCCGCCCTTGTTAGCATTGAAGATAGGCACACCGTCTATCACGTACAATGCGTTGTTATCCTTTGTTATAGATTTAGATCCACGCATTACTACACGTGTAGCTCCACCGATACCGGCAGCAGATGCATTGATGTTTACACCGGCAACTTTACCCGACAGGGAGTTCATCAAGTTTACATCTTTTACACCTGTAAGCTGATCGCCTTTTATTTCTTGTACATTGTAGCTCAATGCTTTTTGTGCTCTCTTGATACCCAAAGCGGTTACCACCACTTCGTCAAGGTTCACGTCGCTTTCTTTCAATACCACATCGAACGACGTTTGATTTCCTACATTCAGCGTTTGCGAAACATAACCAATATAAGTTACTTCCAACGTTTTTCCTGCAGGAACTTTTATCGAGAAATTACCGTCAATGTCGGTCATTGTACCTGTAGAAGTACCTTTTATGGCTACACTAACCCCGATGAGCGGTTCGCCATTCTTATCCTTTATAGTACCTGTTACCAACCTGTCTTGCTGAGTTGCACCGGTTTCTTTGGTATTTGCATTCGCCGAAAGGATAATATGCGCACCTTCCATGCTATAGCTGATATTTGTATTCTTCAACACATGATCAAGCACCTCCGCAGTGGGCTTGTCTTTTACGTTCACAGTCGTTGTCTGATCTACACCAACCTTGTTGTTATAAATAAACAAATAGCTGGTTTGGCTTTCGATTTCGTTTAAGACTTTGGCTAACTTAACATTTTTCAGGTTCATTGTCACTCTTGCACTCTGAGAGTAAGAGTTTTCAGCAAATAGAAATTGGATGCTGCATAATAGACATAAAATAAAAACCCTCATGATTTTTGTCAATTGTTTTAATTCCGGATATTTTAAATAAAAAACATCCTTCAAATCATTATTTTTCATAGATTTGTTTTGTTAATGAGATTGATACTCTTTTTTATTAAAACTGTATTGGTTTCACGTGCCAAAAAATGTTGCAGCATTTTTTGGCACTTTTTGTTACGATCAGGTATTTTTCATTGGCTTACATTTTAGAGTGATTGTATTTTTACTTGATATTAATGATATGGGTCTCAGGATCCCTTTGGTATTCAAATTTTATATCTCTTTGCAAAACCCGTAACGCATAGTCGATGCCGTCTACAAAACGGAACTTACCGGTGTACGAATATTTGCCTACATGCGTATTCTCTATATTGATTTTTAGTCCGTATATTTTTTCAAAGTCGCGCATAATGCTACCAAAAGACGCGTTGTTGAAGCTGATCAAGCCCTCTTTCCATCGGTAGGCATCATAGTCCTCGATACCCGAAACCTCGAGCTTGCCATCCCTCAAAACTGCTCTGGTGTTGGGGCTGAGGATCAACGACTGGCTAGGGTCGGACGTAAGATCTACTTTTACCTTACCATCCATCAGTGTGGCCACAAAATCGTCTTCACCCGAATACGCCATCACATCAAACTTGGTTCCCAGTACGCTCACGTTTCCTTTCGATGTTTCTACTATAAAGGGTTTATCCTCGTTGTGCACCACCTCAAAGTAGGCTTGCCCGTCGAGCTTTACGATACGTTGTTTTTTATTGAAAGATACCGGATATTCTATTTTGGTACGGGCATTGAGCCATACTTGTGTACCATCGGGCAAAGAAAGGTTTACATATTGCCCGGCAGGAACACTGATAGACTGCATTCCATAGTCTTCATTACTGTTTTTTATTTGCATATACAGCAATCCGCTCATAAGCAATATAGCAATAACAGCCGCCACTTTCATAAATGTACCGAACATTATCCGTTTACGGTCTGCCGACGGTTCTTCTACCAATATGCTACTATCGGCAGTGATGCTGTTTTGATCGTGATGCAGGATCAAGGCATCAAAAAGTTTTCTCTCCTGATAAAACTGCTCCTGATTCTGAGGCGATGCATCAAACCACTCTTTTATTGCTTGATCCTCACTATCAGTAGTTAAACCTTCAAAAAACCTAAATAACAATTCTGAATCCATTTACTTTTTGCGACTATTTATATTTTTTCTATAAGAATGTCGTGTATAAGAATAACAACCGAAGGCAGTACATCCCTAGTCAAAATATTGTTAACAAATATTAAAAATAAAATTCGGTTATAAACAAGAGCTACTTATTCAGAATAAAGAAAAGCGCAATCCACGCCGAAAGGTAATCTTTCAGGTTTAGTCGAAGTAAGCTCAGGGCTTTTGAGATGTGAAATTCAACACCTTTGGTAGTAATGCCAAACATTTCGGCTATTTCTTTATGCGATTTTTCTTTGTAACGGCTCTCAACAAATATATCGATTGTTCGCTGGGGTAGTTTGGCCAGTGTATCTCTCACAATCTGCTGTATCTCTTCGGAGAATATCTCTTCGGGGTCGCATGCTTCCAACGAACTGATACGCACATCGAGCTCCCATTGGGCGTAGCTGCCCATATCGGTAAGTATCTGGCTTCTGCGTTCTGTTTGTTTGAGGTAGTTGAGGCATTTGTTTTTTATTATCGTCAATATATATGCCTCTATATTAGAATCTGCACTCAGGTTATCCTTATTGTCCCAATAAATCATGAAGGCCTCTGTGGTGAGGTCTTCTGCAACATCCATACTACGTACATACGAATTAGCAAAACGAACAAAGCGGTTATAGTATTTCGTGAAAAAACTATTAAACTTTGGATTTACAGGGTTAACCATTCATACATCATTTAGACAATACAAAAGTAGGAACTATTTAGAACCTGTTTAAATTTTCCACGAATATTTTTCTATGAATATTTCTCCGATTTTCTTCGTTCATTTTTAGTGTCTTTTTGTCCGCTTTATCCTTTTGTTTAACTCTAATAGCCCGCTATTATCGTTTCTCAAAAGAATAAATCATCCTGAAAATAGTTCTAAAAATTGGAACGAGCAAAATTCAAACAGACTCTTAAAATATCAACTGTAAGATTTCATTTTTTTGTAAATCTTTCACAACGGAAATATTAACACAAAATCTCACAATAAAAAGAGTCGGCACAACTGCTGCGTACCGTATATCATTACCATACTCTATATTTGCCTTGCTTCACCCAATTAAGTGTCAAATATCACAAAACATTTCCATTAAAACAACATATATGCCAATTATCTAAAATACCTGAAAGCTATTCTATAAATAAAGAATTATGGCTAACTTGCAGCCGTTTTTCGCCGGGACGTAAACCCCGACATTTTTTCACCCAAAAACTTTCTGATGAAAGACTTTATAACACTGATAAGGAGGTTTGTACCTCCATACAAAAGGCAAGTAGTACTAAATCTTGTATTCAACATACTGAGCGCTATCCTCAATGTATTTTCTTTTGCGCTGATAGTACCTATACTCCGTATATTGTTTAAGGTAGACGAAAAGGTATACGAATACATGCCTGTGGATACCTCAAGCATCAGCACGATGCTCAACTATAAGGTTCTTGAAAACAACTTCTACGCATACCTCTCGGATATGATGGCCACACACTCGGGCGGAGCAGTATTGCTTGGCTTGGGACTAACCCTTGTGGTGATGACCTTATTCAAAACCGGCGCCACCTACCTCAGTGCTCACTATATTGTAGATGTACGCACAGGCGTGGTACGGGATATCCGCAAACAGATAAACGACAAAATACTATCGCTGCCTCTCGGTTTCTTCTCGGGAGAACGCAAAGGCGATATTATTGCACGCATGACAGGGGATGTAAACGAGGTGGAAAACTCGGTGATGAGTTCGCTCGATATGGTTACCAAAAACCCGATCATGATACTCGTATATCTGGGTACAATGCTTTTCATCAGTTGGGAACTTACCATCTTCGTACTGATACTATTACCTATAGCCGGATACATTATGGGCAAGGTAGGCAAAAGCCTCAAACGCAGGTCGGTGACAGCACAAAACCAATGGGGAAGCCTTGTTTCGCAGATAGAAGAAACGCTGGGCGGATTGCGTATCATCAAAGCATTCAATGCCGAGCCGAAAATGAAAACCCGTTTCGACTCGTCTAACAATATTTTCAGAAACATGTCGAACAAGATCGCTCGCCGCCAACAGATGGCACACCCCATGAGCGAATTCTTGGGAACGATTGCTGTGGTTTGTGTACTCTGGTTTGGAGGAACACTTATATTAGACGGATCGGGATCGATGGATGCATCGAAGTTTATTTATTACCTGACTATATTTTATCTGATCATCAATCCGGCCAAAGACCTGTCCAAATCGGTTTATGCCATACAAAAAGGGATGGCTTCGGTTGAGCGTATCGACAAGATACTGAAAGCAGAGAATAACATTAAAAATCCGGCTAATCCGAAACCAGTATCGCTAAAGGAATCGATCACCTACAGAAATGTAGAATTCAAATACGAAACCAGCCATTGGGTTATCAAGAATGTAAGCCTCACCATACCTAAAGGGAAAACAGTAGCCCTTGTGGGACAATCGGGCTCGGGCAAATCGACGATGGCAGACCTCCTACCCCGTTTTTATGACGTAAACAAGGGAGGCATCTATATCGACGATGTAAACATCAAGGATGCCGATATACACGACCTACGTTCGCTGATGGGTAACGTAAATCAGGAAGCAATCCTTTTCAACGATACATTCTACAACAACATTGCTTTTGGCGTAGATGATGCCACAATGGAAAGAGTGGTAGAGGCAGCCAAGATAGCCAATGCCCACGATTTTATCATTGCCACCGAAGAAGGATACAACACAAATATAGGCGACCGGGGCAGCAAACTGTCGGGCGGTCAACGCCAACGCATCAGCATTGCCCGTGCCATCCTAAAGAACCCTCAGATACTGATTCTCGACGAAGCCACATCGGCACTCGACACCGAATCGGAACGTCTGGTACAAGATGCTCTCGACAACCTGATGAAGAACCGCACCACGCTGGTTATCGCTCACCGCCTTTCTACAATAAAGAATGCTGACGAAATATGTGTGATGCACGAAGGCGAGATTGTAGAACGTGGACATCACGACGAGCTGTTCGAAAAGAATGGCTACTATCGTAAACTGTGCGACATGCAGCAGTTTTGATATGCCAATGTGAAAATATGCCAATTACCAATTTTGATTTCTTATACCATTGGCACATCGGCACATTTATCAATTATTAATTAATAATCAATGGGAAAAAATAAGCTTGCCAAATTTGCCAACATGGAGGAATACCCGCACGTATTCCAATATCCGTTTGCCGTTTTGCAGGAAAAAGGATTTGAGATGAAAGGAAAGTGGAACTCGCTTTTCTTCAAAAACGACAACCCGATAGTCCTCGAACTGGGCTGTGGCAAAGGCGAATACACCGTAGGGCTTGCAAAGCTGTATCCAAATAAGAATTTCATAGGAGTAGATATAAAAGGCGCACGCATGTGGACAGGGGCAAAGCAGTCTCTCGAAGCCGATATGCAGAATGTCGCATTCTTGCGCACGCACATCGAACTGATAACGCACTTCTTTGCAGCGGGCGAAGTATCGGAAATATGGATCACCTTTCCCGACCCACAAATGAGCAAGGTTAACAAGCGGATGACCTCTACCCGCTTTATGAAGCTGTACCGTGAGATTTTGTCCGACAAGGGTATTGTACATCTCAAAACAGACAGCAACTTTATGTATACCTACACCAGCGAGATGGTGAAAGCAAACGCTTTGCCTGTACTGTTCGAAACGGATGATCTGTATCACTCTCAGCTTGTGGACGATATACTTAAAATACAAACCTACTATGAACAACAATGGCTGGCAAGGGGTTTAAATATCAAGTATATAAAATTTGAATGTCAACATCGCGACCACTGGATAGAACCCGACATAGAGATCGAAAAAGACGACTATCGCAGCTTTGGGCGAAGTAATATATTAAATCAATCAACTAAAAATGGCTAATATATATCCTAAATTAATTATCGACGCACTGCGCAATGTGCGTTATCCCGGTACAGGGAAGGATATCGTAGAAATGGGATTTGTGTCTGACGATATCCACATCGACGGAATGAAAGTAAGCTTTTCTCTACTTTTCGAAAAAGCGAACGACCCGTTTATCAAATCGATAGTAAAAGCTGCCGAAACAGCTATCCTGACTTACGTCGACCCCAATGTCGACATAAAAGGAAACATTGAAGTAAAAACCCAACAGGTAGAAGCACCCAAACCGGTGAAAGCACTGCCTCAGGTAAAAAATATAATTGCCATATCGTCCGGAAAAGGCGGTGTAGGCAAAAGCACCGTATCGGTAAATCTGGCGGTTGCCCTTGCCAAGAAAGGCTACAAAGTGGGCTTGCTCGATGCCGATATCTTCGGGCCTTCATTACCCAAAATGTTTGACGAAGAAGAAGCTCGCCCGTTTCTTGAACCGATTGACGGAAAAGAATACATCGTTCCGATAGAAAAGTATGGTGTAAAAATGCTTTCGATAGGTTTCTTTGTCAACAGAGACGACGCCGTGGTATGGCGTGGAGCAATGGCAGGAAATGCATTGAAGCAACTGATAAACGACGGCAACTGGGGCGAACTCGATTATTTCCTTATCGACTTCCCACCCGGAACAAGCGACATTCACCTCACACTGGTGCAAACGCTTGCAATAACCGGTGCGGTAGTAGTCAGCACCCCTCAGCAGGTAGCGCTTGCCGATGCCCGCAAGGGAATCAATATGTTTACCAACGAAAAGGTAGATGTGCCTATCCTCGGGCTGGTAGAGAACATGGCATGGTTTACTCCTGCCGAACTGCCTGAAAACAAGTATTTCATCTTCGGCAAAGAAGGTGCAAAAAATCTGGCAGAAGAAATGAATGTACCATTACTAGGACAAATACCTATTGTACAAAGCATTTGCGAAGGTGGCGACAAAGGTGTACCTGTAGCATTGAACGAAAATACGATCACGGGAATGGCGTTTGCTCATCTTGCCGACAACTTTATCAGCTCGGTAGAAAAACGTAATGCAGAAAAAGCCCCTACTCAAAAAGTAGAGATACATAATAGATAAAAAAAAAAATATTTATTTATTTTCAAATAAAGCCTTACATTTAGAGCTATGTAAGGCTTTAATTATTTATTATCATGAGAAAACTCTTATACCTTATCTTTTTTTGCGGACTATTTTTTTCCGCCTGCACCTCTTCTAAGCAAGAAGCTACTCTGGTAGGCAAAATTGACAATCCAATCTCCGATATTGTTATCATTTCATACTGGACTCTCGAGAATGACAAATGGAGGCATATCGAGGATACCTGCTCTATAATTGACGGAAAATTTTCATTCGATTTGCATATAAATGATTTGACTAAAGCCGATCTTATATTTAATACATTTCATGCCATATCTATATACATAGAACCCAAACAGATGGAATTATCCCTATCTGCCAAAAACTTATTCGACTATAAGCTGACAGGAACCGATTCGGAAAAAGAATACCAACCTTTGAAACAGCAAATAGCTAGTTTGGAAGACAGCCTCAGAGTTTTAGTCTATGACAAGATTGAACCATTGGTGCGACAGCTTGAGAAGAACCCAAATGAAGAGAATTTCAAAGTATTTCAAGAAGAGAGAGAGAAACTAGATCCAATCAGACTGCTTCTCAATAATAAATTAGAGAAGATAAATATAGAATATATAAAAAATCATCCTAATTCATTTATAGCGGCGGGACAACTGCTTTACATTATAAAGCGAGCCGAAGTCTATGATTCTCCTACGGACAGTGCAAAACTATTGTATAATGAACTCTCTGCCAAGGTAAAAAAATCGCAACTCGGACTCCTCGCCCTGAAACAGATACAAGATATTGATGATGAAAAAGCTCTGAAAGAAACAACAAATATTGGGCAAAAAGCCGTAGACTTTTCTACTTATAGTCTTATTAGTGGGGATACGGTAAGATTGTCCGATTATAGAGGAAAATCTTATGTGCTACTCGATTTTTGGGGTAGCTGGTGCAGGCCTTGCCTGCAAGGTATTCCGTTTCTGAAAGAGATACACAAAAAATACAATAAAAAAGGCCTTACCATCATTGGTATAGCATCAGAATCAAAAAAAGAGCCCTATCTAGATGCAGTAGAAAAGCATAATTTGAAAGACTGGCCTCAAATATTAGATGTACAAAATCTCGAAGAATCAGCAAAAGGGAATACAAATAAAGAAGATGTAAAAAACAAATATTATATTGACTCTTTTCCAACCTATTTACTTATCGACCAGAATGGAATAATAATAGGAAAATGGAAAGGAACGAGTGAGGAAAATGATAAGGAGATAAGTGCAATGCTGGAAAAACTCTTACTAAAAAAATAAACGTAAACTATAAAAAGTCTATCTTCTTTGTCTTCCCGAGCGAAGCGAAGAATCTCAATGATTATTGCTACACTCAGGAGAACTAGAAATATTATTACCCCAACGGTTTTATCAGCGACCAGTGGTTATGGATTATTTTCCACTCAGCCTTGTCGTTCAATTGATACACTTCGGTACAATTCCATAGGTAAAGCTCTTCGCCGGAATAAGAAATCAGATTATATGTAAGTACAGCCGTTTGCGGATATACTTGCACCACAGGGTCTATCATTTCGTAACGCTCTACCTGAAAATTATTTCTCATACTCTCATACAACTCTTTTATTCTCTCAAAGCCGTCAAGCCTTTTTTCTTGATACGGATCAAAATAAGTAAAGTCAGGAGAGTAAATAGCCAGATAACCGTCAGGGTTCCCTTTGTTCCACAATTCCAAAGCAGCAACTTCCATTTCGATGATCTTGTTCTTGATGATTTCTTTATCCATGTTTTTTATTATTAGATTATGTATTCTTTATCATTTCGCGTCTCTGTCATTCTGAGTGTAAGAAAGAACCCCGACTCATTTTAATAAAAGAGATATTTATTAGGCAAAAATAGAGATCGTTTACCTATTTATCAGGATATAAACTACGGAGAAAATAGCACTTTTCAACGTTTTTCACTATTGCGATATTGCAGCGGTGTGGAGTGAGTATATTTTCTAAAAAAGCGAATAAAATAAGAAGAAGTCTCAAAATTAAGATGCTCGGCTATTTCAGATACAGACAAACTGGAATAGGCCAGCTTCTTTTTTGCTTCCGCAAGTATCTTATTCTGAATATAAAGCTTTGCATTTACACCCATCGCCTTTTTCACGATTGCATTCAGATAATTGGGTGTTATACACAGCTTGCCGGCATAATACGCTGTGTCGTGAAACTCCCTAAAATCTTTATCTACCGCTTCTACAAAAGAATCGACATGCCTGCTCGGAGTTACTTGCATTTCGCTTTCACCTTCATTTTGCTTTTTGTATTCACGGTCGAGGAGCATGAGTATTTCATAAAGCAAAGCCCTTAATATATGTTTGTCTTTCGACTGATAGTCTTGTATTTCGGCTGTTATATTGCCAACAAGATATGCTATCCGTTCCTTTATAGCAGCAATATTTATCTTATGAATCTTTCTTTGTGTTCCGAAATAAGAAAGACTTTGCAGAAAGAGTGGGTCGTTGAAAAAAGAAAGTAGAAATTCACCTTCAAAGATTAGTGCATAGCCATCCGGCGTATTTTCGCTTTTTATCCATGCACGCACATCTCCCGGCTTTGAAAAAACGACATCGCCACTATCCAACGTGTATTTGCTATTGTTGAGACCAAACGCCACATTATCATTCTCTATAAAAGTAATGTCATAATAAGATAATGTGTGTACAGGGTCTTTTTGTATATACTTCTGTATATCCGCAAGCCTGACAACATCGATAAGGAGTTCTTCTCCGTATTTTGTTTTATGAAAATTATATGCCGGTATTGATTTCATTCGTTTTAACAATATACAAATCTACAAAAAATCGTTACAGATGATACGAAGCAAAAGCAAAATTCATTTCTGCCTGAAATTAAAATAGACTTTTACAAAATGTAACTTTTTTCTTTTATAGAAAATCTTTAACTTCGAAGCTAATATCATCAAATAAATATCTGATATACATGAACATTAAATTGCTGCAAACTGACATCGTATGGCAGAAGCCTGAAGCCAACAGAGATCATGTCGAGAATTTGATAGATTCGTTATCAGATTCTACAGACCTTGTCGTTTTACCCGAAATGTTCACCACCGGTTTTTGCACATCGCCCAAAGGTGCTGCCGAAAAGGCTGATACAGACACTCTGCTGTGGATGCAATCCATTGCCTTACGCCGCAATATGGCTTTGGCAGGAAGTGTAGCCACTGAAGAGAATGGAAAATACTACAACCGTCTTTATTTCGTCAAACCCGACGGAAGCTATGTGACATACAACAAACGACATCTGTTTACCTTTGCGGGAGAACATAAAGAATACACCGCCGGAGAAGAAAGAGTCGTTGT
The DNA here is from genome assembly GCF_001899125.1 of Dysgonomonas sp. 37-18. NCBI lineage: Bacteria > Pseudomonadati > Bacteroidota > Bacteroidia > Bacteroidales > Dysgonomonadaceae > Dysgonomonas > Dysgonomonas sp. 37-18. The sequence continues at coordinate 93,448 of NZ_MKVC01000013.1, read as the reverse complement.
AGAATACAAAGGTTTCCGCATTCTGTTGCAGATATGTTATGATGTGCGCTTTCCTGTTTATTCGCGCAACAGGGGTGACTATGATATGATAATATATGTAGCCAACTGGCCTACCGTACGTTTGGATGCATGGAATACCCTAGTACGGGCTCGTGCCATAGAAAACGTTTGTTATGTAGCAGCCGCAAACCGCACAGGCAGCGACCCTTATGTACAATACAGCGGAGGAACAGCCCTTTATGACTTTATGGGAAAAACCATCGCCGAAGGTGGAACAGAAGAAGGTATTGTAAGCGGAACAATCAATATGCAGGATTTAATCAGGTTCAGAAGTAAATTTCCTGCGTTACAAGACGCAGATCAATTTAAACTAATATAAGATTTTGTCAAGCGGAGGGACGAAGCATCTCATCCCTTTATTGCAAAAAATCCTTATTTCTTACAACTGCAATTTGTTAAATCGAAACAATCTCAAGCAACAATAATTTTTGAAGGTATCCATCACCTCATCAAGGTAATTAGCTTATTACTAAGCAAAACATGTTGTTTAACATATAAAAAACACCATAAAACAAGCATAAAAACGAGCTAAATGTTAATTTAACTCCCCCATTGTTATTTTTACTTAAAACGTTTTTTTAACGGTAAGAAAATCAACAAAAAATAGATAGTAAAAGGATTAAATTTTGTAAATTCAAAACAATTTTTAGTTCGGAGCGGAAACTGATAAACAAACATATTTTCAGTTGGTATTTTAGGGAGAGAGTATGTTTGTTATTGTCTATCTAAATACAATTTTTTATCATGAAAAAACTAAAAAATGTTGGTCTACTGATTGGTCTGCTTCTTGGTGTTAACCTATCTACGTTTGCAAGCGAAGCCGACCTGGCGATTCCTGATCTCCATGAGGGCACCTTCCACATCTTTGGAACTGCGATTACTTCATGGGATTTTTTATTTTATGGTGCACTGATCATTGCTGGAACATTATGTTTCAGTCTTCTCTTGTTCCGTCAGGTCAAGAGATTACCTGCTCACGACTCTATGCTCAAAGTAGCTGCTACTATTTACGCCACTTGCCGGACATATCTAATCCAGCAAGGTAAATTCCTTCTGATGTTGTTTGGATTGATTGCCCTTGTGCTATGCATCTACTTCTTCGGATTGATCGGGCAGTCTTTCGGAGTTGTTATCCAAGTCTTGTTATTCTCGGTTGTGGGTATGGCAGGGTCTTATACTGTAGCTTGGTTTGGTATTCGTGTAAATACCTATGCCAATGCACGCACCGCATTTGCTTCGTTAAAAGGACGTCCGTTGGATGTCGTTAATATACCGTTGAAGGCCGGCATGAGCGTCGGTCTGTTCCTCATCTCTCTTGAGCTGGTACTTATGGTTATTATTCTTCTTTTTGTGCCTCGTGAAATAGTAGGTATCTGTTTCTTGGGATTTGCTATTGGCGAATCGCTTGCAGCAAGTGCTTTGCGTATTGCCGGAGGTATCTTTACTAAGATTGCCGACATCGGTTCCGACCTGATGAAGGTTGTTTTCAAGGTAAAAGAAGACGATCCTCGTAATCCGGGTGTGATAGCCGACTGTACGGGCGACAATGCCGGTGACAGTGTAGGCCCTACAGCCGACGGGTTTGAAACATATGGTGTAACAGGCGTTGCTCTGATTGCATTTATCACATTAGCCGTAGAAGATCCGCATATTCAGGCTAAACTGATAGTATGGATATTCGGAATGCGTTTCTTGATGGACTTTTTATCGGGCTGTGCATTCTTTATCAATCAGGCTATATCGAAAAGACTATACGGAAATAAAAAGGAATTCGACTTCGAATCTCCTTTGATGCGCCTCATCATTATCGCTGCTGTTCTTTGTATCTCGGCGAGCTTCTTTATGAGCCACCTATTGCTAGGCGATATGGTAGAAATCACAGGCAACCCGGCAAATGGCAGCCTTTGGTGGAAACTGGCAATTATTATCAGCTGCGGTACACTTGCTGCGGTATTGATTCCTGAGTTTACGAAGTTCTTTACCAGTTCCAAATCAAAACATGTGAAAGAAATTGTGACCGCTTCACGCGAAGGAGGCCCATCCCTGAATATCCTATCGGGTATTGTAGCCGGTTATTTCGGAGCATTCTGGACTGGATTACTCATCGCAGCTCTGATGACAGGTGCATTCTTTACCGCACAGATGGGATTGGACGCCATATTAGGCCCTCACGCCTCTATCTTCGCATTCGGGTTGGTTGCATTCGGTTTCTTATGCATGGGCCCTGTAACCATTGCCGTAGACAGCTATGGCCCTGTAACAGACAATGCCCAATCGGTATTCGAATTGTCGCAAATAGAAAGCATTCCGAATATATCTGAAGAGATAAAGAATGAATATGGTTTTACGCCTAATTTCGAAAACGGAAAACATTTTCTCGAAGCAAATGACTCGGCAGGTAACACCTTTAAGGCTACAGCCAAACCCGTATTGATCGGAACAGCCGTAGTCGGTGCTACAACGATGATATTCTCCATTATTCTACTACTCGAAAAAGTAGGACTGTTGAAACTGTCCCTAACCGATGCTCCGGTACTTCTCGGGCTGATCTGTGGTGGAGCTGTTATCTTTTGGTTTAGCGGTGCTTCTATGCAAGCCGTTACCACAGGAGCTTACCGTGCTGTAGAGTTCATCAAACGCACATTCGACATCACAAAAAAAGAAGCCGATATAAAGGACTCTATCGCCGTGGTGAAGATTTGTACCCAATATGCACAAAAAGGGATGTGGAACATATTTATCGCCCTTATTTCGCTTACATTGGCGTTTGCATTCCTCGACCCTAACTTCTTTGTGGCTTACCTTGTGTCTATCGCCGTATTCGGATTGTTCCAAGCCATCTACATGGCAAATGCGGGAGGTAGCTGGGATAATGCCAAGAAAGTAGTAGAAGTAGACCTAAAAGAAAAGAATACCCATCTGCACGAAGCGGCAGTAATAGGAGACACAGTGGGCGACCCATTTAAAGATACATCGTCCGTATCACTAAATCCTATCATCAAATTCTCTACCCTATTTGGTTTGTTGGCTACAGAAATTTGTATAGAAATGCGCTCCAACCCTGACAGCGATTATTCTATATTTATCGCTATACCATTCTTAATTCTGGGCTTGGTATTTGTTTGGCGCTCATTCTATCGGATGAGGATTCCGATAAAGACTGCATAACAGTTTGATGTAAAATATTGAAGTTTGTATATAAAATAGGGATAATCTTTACGGATTATCCCTATTGTTTGTTTAGGCGATTAGTCTATCGGTAATTCTGTGGATATGGCAATCCTGTTCCAGCCATTGATAACCACCGCAGCCATTATTACCTCAGCTAGTTTAGATACTCCCAATATCTTTTCTGCTTGTTGATATGTTTCAGCAGAAACACCGCCTTTGCTTATAAGGGTAACCTCTTCTGTCAGGCGAAGTATTGCCTTCTCGCTTTCAGAATATAAGTTGCCTGCTTCATGCCATGCGTTCAACAAATAGATACGTTGTTCGGTTTCCCCGATTTTACGAGCATCACGGGTATGCATGTTCAGGCAAAAGGCACAACCATTGATTTGCGAAGCTCTTATTTTAATCAACTCCTTTTCGATAGGAGTCAGAGATGTTTGTTGTAAAGCATTTTCCAGAGACATCATTGCTTTGTATAGCTCGGGAGCTGCTTTGTACATATTCAATCTTTTATTTTCCATTTTTGATATCTTTTTTTGAATTAGTAATACAAAATTAGCCATTCCGATAGACTAGAATCTTAAACTGGTTTAAGAAAGAGATCTTTCTCTATCCATCAACAGAAAAAGAGATTAAAAAAACATAATCTTATGAAAAAGAAGCTATTTCAAAGGGGTTCTCAATCTCACAGATTGAAAAAAACGGCTTTTTTTCGTATATTACTAGCGTGATTAAAAAATAAATATATTATGGCATTAAAAGAAAAGATAAAAAAACTGGCAACTGTAACAGCAGGGCCTTGTGTTAGTATCTCTCTTAATACACACAGAACACGCCCTGCCAGCGATAAAGATAAAATATTGTTGAAAAACCTGCTTTCGCAAGCAGAAAAGCAAATAGTTGCCGAATATGGAAAAAGAACAGTAACTCCCCTTCTGGAGAAGATAGCGACTGTAGAAAATAGAGTAAACGAGAACAACAATCTTGATAGCCTTCATGTATTCTTATCGAACGATACGGAAGAAATTATCAGAACGTCGTGGACTGTACCCGAAGATAGGTTAAACATTCGCAGCACGTTCAATCTGCGCCCTCTAATAAAAGCGTACAACCGCAGCAAAGAGTACCTGATACTTGTATTATCGCAAGGAGGGGTACAGCTATATAAAGCATTAGAAGACGGAATTGAAGAAGAAGTAAAGAGCGATGGATTTCCGTTTGAAGGATCGCCGTATTACATACCCAACAGGGCAGAGAGAAGCAATGCTAAACGTGTAGACGACCTCATCCGTGAGTTCTTCAATCAGGTTGATAAAGCAGTGGTGAAAGTGAATCAGGAAACCGAGCTGGAGTGTGTCGTTGTTTCTACCGAAGACAACTTCAGCAAACTGATGCAGGTAGCCGATAAGTCCGACATCTATATAGGATACACATCGATAGACTACAACAACTCGAAGCCGCACGATGTAGTCAAACCCGGCTGGGAGATAATGAAACAGTATATGCATGAACACAGGTCGGAAGCCATTGTAGAAATGAAAGAAGCAATATCGAAGCATAAAGTTCTTACCGATTTGCAGGAAATCTATCGGGCTGCAATAGATGGAAATGGCGAGATGCTGATCGTATACGACAAATTTTCGCAACCCGTGAGGATGATAGATGAGCGGAACTTCGAACTGGCAAAAGAGGCGAATCAGCCGGACGTAATCGATGATATTGTGAGCGATATAGCATGGGAAGTGGTATCGAAAGGCGGAAAAGTATTTTTCACCATGCAAGACGAAATAAAGGAATTGGACAAGATAGCCCTTAAAACAAGATATTAAGTTATGTAAAAATGGCATCTTCCATATAAAAGAATAAGCGGATATCATTCATTTGATATCCGCTTATTCATACACATAGACTGCTTGCTTATAGTATATATATTAGCTCATAGAGCAGTTAATTGGTTTCAATTGTTTGAAGAAGTCGTTACCCTTGTCGTCTACCAAGATGAATGCAGGGAAATCTTCTACTTCTATTTTCCATATCGCTTCCATTCCCAATTCAGGATATTCGAGGCATTCAAGGCTCTTTATGCTATTCTGAGCAAGTATTGCAGCCGGACCGCCAATACTTCCCAGATAGAATCCGCCGTGCTTGTGACAAGCGTCTGTTACCTGTTGGCTACGGTTACCTTTAGCAATCATTATCATGCTGCCGCCATTAGCTTGGAATGCGTCTACATACGAGTCCATACGTCCCGCTGTAGTTGGTCCCATCGAACCGCTTGCATATCCTTTAGGCGTTTTTGCAGGCCCTGCATAGTAGATCGGATGATCTTTGATGTATTGAGGAAGCCCTTCGCCCTTATCGATACGCTCTTGAAGTTTAGCATGGGCAATATCACGTCCTACGATGATTGTACCGGTGAGTGACAAACGTGTAGAAACAGGATATTTAGACAGCTCTTCAAGTATTTCTTTCATCGGACGGTTGAGGTCTATTTTCACACCTCCTGCTTCGCCGGCATTACGCAATTCTTCGGGAATAAGCCTTGTTGGATTATCTTCCATTTTTTCGAGCCATATACCGTCTTTGTTGATCTTTCCTTTTATATTTCTGTCGGCCGAACAAGAAACACCCATGCCCACAGGACAAGATGCACCGTGACGAGGCAAACGAACCACACGGATATCGTGAGCAAAGAATTTACCACCAAATTGCGCTCCAAGTCCAAGCTCCTGAGCAGCCTTCAATAGTTTGGTTTCCATTTCTAAATCACGGAACGCACGTCCGCCCTCGTTACCCGAAATAGGAAGACCATCATAATATTTAGTAGAAGCCAGCTTAACGGTTTTCAGATTGGTTTCGGCTGATGTACCTCCAATAACAAATGCGATATGGTAAGGAGGACATGCTGCTGTACCCAACGATTTCATTTTTTCGATCAGGAACGGCTCTAGTTTCTCAGGCGTAAGCAATGCTTTTGTTTCCTGATAGAGATATGTTTTGTTTGCAGAACCTCCACCCTTAGCTACAAAAAGGAATTTATATTCATTTCCGTTTACGGCATACAGATCTATTTGCGCAGGCAGGTTCGTTCCTGTATTCACCTCATTGTACATATCCAGAGGCGCATTTTGCGAATAGCGCAAATTGTCTTCGGTAAATGTGTTATACACACCCTTCGACAAGGCTTCCTCGTCGTTGCCGCCTGTCCATACATTTTGTCCTTTCTTACCCATAATGATTGCTGTTCCTGTATCCTGACAGAAAGGGAGCACCCCTTTTGCCGAAATCTCGGAGTTGCGCAGGAATGTAAGCGCCACAAATTTATCATTGTCGCTGGCATCGGGATCAGACAATATCTTTGCCACTTGCTCTTGATGCTCAGGGCGTAATAAGAATTCTACATCGTGAAAAGCATGTTGTGCCAGTAAAGTAAGAGCTTCAGGTTGTACTTTCAATATCTCTTGTCCTTCAAAATTAGCTGTAGAAACATGATCTTTCGAGAGTAAATAATACTCTGTGGTATCCTTCTCTAATGGAAACGTCTCTTGGTACTTAAATGATGGTGTTGCCATGATTAATATTTTAATAGTTGATTTATTTTACGCAAAAGTACGAAAATAAAGGCAGTGTTTCAAGCATAAGAAGTTTATAAAAAATTAAAAAGCCACCTTATTTATACTAAAAAATGTAAGACCCATTATCATTCACGAAAAATCTTGTATATTTGCGCATTATATACTTAAGTAAAAGAATATTGACGTATATATAAATTTCAAAAGCGAACACAAACAAATGAATTTAAGCAAATATATCATACTCGTTTTGATAACATCATTACTTCCTTTTTTAGCTTATGCCCAGAAAAAAGGAAACAAATATATAGTGACTACAAAAGACACAACGCTGATCGTTAGCAACAGAGGCGAAAAAGACCCCCAGAACAAATTTTTGTTTAATAAAATGGGAGCGGATGCAGATTCCGTTTCAGCTATCCTAAAGTCAGACTATAACTCGCTGGAAGGTGCACTTATGGATATCGACAGGCTGATAGGACAAATAGAAAAAGACCAGATTCTATTGAAAACGGGCAACACAAGCTTAGCTTATCGCCTATCGAGAGCAAATATAGATAGCCGCGACAAAGAAAAGAGAGCACGCATAATAGCGGATAGCATCCAGCAGGAGATGCTGAAAAAATCTGCCGACGAGTTGGCTCAGGAATATGTTAAGTATGGCAACAAACCTTTATACTTTATCAATGGTACAAGAGTGCAGTCCGAAGTTGTAGATCGACTATCACCTAACGATGTAATTAAGCGTGATTTTATAATACAAAATGCAGCATCGGGCAATCCGAATGGCGAAGTATGGATTACCGTTACCGACAAGGCAATCAATAAGCTTAATCTGTGGGCAACCGAAAAGAGCTCCGACAATTACGTGTATCCGTCACCGATAACGCCAACGATGGAAACGAAAACAACAGACAGAAAAGAGGAAAAAGCACCTAAACGTTCTGTAAGAAGAATAAAGGCAGACAGAGCAGAGCAATATAACGACAATCAACAGACTGTAACATCGCCTGTATATCAGCCCGAACCGACAACGACAGAGCAAAAAACGAACAATCCTGCTCAGCAACCGACACAAGGTGCAGCAGATAAGAATATTAAAACAAAAAAAGATAACACCTCAGTACTTAGTGGCGACCGCCGGACTATCGTAAGAGCCAGAACGGTGAACAACGAAGAGGTGAAAGTAAACGAGCCTGAAGGCAATACAGAAAATCAATCGAATTAGAAGGTCTGATCTAAGACACTGGAAATAACAACAGGAAAGTGCGTATACTCAAGTGTATGCACTTTTTTTGCGACATCTTCATAGGTATCGCTTTTCAGCACAGGGCATTTTGCCTGAAAAATAATAGCCCCCTCATCGTAATTCTCATTCACATAATGTATCGTAATGCCCGACTCAGCCTCTCCGGCTTCTACCACAGCCTTATGAACATTGTCGCCATACATCCCTTTACCGCCGAATTTGGGTAAAAGCGCGGGATGGATATTCACTATCTTACCGGGATATGCTTCTAATATATTGTCGGGGACTTTGAGCAAGAAACCTGCGAGAACAATAAAGTCTATTTTATTCTCTTTCAGGCAATCGAGCACATTATCAGATGTTTCGAACTCGTTTTTGGAGAAGGTAACCGATTGTATTCCCAGCTTCTTTGCACGCTCGTGCACATAAGCATCTTTCTTATTTGATATTATAAGCGGAATGGAAACAGTATTACTCTCTGCGAAGTAGTTTGCTATGTTCTCGGCATTAGACCCTGAACCTGAGGCAAAAATAGCGATTTTAATCATGAGTGTTTTTTAGCGATTATGCACACAAGTAAAAAATATGTGCAATTTTAACTATTTTATCCATAAAATATTTGTAACATATAGATAAAAAACTGTTACTTTGCATCGACAAAATTAAAAATAAAAAATTTATTATTAATCAAAACTAAAAATTATGTCAGAAGTAGCATCAAAAGTGAAAGCAATCATTGTTGATAAGTTAGGTGTTGAAGAGTCTGAAGTTACTGATACTGCTAGCTTTACAAATGACTTGGGAGCAGATTCACTTGACACAGTAGAATTAATCATGGAATTTGAAAAAGAATTCGGTATTTCTATTCCAGATGATCAGACTGAAAAAATCGCTACAGTGGGAGATGCTATCTCTTACATTGAAGCAAATGCAAAATAATCTTTTTTCCAATAGTCATTTATGGAATTTAAAAGAGTAGTAGTAACAGGTCTAGGCTCGGTAACTCCGTTAGGCAACGATGTCCCAACTACTTGGGAGAATGCTTTGAAAGGAATGAGTGGGGCTGGACCTATTACTCATTTTGATGCGTCAAAATTTAAAACACAGTTTGCTTGCGAAGTTAAAGATTTCGATCCGTCAGGATTGATGGATAGAAAAGAAATCCGCAAGTGTGACAGATATACATTACTGGCTATCGGTTCGTCCGAAGAAGCCATAAAAGATTCAAAACTTGATTTTGAAAATGAAAACTGTGACAGAATCGGTGTTATATTTTCGGCAGGTATAGGTGGTATCAAGACTTTCGAAGAAGAAGTTGCATACTACTATACTCACGAAGATATGGGACCTAAGTTCAACCCGTTCTTTATCCCTAAGATGATTTCGGATATTGCAGCCGGATTGATTTCTATACGTCACGGTCTTCGTGGACCTAACTTTGGAACTGTTTCTGCCTGTGCTTCATCTACACATAGTTCTATCATCGCATTCGACCAAATCCGTTTGGGCAAGGCAGATGTAATGGTAGTCGGAGGAGCAGAAGCAGCAATCACTCCAGCGGGTGTTGGTGGTTTTAATGCAATGACAGCTTTGTCTACACGTAACGATTCTCCTCAAACAGCATCTCGTCCGTTCAGCAAGAGCCGCGACGGGTTTGTAATAGGAGAAGGTTCGGCATGTCTTATTTTCGAAGAATTGGAGCATGCACTTGCACGTGGAGCAAAAATATATGCTGAAGTTGTAGGAGGCGGAATGTCTGCCGACGCTTATCACCTCACAGCGTCACATCCCGAAGGACTGGGAGCGAAACTAGTAATGAAAAATGCGCTTGAAGATGCCCACATGAACCCAAGTGAGCTTGATTACGTAAACGTACATGGAACATCAACTCCGGTTGGCGACCCATCAGAAATCAAAGCAATCAAAGAGGTATTTGGTGAGCATGCTTATAACCTGAATATCAGTTCTACAAAATCCATGACAGGTCACCTCTTAGGTGCTGCGGGAGCATTGGAAGCAATCTTCTGCGTACTGTCGGTACAGAATGATATAATTCCGCCAACAATCAATTTCACCGAAGGAGACGAAGATACTGAAATTGATTATAAGCTGAACCTAACATTTAATAAGGCTGAGAAAAGGACTGTAAACGCAGCACTCTCAAACACATTCGGTTTTGGAGGACATAATGCTTGTATAATAGTAAAGAAGTTCAAGAAATAAGTCGCGTGCTTAGAAAGATATATCGTGGAATAAGGCTTCTTCCTAAAAGAGGGAAGGAGCCTTATGTTTCTTTTTACAAAATATTTGGGTTCTATCCGTACAACATAACGCTCTATGAGCAAGCCCTTTTGCACAAATCGTCTTCTATAAAGTTGAAAGACGGCAAATGGATCAACAACGAGCGGCTCGAGTTTTTGGGCGATGCCATCCTCGATGCTATTGTTGCCGATATTGTATTCAAGGAGTTTGAATACAAGAAAGAGGGATTCCTTACCAATATGCGTTCGAAGATCGTCCAACGTGAAACTTTAAACAAATTAGCACTCGAACTGGGTATCGACAAGCTGATAAAAACATCTGCCCGCAATACAACACCCAATACCCACATGTATGGCAATGCACTGGAGGCATTGATAGGTGCTATCTATTTAGATCAGGGATATAGGGTGTCAAAGAAGTTTGTTCTCGAACGCCTCATCAAAGAACACCTGAATATAGATACAGTAGCCGAGCAGGAGGCAAACTATAAGTCACGACTGATAGAATGGAGCCAAAAGCAAAAAATATCGGTCAGCTTCGATCTCGTCGACAGCTTTGTAGACGAAAATAACACCCCTATTTTCAAAACTGCCGTTGTGATACTCGGCGAGCAAGCCGGACTGGGTACAGGCTACTCGAAGAAAGAATCGCAACAAAAGGCAGCAAAAGAAGCTTTCAACAAGCTTCAACGTGACAACAATTTCCGCAACCACATACTGCAACTGTACGAGAAACAACAGCAATTGCAAAACGAAGTATATGTGAATATGCAAGACAAAGCGGAAACGGAAGTGGAGACGGAAGCCAAAACCGAATCCGAAGCGGTTTCGGAAAAGTAACTCTATATTTCATCCTTCATTTTAGCAATATTCATCGAACAAATCGTCTTGTTTGTCGAACTTGCTTGTATTTTCTTCGTAAAGATTATAATATTATTGTCTTAATTCACATAAGACCAATAATATGAATTCTAGAAAAATCTTTATTTTATTTTTTACAACATGTTGCATGCTTCTAATAGCGTGTAGTAACGACAATGATCCTGTTAATGACGATGATGATGAAGAAATCGTTATTGATGAAGACTTCGCCACCAACACAAAGGATACAACCTTTGTGGATGCCGTAACTATTGCCTATACCGACAACATTGTAACGATTACAAACCCTTACGAAAATGAAGGGGTAAGCATAACCCAATCGAACGGAAATGTAGTGGTAACATCTACAAATACAACCACAGAAATCAACTATGTACTTTCGGGAACGATAAAGAGTGGTTCTTTCAAAATTTATAGCGATTACAAGTTCGGGTTGGGACTCAATGGAGTCAGTATAATAAGCACAGACGGCCCTGCACTGAACGTACAATCAGGCAAAAAAGTGACCGTAATGTTAGTGGGAGGAACGTCTAACCGACTGGTAGACAGCAGCACTTACACAGCCTACAACGACGAAGACATGAAAGGGGCTTTCTTCAGCGAAGGACAGCTCAATTTTCAGGGAAATGGAAATCTACTTGTTATAGGAAGATACAAGCACGCAATCAGCAGTGACAACTACATCCGTATAAAAGGAGGGAATATCACCATATCAGGCGCAGTAAGTGACGGTATCCATGCCAAAGATTATTTCAGAATGGATGGAGGTACACTCAACATCAAAGCCTCGAGCGATGGTATAGACTGCGACGAAGGTTACATCAAAATTTATGATGGAAGTATCACTATAAAAAGCGACGACGATGCCATTGTAGCTTCTTACGAAGACACAGATACATCGATAGACTCGTCTATAGCCATCAGTGGAGGCTCTATAAATATCACTACCACAGGACAAAAAGCGGCAGGTATAAAAAGCGACATCGGTTCAATCGGCGTCACAGGAGGCACAATTAACATCAGCACTTCGGGGCTTGCAGCAAAAGCCTTTAATGCCGGAGGCAATATGACAATAGGAGGCGGTGAGCTTACACTGGCAACAACAGGCAGTGCGTATTACGATACCGACGACAAAGACATATCATCTGCGGCGGGCATAAAATGCGATGGCGCCCTCACAATAGATAAAGGTGTAATAAATATAACAGCCTCCGGCGCAGGGGGAAAAGGCATCAGTGTAGATGGAGACCTCATTATTAACGATGGAACTATAAATGTATCTACTACCGGGGATCTATTCAAATACGGCTCGGACGATACGGCAGCCAAAGCCATAAAAAGCGACGGCAATGTTACCGTAAACGGTGGTACTATAATCATCAAAACAACCAAAGAAGAAGCCGAGGGATTGGAAAGCAAGAAAATTTTGACAATCAACAATGGTACAATCGAAATTGAAGCCTATGACGATTGTATCAATGCCTCCAATCACATAGCCATCAACGGAGGAAACATATATTGCTACAGCACCTCAAATGATGGTATAGACTCGAACGGAACAATGACTATAACAGGTGGCACCATCATATCCTCGGGGACAACTGCACCGGAAGAAGGTTTTGACTGCGACAACAATACGTTCAAAATCACAGGTGGTATTCTTGTAGGTACGGGTGGAGCAACCAGTACTCCTACGTCAGGTGTAAGTACTCAGCGATCTGTTATTTACGGAACAACGGGCACTTCGGGCGATCTGATACATATAGAGGCATCTGATGGTACGGGAATATTAACTTACAAAGTACCTAGAACATACAACCAAATGACATTATTATTCAGCTCTCCCGATATGAAGTCGGATGTAACGTATACGGTTTACAAAGGGGGCAGTGTGTCAGGCGGCAGCAATTTCCACGGACTGTATTCATCGGCAACATATTCAAAAGGAACGACAGCTATAACTTTCACACCAAGTTCGATGGTTACCAGCATCGGAACCTCAACAGGAGGGAACGGAGGTCGTCCGTGATTTTACTATTGGATAAATAATCGTAAAGGCCGCTTTGTGAAAAGCAGCCTTTATTTTTTTATAAGTGAAACGATCGCCCCACTCTATAAGATCATTCTTCTCAGAAAAATATTACTTGTATATTTCGTTTTTCCCTGCCAGCAATGTATTTCTCATCAGGGAAATAATTGTCATAGGCCCTACCCCACCCGGTACAGGTGTAATAAACGATGCTTTGGCGGCTACCTCATCGAAAGCAACATCCCCTTTCAGCTTAAATCCTGATTTAGTTTCAGCAGAAGGCACACGGGTAGTACCCACGTCGATCACTACAACGCCATCTTTCACCATGTCTCCTTTCAGAAACTCGGGAACGCCCAATGCAGCAATAATAATATCTGCACTTTGGCAAACTTCTTTTATATTTGGTGTGCGGCTATGGCATACGGTTACTGTGGCATCGCCCGGATAGCCTTTTTGCATCATCAGGTTCGCAACCGGTTTTCCTACAATATTGCTACGACCGAGCACTACGCAGTGTTTACCCTGAGTAGGAATATCGTATCGTTTCAGCAATTCGAGTATCCCCGCCGGAGTTGCCGACACAAAGCAGGGCAAACCAATAGACATACGCCCTACATTGATCGGATGAAATCCGTCTACGTCTTTGCGGTAGTCAATCGCTTCTATTACTTTCTGTTCCGATATATGTTTTGGCAATGGCAATTGAACGATAAACCCGTCAACGTCGGCATCTTTGTTGAGCTTATCTACACAAGCCAGAAGTTCTTCTTCGCTTACGTTATTCTCGAAACGTATAAGAGACGACTTAAAGCCTACCTCTTCGCATGTACGCACTTTGCTGGCAACATAAGTTTCGCTTCCGCCGTCGTGCCCCACCAATACTGCTGCCAGATGAGGGGTTTTACCTCCTGCGGCTTTTATTTTTGCGACCTCTTCGGCTATTTCTTTTTTCATTTGAGCCGATATGGCTTTACCATCGATTAATTGCATATAAATTGCTTTAGATAAGAATTATTAAGTTGTAAAATTTACAGCCATATTTATCTATATGTAGGGGCTGGGCTTGTCCCTGCCCGACCAATAATAGGTAACCACAAGGGTTACCCCTACAAGATACGTCAATAATTATTACTGACTACTTAGATGCCACAAAGATATAAAAATAGGAGCAAATAGCTGTTAATTGAGAGAAACTTCATACTACCAAAAAGTTAATATAAATACGCCTTAGAGGCACTCTATTGAAAAATTACTTCATAAAAGATTAACAAAAAAAGGTATCCCTTTTCCTTTTTGTCGTATATTTGCTTCATGAAAAGAAATAAAAAACTATTAGCACAGATTTAACGTTAGTAGTATATACAGCAGTAGAAACTAAATGATGTTCATATGAAATTCACCTCTACACATATCAGTTTATTATTTATATTTTCCATTTTATTTTTTTCATGCGAAAACAAAAAAACGGATACAGTAAACAATATAGTGTACGATTCTATTAGTGTGTCAAAGATTTACCATTTGGATAACGACTCCACTAAGCCTTCGTGTTCTATAAAAATAAATTATATCTTCCCTGCAAAATATGAAGACAGTATTATGCTCGCCAAGATACAAAAAGAGTTTAACTATGCTCTGTTTGAAGACGAGTCTTCGGAATCGCTCTCGCCGGCAAATGCGGTAGATAAATATGTAACCAATTACATTGCAAATTATAAGGAAGCGGCACAAGTGCAGTTCCCCGACTGGGAAAGCTCGGAAGATAGCGAAGATTATTTTTCATTCTATAAAACGCTAAACTCTCAAGTGATATTCGATAGAGGAGGTATCATATCGTACCAAACATCATCGATGGACTTTAAAGGCGGTGCTAATTCGTCTACATTCTACAAAAATGTGAATATAGACCTGAAGACAGGAAATGTAATTACAGAGAAAGACATATTTATCCCCGAATATAAAAAGCTGCTCAACACAATGCTTACCGATAAGATCGTGGCACAGAACAATGTGAAGACAGCCGAAGACCTTCTTGAATTTGGATATTGGGGAATAGAAGACATAGCAGCCAACAATAATTTTTCGATAGACGATAAAGGAATAACTTACCTATTCAATCAGGGCGAATACTCAGCACCATCGTTGGGCACGATCAAAGTTCCGTTTACATACAGTGAGTTGTACCCGATATTAAAAGACAATTCTCCAATTTCTAGCTTCTCAGGAAAATAATGGATATAATTCTTAAATACTTCCCTAATATTACAGAAAAGCAAAAACAACAATTTGCTGCTCTATACGATCTGTATGCGGATTGGAATTCTAAAATAAATGTAATTTCACGCAAGGACATCGAAAATTTGTATACTCACCATGTACTTCACTCGTTGGGGATAGCCAAACTGATTCAGTTCAAAGACGGCTCGAAGATTATGGACGTAGGTACAGGAGGCGGCTTTCCGGGAGTACCCCTCGCCATATTGTTTCCTAAGTGTAACTTCCTATTGGTAGACAGTATTGGGAAGAAGATTAGGGTTGCCACAGAAGTTTCGAGCGCCATCGGATTAGAAAACATTCAATTTCGCCATTGTCGTGCCGAAGAGGTAAAAGAACAATTCGACTTTGTGGTAAGCCGCGCAGTAATGCCTCTACCCGATTTGGTGAAAATCATACGGAAAAACGTATCGAAAGAACAGCAAAATGCTCTGCCAAACGGACTGATATGTCTCAAAGGAGGAAACTTGGAAGGGGAACTAAAACCATTCAAGAAAATAGCCGAAGCTGACGACTTGTCGATGTACTTCGAAGAAGAGTACTTTAAGACAAAGAAGATCGTTTATGTGCTGATCTGAGATAAGAAAATACTTCTTACGACTAACCTTAAATTTATAGGCGATGAAAAATCTACTCGTTGTTTTTCTATGCCTCTTTTTTGTCGGATGCCAATTCAATCAGACTTCAACAAGAAGTATTGACTCTGCTCCGGGAAATGAAGTGGAAATAGGCAGAAAAGCTTTACGCTTTGCGGAATCAGATCAGATTGATAGTTTATTAACCCTGTTTGACAAGAGTGCGAATGTGAGCGAAAAAGCGATTAAACCGTTTTTAAAAATATGGAAACCCACATTCAACCAGTATATTTTCCCCGACAAATCGAATATCAGAGTATCAAAGACCGTAAGTAAAAGCATCGGAAGCACACAAGAGTTTATTGCCGTAATATATCCATATACAGACGGAACAAATTCACCTACCAAAGATTTTGTAATTACATTCCTAAATGAGAAAATAGTAAAGATGGAATTGCAAGAGACCCGTGCAATTAAAATATTTTAAGCGTTTTCTCCAGTATTTACACGAATGATCGTTGCCTGTCATACCGACAAAGGAAACATCTCTTCCCTATAAGAAAAAAGTATATTTTTCTTCACTTTTATATTGTTATGTAAAATTTTTATCTACCTTTGTACTGTAATAAATATAATTACAGAATGAACGATCGCAGATTTGTCATATCAATGCATATATTAGTATTACTCTCCAAGTTTCCGGACGAGCTGCTCTCTTCCGATTTTTTGGCGGGGAGTATGAATATCAATCCTGTATTGGTAAGGAAAGAGCTATCAAACCTCCGCAAGCATAATATTGTTATAAGTAAGGAAGGTAAAAACGGAGGGTGTATGCTTGCCAGACCTGCCAACGAAATATTCATCTCGGACGTATATAAGATTGTAAGCACACATTCCATTCTGGGCAACGAACTGGCATCGCCCAACCCGAAGTGCCCTGTTGGCAAACAAATCAATGAGCATTTGTACGACCTGAATAAAGAAGCCGAAGATATAATGATAAGCCGATTGGCTAACCAAACGTTAGCTGATTTCAGTAATAGATTTGAATAAAAAAATTTAAACAAAACTGTAACGCAAGAGTATACAGTATAAGAAGAATTAATCAATAAAAAAGAAAGTTATGAAGAAAATAGCATTAATAGGAGCCACAGGCTTCGTAGGTTCACACTTGTTGACAGAGTTAGCAAACAGAGGTTATGAAGTAACAGCATTTGCACGCTCTACAGATAAAATTCCGGTAAAAGACGGAAACCCCAAGACAGTTGCTTTAGACGTTACAAATACAAAAGCATTGGTAGAAGCACTTAAAGGCAACGATCTTGTGCTAAGCGCATTTAATCCCGGATGGACTAACCCGAATATATACGACGATTTTATTAAAGGATCGGAAGCAATACAGAAAGCTGTAAAAGAAGCAGGTGTAAAACGTTATATCACAATCGGAGGAGCAGGCAGCCTCTACATAGACGGCAAACAACTTGTAGACGGTGAAGGTTTTCCCGAAGAAATAAAACCGGGAGCCACCGCAGCAAGAGACTATCTGGATATTTTGAAAAAAGAAACTGAATTGGATTGGACAATGTTTTCGCCTGCCATCAATATGCACCAAGGCATCAAAACAGGACGAACAGGCAAGTATCGATTGGGAACAGACGAACCTGTATTCGACAAAGACGGAGAATCTATCCTGTCTGTTGAGGATCTGTCTGTAGCTATTGTTGACGAAATTGAGAACCACAAATTTTCCCGCCAACGCTTTACCGCAGCATATTAATCCTATATAATTTCATTATCCTGAGCGTACTGAGGACTCTCTCGCTAAAGAGACATTCCTTTTCGGTCAGGATAATTTTTGTTTATTATCTTTTTCCAGATCGATAAGCTTCCGTTTGCGCCACAATCCTCCTGCATAGCCTGTCAACGACCCGTCGGAACCCACAACCCGATGACAAGGAATGATAATTGCAATTTTATTCATTCCGTTTGCATTAGCCACAGCCCTTACCGACGATGGCTTACCTAGTACTTCCGCCTGTCTGAGATAAGAAGAAGTAGTGCCATAGGGAATTTCAACGAGTGCTTGCCATACTTGTTTCTGAAAATCTGTGCCGGATATATCCAACGGAACTTTAAACTCTTTCAGTCTCCCTTCAAAGTAGGCGTCCAATTCTTCTTTCAGTTGTTTGAAATATTTGTTCTGTCCCTGCACAATATTAGCATTATGATACTTGGCTAATTGTTTCAGCTCGGTTTCCAATCCTTTCCGATCCGAAAACTCGAGTAAACAGACTCCTTTATCCGTAGCACAAGCTACCATTGTACCCAAATCTGTTTCTATACGGGTGAAGTCTATGACCTGCTTTTCTTTGCTATTTTTGGGAGATACACCAAACACCTTCTTAAACGAATCGTTGAAGCCACTGAGAGACTCATAGCCCGAATCGAAAGCAATATCGGTGACAGATGTTCCGGTCTGTAATTTTTTAAATGCTGTATTTATCCTGTACATACGCTGATAGGCATGAAAAGTGATACCATGATTCTTGAGAAACCAACGACGGATTTTACTTGGCTCTATATCCAACTTCAACAGATCATAATCTTTGAGCTTCAAAGATGGGTCTTCATCCAAAAGCCTTAATACACGGTCTACATATTCGGGGGTGCTCCCTGCATTCTCCATCGGATGGCAAACCTTACAGGCTCTGTAACCTTTGAGTATGGCGTCTTTTGCTGAGGCAAAGAACTCTACATTCTCCCTTTTTGGCTTGCGGGCTGTGCATGTAGGACGACAAAATATACCCGTCGTCTTTATTCCCGCAAAGAATGTTCCTTCGAATGAAGGGTCTTTGGCGACCAATGCCTCATAAAATATATCATCTTTTTTCATATTCTATTTTTATAGCAAAGCTAATAATAGATATATTTCTTTACAACCGATAAATTTACATGTATTTTTAATTAAAACCTTACCGATTCAAATACTTTGAAATTGTTTCGATATCGAAGTTAGTTTTCAAAAAAAATCGGTTGCAATGATGCCATCACAACCGATTCTCTGATATAATTATTGATTATTGTCCAAAGCCAAAATGTCCGTGCATAGCATGCATACGACATTCGAAAGCTTTTTTCTTTTCGTCAACAAATGCTTGTTTTTCATCGCTCGACATATTCATCCACTTTTCACAACGAGAGTCTATTGCCTCTACAGAGAAATGGTCTTCGTGATTATCAAGACCTTCCATACGCTTGTTCATAAGCTCCAACTTTTCACTATCTGTCATTTTAGACCATGATTCTTTAAATTCTTTTCTTGCATCTTTATCGAAAGGGCTTGCACCAAAGAATCCCATTCCAAAACCTCTTGTTCTCATAATTTATTCAGTTTTACATTTTACAATCTATTTATTAAGAGCGCTCTATTTATGTAGACTACTGAGGATAAAAAATATTTTAAGAAATTATTCCTTTTAAACAAAATTCACATTACGCATTTATTTAATACTTATAGAACATTCTTGCTTTAGGTATAAATTGAGCGTATAACCAAACAACTATTAATACAATAATCGCTGCCGTTGCATACAAAATAAAACAGAAATAATATACTGCGCCTTCATAAAAGGGATAAGGATAAGCTCTAAAAGACAGCACTTAATTACAATTGATCTAAACAAATGAATATAAACATTTTACACCTAAACCATTTGTCATAACATCTAATTTCAGGAATGACGATAATAAATTAGTTAACAACTTGTAAACTTCCTATCAAACTGATAAAAAGTCAAGCCTACAATATTAGTTCTGAGTAAAAACTGGTAACTTTGCGAGAGCAATGACTATACATTGTAGAATCTTTTTTAACAGACAGTTACTAATATATATATGGAAGTAAAAATATTTGAATTTAACCCCATCAGTGAGAATACATATATTGCATATGATGAAACAAAAGAGTGCGTTATCATTGATCCGGGTTGTTTTTTTCAAGATGAGAAAGAGCTTTTGCTGAACTTCATCTTAGACAATGAGTTAGTTGTAAAACATCTACTAAATACACACTTACACTTCGATCACGTATTCGGAAATAATTTTATTTACGAACAATTCAAACTGGAAACAATGGCCAACAAGGGTGATGAGTTCTTACTCGAACAACTCCCTACCCAATTACAAATGTTTGGCTTCACAAATGAAGACACGAGAATACCCAAGGTGGGAAAATATCTGAACGAAAATGATGTTGTAACCTTTGGTAATCAAAGGCTCATAGTAATGCAAATACCGGGACACTCGCCGGGCAGCATTGTTTTCTACAATCAGGAAGCCGGTTGTGTATTTGTAGGCGATGTATTATTCAGAGGTAGTGTAGGACGTACCGACCTGGCGGGAGGCAACCACAAACAACTGATAGACGGCATAAAAGAGAAATTGATGAAACTACCACCCGACACAGTGGTATATTCGGGTCACGGGCCGTTGACCACAATCAGAGAAGAAGCTAGAAACAATTTTTATTTACAATAAAACGATACTTAGAATCCATGGAGACCCAAAAATTTCAACACCGCCACATCGGCATCAATGCAGAAGATGAAAAAAAAATGTTGTCTAAAATCGGCGTCAATTCGCTGGATGAACTGATAGATCAAACCATCCCTGCAAATATAAGATTGCAGAACGGTCTTAATCTGCCGGAAGCATTAAGCGAACACGAATATGCTGAGGAAATGGCTCTGATGGCCTCGAAGAATCGTATTTGCGCATCGTACATCGGCATGGGATGGTACGATACCGTATGCCCTGCCCCTATCTTCCGCAACGTATTCGAAAACCCGGTATGGTACACTTCATATACTCCATATCAGGCGGAGATTTCGCAGGGAAGACTCGAAGCGTTGATGAACTTCCAGACCACTGTAAGCGATCTTACCGGATTGCCACTTTCTAACTGTTCGCTACTTGACGAAGCAACAGCCGGAGCTGAGTCTGCCACAATGATGTTTAATCTCCGTACACGCGACCAGATAAAGAATAATGTAAATAAACTTTTTGTTGATAAAAATATATTCCCGCAAACCTTAGCTGTGATCAGGACACGCATGGAACCACAGGGCATTGAGGTGGTAGTTGGCAATTATAATACCGTCGATCTTTCAGACGGATTTTTTGGTGCAATTATCCAATATCCTAACTCAAACGGGAATATTGTAGATTACAAAGCATTTGCCGAAAAGGCACACAGCCTCGACTGTAAGGTATCTGTAGCTACAGACCTGATGGCACTTACGCTGCTTGTTCCTCCCGGAGAATGGGGTGCGGATATCGCATTCGGCAGCAGCCAGCGTTTTGGTGTTCCTATGTTTTACGGAGGTCCTTCGGCAGGGTTCTTCGCAACGAAGGAGGAGTTTAAGCGCAATGTACCGGGACGTATCATCGGCGTATCGAAAGATGCCTATGGCAAACCGGCCTATCGCATGGCACTGCAAACTCGTGAACAACATATCAAACGTGAAAAAGCGACATCCAATATCTGTACAGCACAAGCACTGTTGGCCACAATGGCAGGATTCTATGCTGTATATCACGGACCAAAAGGCTTAAAGAACATAGCTACTCAGATACATTCGGCTACAGCACTTATTGCAGACGAGTTGAAAGAACTGGGATATACAATACTGAACGAACAATATTTCGACACACTCAAAATAGGCTTACCGAGCGGAGTATCTCAATATACAGTTCGTGAGTTTGCCGAAATGCGTGACATCAACCTGCGCTATTATGAAGCGGGAGAAGTAGGTATCAGCATAGACGAAACAATAACAGAGTACAAGGCTCACGAATTGCTCGCCGTATTCTCTATGGCAGCAGGACGTATGGAAGTGTTTATGATAGACGATCTTCCTCAAAAAATAACAATAAATGATCAGTTCCTTCGTAAGAGCGAATTCCTTCAACACGAGGTTTTCAACTCTTATCATACCGAAACAGAATTGATGCGTTACATCAAACGCCTCGATAGGAAAGATATTTCTTTGGCTCATTCGATGATCTCTCTGGGGTCGTGTACAATGAAGCTGAACGCAGCCTCTGAACTTCTCCCTCTTTCGTTGGGCGGATTTCAAAACATTCACCCTCTAGCTCCTAAGTCGCAGACTCAGGGATACAACGAACTGATAGAAGAGTTGGGCGAATATCTGAAAGAAATCACAGGTTTTGCAGGCGTAAGCTTCCAGCCTAATTCGGGTGGAGCAGGAGAGTATGCAGGATTAATGACAATCCGCAAATATCTGGAAAGTATCGGACAAGGGCATCGCAATATTATCCTTATCCCGGCATCGGCACATGGTACAAACCCGGCATCAGCAATTCAGGCGGGATACGAAACCGTAACGATAGAGTGCGATAGCCACGGAAATATAGCAGTAGAAGACCTGCAAGCAAAGGCTGATCAGCATAAAGATCATCTGGCGGGTTGTATGATCACATATCCGTCTACTCATGGTATCTTCGAAAAAGAGATTAGAGAGATGTGCAAAATTGTACACGAAAAAGGCGGACAGGTATATATGGACGGGGCGAATATGAATGCACAGGTAGGACTTACCAATCCGGGCTTTATCGGAGCCGATGTTTGTCATCTGAACCTGCATAAAACATTTGCTATCCCTCACGGTGGAGGCGGCCCGGGCGAAGGCCCTATCTGCGTTGCAGAACACCTTATACCATTCCTTCCTCATCATCCCGAAGTAGATGGCAGCACCGTTAATACGGTAGCATCGGCACCATACGGAAGCGCAGGAATATTACCTATTACTTACGGCTATATCCGTATGATGGGTGGAGAAGGTTTGACGCATGCCACAAAAATTGCTATATTGAATGCCAATTATCTGGCAGAATGCCTAAAAGATACGTATGGAATAGTATACAGAGGTACAACAGGCAGAGTAGGTCACGAGCTTATCCTTGAATGCCGTAAGCTGAAGGAAACATCAGGTATTACAGAATCGGATATCGCAAAACGATTGATGGATTATGGTTACCATGCTCCTACTCTTTCGTTCCCTGTACATGGCACATTGATGATAGAACCTACCGAAAGTGAAAGCTTATCGGAGCTAAACCGTTTTGTGGATACCATGAACCAGATATGGGAAGAAATCAAGGAGGTAGAAAACGGAACATACTCGAAAGAAGACAATGTTCTTGTGAATGCACCTCACCCCGAATATGAAGTATGTGCCGACGAATGGAAACATGCTTATCCACGCTCTAAGGCTGCTTATCCGCTCGAATTTGTAAAACAAAACAAATTCTGGATCAACGTGGCACGCGTAGACAATGCGTATGGTGATAGAAATCTGGTGACATGTCTTTGCGACATGGGATAAAAGATATTTGAGATACTTTTTGTAACCGCTGCATAGGCAAAGAAGATAATATATTTATCAGCGACGAAGAGTCTGTATAAATTTTAACAGACTCTAAAAAGTATTATTATTTTAAACTTTATAAATAAACATCTGTTTTATAACAGAGTACTAAACTTAGAACTATGAATGCTAAAATTTTTGTAATCTCTTTTATATTGATGCTTAGTGCCGGTTTTACACTAAATGCACAAGATAAGAAAGGTTTGAAGAGTGACAAAGAAACAGTAGTTTTCACGGTGTCGATGACTTGCGAAAACTGCCAGAAGCGTATCGAAAAGAATATTGCTTTTGAAAAAGGTGTAACCGATATGAAGGTAAACCTTGATGATAAAACAGTGACTATCGAATTTAAGAATAGCCAAACCACTGTTGATAAACTGAAGGCAGCTATCGAGAAGCTGGGATATGAAGTAGCAGTAAAGACGGATAAGAAAACAGAAGCGAAAAAATGAAAAAACTATTAATTGCCATTGCAGTAGTGGGACTAATGTACGGTTGCGGAGGCAGCTCCCAAAAACCACAGGAAGAACCCAAAGCTGACAGCACGCTGATAGCTGATACGCACAATGCAAGAACCTCGTTAGACTATATGGGCTCATACACAGGTAAGCTCCCTACAGCCAGCGGAGAAGGCATGAACGTAACCATCGAGCTAGGTGACAGCACCTTCGTTAAAAAGACTCAGTATGTAGGGAAGAAAGAAACTTTTGAGGAAAAAGGCAAGTATAGCTGGAACAATGAAGGCAATACTGTAATCTTGGAAGGAATAAAAGATGCTCCGAGCAAATATTTTGTTGGTGAAAATACCTTGACCCAATTGGATATGGAGGGTAAAAAAATAACAGGAGACATGGCAGAGCTGTATGTACTGAAAAAACAATAATGTAAATATTTCAATAAAAAAAGCCTCTTGGAAATTTTCAAGAGGCTTTTTTCGTTATGATAAATCCTATTTTCCTGTTGTTACAAATGAATCAGCACATGACCAATGAATATTAATATAATATCTCATTTTTCCGCCAAAAGGTGCATCTTTATCAACCTCTACCTCCACGACAAGCGGTGTTGGCTTTTGAAGGTTCTCACAAAAAGAATTAAGATCAACCCACAAGGGCTTCGATTTAAGCAATTTAATATTTAAATCCTTGTCATTAGTTATCCTCACTTCATGCATAAATGGAATATCCACATTTAATATTTTGTATGGAGACCGAAATGTATAGTCAACTAAATATCGAGAATTTTCAGGACAATTAAAGCCTGTATCCATAATTCCCAAACAATCATAAGATCCATTACATTGAGCAGACAATGACATATTTCCTAATGAAAAAAACAAGAAGGAAATGGTCAAGAACAAAAAACATTTATACTTTTTCATGATACAAAATTTATAGGTTAAACACAATGTTAAATATAGTAAAAACATATATCAAAATCTAATTACTTCACAAGTTATTTCTGAAAAAATACCCTCTAAAAAAATAACCCTAAGCTCAGAGCCTAGGGTCATTCTATTAAAATTAGTGTTTGAACAACTTACTTAGGGCCATCTCCAAAGTTTGGAGCGCCTTTATCTTGCCATACACGTTCGCTGTTTAGTAACGATGTAGAGATACTTGTTCCTGTAGTAAATCCTTGAGCTTCGTAAGCAGCTTTTGATTTGTTGTACATGAGGTCTGTAACAGACGGTGTAGCAATTTCGAAGCGTCGTGGTATTTCTGTAGCTTTCGGCTCTGAGAAATCTACCCATTTGAACAATGAGCTATTTCTTGCAGGTATACCCGAACGACGCACGACACTAAACTGATCTGAAGGGAAGAATGTAAGGTGAAGAATTTCCTGTATATAAACTTTTTCAAGTTTTTCTGCAGTTGTTCCTTCCAGCTTAACTCCAGCATTAGCCATCATCGCATCAATTTCGCCACTTTGTAGATCAATTACCTTTTCATTAGGGTCATAACCATAAGTTGTACCATAATATGGAATCTTATTCAATGAGGCCAAACGGTTATATTCTTCTACCGAAGCTCTAACACCCTTATTGTAATATACTTCAGCCGATTGAGGTAAATTAGCACCCAGCAAAGCAAACTCAGCTAGGTAAAGGTTTACTTCTGCAGTTGACATATACATTCCGTACCAAGGATTATCGTTCGTATCTGTTGGAGGTGTATCTCCAGGAGCTACCGGAATAGTATAATCCACTCGTCCTCTTACCATTTCTTCATTATACTGAGCAACAGCATTATATGTATATTGAGTACCGCTCGCAGAAGTTAATGTATATGGAGTTGTTTTGAAATAACCATCATAAGCACTATTCTGATTTGCATCTAATACTACCGGCAATCCATAGTAACGTACCCATGGTTCACCCAGACCTTTCCATTTAGAGAATTTCTTCTTACCGTCCACTGTAGTATATTCTACATTGGCTGCTATAAAATTAGGAAGGTCTTTGCCCTGATCGAAGAATGCCTGTACAACTTTAGAATTGTAACCGTTTTTCTTATAGAAGAAACGAACACGAGGGTCTTGGTTAGAAAGCATAAAGTCTAAAACGGTTGCCGAAGGACATAAAGAACTTCCAAACACGCCATTACCAAAGTGGTATACAAAATCTTTATCATTGTCAGAAATAGCAGTTGTACCCTTGTTTAGAATAAAGTTATCACCTGATCCATCAAGTACACCCACCGGGCTTTTAGCTACAGAAGCAGCAATTTCGAGTGCTTTTGCTTTGTTTTGAGACAATAAGCGAACAGCTATTTTCAAACGTAGAGAGTTTGCCAATTTAGCCCATTTTGCAGCATCACCGCTATAAATAAGGTCTTGTTGGCTAAACAATTTGTTTCTATTATTTGTAATATCCTGATCGGCGAATGTCGCCATATTTTCCTCCAACTGAGTCAACCAAAGATTATATAGATCTTCTACCTTATCATAATCAGGAGTAAGGATAATAGGATCTGAATAACGAGCCTTCACAGCATCTTTATAAGGCATATCTCCGTACATATCGGTATCGAATATACCCATATAGATAGTAAGAACATTCAAAGCAGCCACATGTTGTTTATAAGTAGCAGCTTCTGTTTCTGATTTTTTAGAAAGAATATATTCTACATCGCGAAGATATTTCATCACTCTATATGCCATCTGACCTTGATCTCCAGTAGCTGTAGTTAGATGATAGTTAGAAGAAAACCCTCCAGAAGCAGCTCCCAATTGAGCTCATTTAACCATCATAGGAGCATTATAGAACCATAAAAGATACCCCGAAGGTTCAAATTTACGTATTCCTTCTGTCAACAAAAAGTTAACATCACCTTGAGCCACCGTTTGAGGGTCTGTATTGATTGTAGCAAAATCATCTCTACACCCTGATGTAACAAAGGATAAGGCGGCTATAGCTGAAATAAATATAATAGATTTAAATTTCATATCTGTACTTTTTAAAAATTAGAATGTGGCTGATATATTCAACATATAACTTGCTGTAAATCCAGCGAAAGAACGATAACGGAATTCAGCAGCTGATGTACCACGAAGCCCTTCAGGATTCTCATGATTAGGCATACTGTTCAATAAGTAACCTAAGTTTCTTCCTGTAATTCCAACTGACAAAGCTCTTGCTCCTAATTTATTCGCAAAAGTTGTAGGACATGCATAATTGAATGATATCTCGCGAAGTGCTATATAATTAAGCTTCTTGAACCAATCGTCGTTAACCACACCTTGTCCCCAGCTGTTTCTGAAATAAGTCCACGCTGAAGCATGTACCGGCTCTACTAGTCCTCTATCATATAGGTCTTGGAATGTTTCTCCTCCTGCAGCTACAGTATATGTACCTCCATTCGGTTGATTGATTACAGTTCCTGCAGGGAAAATACCTTGAGGTATATATCCGTCAGTGTAAGTCATTCCATCAAATTTCGATTGCCAAGATACACCACCATGGCTAGCATCAGAATAAGCTAGAGATGATTCTGTAAACCCGTATGCAGTACCATAACGAGAGTTATAAGAAGCCACATAACCACCAAAACGCATATCTAAACCTACTCTCAAAGACATTTTCTTGTAACGCAATGTTGTAGAAACTGAACCTAAAAAGTCCGGATTAACAGAACCTATTATTTCTTCTTTTCCACTACGTTGTGCATAAGCCATACGTCTACCGTTAGACCAAGTTAAAACTTCTAAGCCTGTAGCCTCATCAATTTTAGGTTTAGAGTCTGTCATCAACAAACCATATTCAGCACCCACTTTTGCAACTGAACCAACACGGTAGTTACCATAGTTAGTATTTCCTTTAAGGCTAATATAGTCTGCCACATTCTCGTGAAGAGATACTATTTTATTACGGTTACGTGTATAAGTGAAGTCTACTTCCCATTGCCAGTCTTTGCTTTCGATAGGAACAGTGTGAAGAGCTAACTCGATACCTGAGTTTTGAATATTACCGGCATTTACTATTTGTCGAGAGATACCTGATACCTCAGGCACTGCAATTGTCATGATCTGGTTTTTAGTATTCTCTTTATAGTATGTCGCATCAACACCTATTCTATTGTTGAAAAAACGCCAATCGAGACCTACTTCCCATGCATTCTTACGTTCCGGCTTCAAGTTTTTAGAGATAAGAATATCAACACCGTCCTGATTTTCTATCTGTAAAGAGCTTATATATCTGTCGCCCATTACTGTAGTTCTCAAGAAATAAGCATTATTCAAACTATAAGGATCGGTATCATTACCTACTTGTGCCCATGATGCACGAACTTTTGCAAACGAAACCCATTCAGGTAAGGTCAACAATTCTGAAAGAATAGCTGAGCCGTTTACTGACGGATAGAAGTAAGAGAAGTTACCTGTTCCATCAGAGTAAACCAATGAAGAAGACCAGTCGTTACGTCCTGTTACATCTAAATATAATTTGTTCTTCCAGCTCACTCCAACTTGCCCGGCTACAGAGAACATTCTCTTTGTGCCCAATGTATAAGCTTCAGTTTTAGCTGCTTTTACAGAGTTTTTGATAAAATAAAGATCCGGAACAACTAAACCTCCATCTGTACTGGTTGTCATATAGCTCTGCCAGTTGTCATAGTACTCACCACGCAAAAATCCGGTAAAATTGAAATCTGCATTTAGAGGCTTATCCCATAGTACGCTAGCATTCAGGTTTGTTTGTCTTTTCTTTGTGCTAGTCATAGCATAGTAACCGTTACCGCCGTCATAAGTTCTAGCATATCCTGAGTTAGGATTTTTTGTTTCACGGTTTGTATAATAGTAATTATAATTACCTTCAGTTTTGAACTTCAACCAATCCAAGATGTCAACAGTTAATGCTAAGCTTGGACGGATCGATACCTCTTCCTGTGTCGTATTATTCTCATAAATACTCCACCATAAGTCGCGTCCCGGTACATTTCCATATTTATCATCGTAAGAAGAATTAGCCAAACCGCCATGTGTTCCTTTATATTTGTTACGATAATAAGAAGGATCATATTCACGTGTAAATGTTCCGCTAGCAAAGTATTCACCCACGTTTGGCTGAACATTTTTAGGATTTGATTTTCCAAAGTTTACAGAAGCATCAAGCATTACTTTGTCAGAAATCTTATGAGATGCTTTTGTCAATAAAGTTAACCTGTTAAACTCATTGTTAGGCAATGTTCCTGTTTGATGTCTGTAGGCTAGAGATGTATAAAATGTTGTCTTATCATTACCACCCTGCACTGTAAGGTTAGAGTTGGTAGTGAAACCTAAATTATACATATCTTTATAGTTATTCTTTATCGCTCTGTAAGTAGTTTCCTCATTGTCATATCCAAGGATAGCGCTTCCGTCAAATCGAGGTCCATATCCCATACCCCAGTCATTGAACATAGCCTTTCCATCTCCATTGTATTTAAATTGATGTTGGTTATCCCATCCGTAGTAACCACCACTTGAGTTGGTTTTACCATAGTCTACATAACCGGATAAAGCTCCTACACCATACACATTTTGAAGATCCGGTTGTTTATACACATGATCTATACCAAAAGATTGGTTGAATGTAACACCAAATCCTTTTGATGCTTTTCCACTTTTTGTAGTGATAACGATAGCACCAAACAAACCTCTAGATCCATAAAGAGCAGTAGCAGCAGCTCCTTTCAGAACAGATACTGTCTCGAAATCACTTGGATTTAGATTCTTTAGTTCATTACCCCAGTCGTTAGCGCCTGAACTCCAGTCTGCGTCACCTGCGTCTGCATTTGAGTTACTCAAAATAACGTTATCCACAACATAAATAGGTCTGTTAACACCATTTAATGTTGGAATACCACGAAGTTGGATTTTAGATGATCCAAACATACCACCGTCGGATCCTGAAATTTCAAGTCCGGCAACCTTACCTTGAAGAGCATCGATCGGATTATTTGAGTTATTCGCTAAATCATCCCCTTTCAACTCAGTCATCGCATACCCTAAAGCTTTTGTAGATCTTTTCATCCCAAGAGCTGTCACAACAACTTCATCCAGCTGCTGGCTGCTTTCTTCCAAAGTTACATTTATAACTTTTTGAGAACCTACCGGTACCTCTTTCGAAGTATAACCAATAAATGAAAATACCAAAACAGAGTTAGACCCTGCTGATATTTTATAGCTCCCTTCTGTGTCCGTCAAAGTACCTGTAGTAGTACCTTTCACGGCTACACTAGCACCAATAATAGGCTCATTGTTAGCATCTTTTACGACACCCGTAACTGTCTGAGCTTGAACAATGGTAAAAGAACAAAATAAAATACTGCACAAAAGCAATATTTTGAATATGCCCTTACCAACTTTCCTTTCCTTTAGGTAATCATTCATAATAAAAAAAATTAAAGTTCCTCACTAATAATAAAGAAGTAATAAAATTGATTGCTCAAAAGCTCTGAGTAAGCTTCTTAATAAGCAATACAAAAAAGGTTATCCGATTTTATTTAACGAAAACAATTTCACCCACATGCTGTTTTCATATTTAATAAAACTACTAGTCACAATGTCTTCTTAAAAATAAAGCTATACTACATTTGGTATAACTCTCTAAATTCACTCTATAACTTTCCTAAACCACCTCTCCAATGCTTATTCCTGCATAAAAAACAATACAACAGCTAATTACCAAAAATAAAGCATCTTAACATTTTGAGACAATTATTTAAGATCAACTTACAATCACAAAAATAGAAGTTAAATTTCATTAAAACTGACAAGATTTCGACAAGTTGATAGCACTATATCGACTTCGTATATAGTATAAAAATTAAACAAATTTATCTAAATAAAGTTCAAACAACAAATATACACAAGATTACTAACGCATAATATATAAAGTAAGTGAACAAGCAAAAACAAAGACAATATCGACATAAGACAGGATTGTCTATTCGACGCAATATTAAGAATATATAGAAAATAGTGTAAGATAATTTAACGATAAACTCTTCACAAAGAAAATAATAACAGATCATCAAAACGATCAAAATGCATATTTTAAGCCCATAAAATTTTCACATTAACACAAAAAGCCTAACTTTGCAAATCATTTAACACGTAAATAGGCAAATTAATAAAAATGAGCTACTTAATTAAACCCAAACACTATCGTGCTCTCTTAGATTTACAGCAAACAGAGATGGGCATCAAGCAGATTAAAGATTTCTTCCAACAAAATCTATCTTCCGAATTACGCTTAAGAAGGGTTACAGCTCCTTTGTTCGTTCTCAAAGGGATGGGCATCAACGATGACCTCAACGGCGTAGAAAGAGCTGTAAATTTCCCGATAAAAGACATGGGTGACGAGCGTGCCGAAATAGTTCATTCATTAGCCAAATGGAAACGATTGACCCTAGCCGACTACAATATAAATGAAGGCTTTGGCATATATACAGACATGAACGCCATCAGGGCAGACGAAGAGCTGGGCAACCTGCATTCACTATATGTAGATCAGTGGGATTGGGAAATGGTTATGTCTCCCGAAAACCGAAACTTAGAATTCTTGAAACAAATTGTAAACAGAATATATGCAGCATTGGTAAGAACAGAGTATTTAGTATACGAGATATTCCCTACTATCACTCCTATTTTGCCTTGCAACATAAAATTCATACATGCAGAAGAGTTATTGCAAATGTATCCGGACCTCCCTGTAAAAGAGAGAGAAAACAAAATAGCAAAAGAATACGGAGCCGTATTCATCATTGGCATTGGCGGAGCACTAAGCAACGGCAAACCACACGATGGACGAGCCCCTGACTATGACGACTGGACTACCAAATCCGAAAACGGATATAAAGGACTGAACGGAGATCTTATCGTATGGAATCCTGTTTTGGAACAAGGCATGGAGCTGTCATCGATGGGAATACGTGTAAATAGAGAAGTACTATTGGAGCAACTTCAAATATCAGGTCAGGAATCGAGAAAAGAACTTTATTTCCACAAGCGTTTGCTAAACGGAGAGCTTCCACAATCGATAGGTGGAGGAATAGGACAATCGCGACTATGCATGTTCTACCTCAGAAAAGGACATATCGGAGAGATACAAGCCGGACTATGGCCTAAAGAAATGTGCTCTGAAGCACTAAAGCTGGGCATGCCATTAATATAGTTCTGCACAGGCATGTTTTTTTAATAAATATTTTTACTTAACTTTATAATCTGGAGGATGTTTTTTATAACGAAGAACATCCTTCGATATGTTTATAACTTACATTCAGATTATGGAGAAAAAAGTAACGATTTTTTGTACAAACACAAATACATATCAGGACTTTCCTGCAGGAAGCAATCTTATAAAAATACTGGAAGGCTTTGAGGTCAAGTCAGAATCTACCATCGTAAACGCAAAAGTCAATAATAAAACCGAGCCTCTCGACTATTGCGTGTATCACAACAAAACGGTAACCTTTGTAGACCTAACAAGCCCATCGGGCATGCGGGCTTATGTACGCTCGCTTTGCTTTCTGCTGGCAAAAGCTGTTTCCGAAACTTTCCCCGAAGCTCAGCTTTATATCGAGCATCCCATATCGCTGGGTTACTTTTGCAAGATCAGTGACCGGGGCACGATCGACGAAAAAGCAATAGTGGCCATAAAGACAAAAATGCAACAATATATCGAGGCCGATATGCGCTTCGAAGCCGTTGAGGAAGAAACCGATAAGGTAGTAAAAATGTTCCGAAACAGAGGGTTTGAAGACAAAGCCTTGCTTCTCGAAAGTTCGGGAGAATTGTACTCCAAGTATTATAGGCTCAACGGATCGGTCGACTATTTTTACGGATGCCTCGTACCTTCTACAAAATACATTCACCTCTTCGGGCTCGAACTCTACAATGATGGCTTGTTGCTACGTGTACCAAACCGAAGCAACCCGATTGAACTTGAACCTGTCATTTCGCAAGATAAAATGTACAATGTATACAAAGAGCATCTCAAGTTTCTGAATATCATTGGGCTCGACAATGTGGGCGATATGAACAAAGCGAATAAGATGGGTACAATGCCCAATATTATAAAGGTATCGGAAGCCTATCAGGAGAAGAAGATAGCAAATATAGCTACCGAAATAGCAGCACGGGCAAAAGAGGGTGTCAAAGTAGCACTTATATCCGGTCCTTCATCGTCGGGAAAAACAACATTCCGAATGCGACTGGAAGTACAGCTGATGGTAAATCTCTTAAAACCGGTAGGACTATCGCTCGACAATTATTTTGTAGATAGGGAATTAACCCCTTTGGACGAAGATGGAGATTATGACTTCGAATCGCTATATGCGTTAGATATAGCTAAGTTTAATGAAGACCTTCAGAAATTACTGAAAGGGGAGGAAATAGATTTACCGACATTCAACTTCACAACGGGAAAACGAGAGTATAAAGGAGACAAACTCCTGCTTGAAGAAAACTCAATCCTTGTGATCGAAGGCATTCACGGACTTAACCCCGAACTGACAAGAGATATACCTGACAACCAGAAATACAAGATATATGTATCTGCCCTCACTACCATTTCGTTAGACAACCACAACTGGATACCAACGGCAGATAACCGACTATTGCGCAGACTCATACGCGACTACAAATACCGAAGCTATTCGGCAATCGACACTATTTCGCGTTGGCAGAGCGTACGCAGAGGTGAGGATAAATGGATTTTCCCATATCAGGAAAATGCTGATGTAATGTTCAATTCGGCTATGATGTACGAACTGGCAGCACTGCGCCGCCATGCCGAACCTGTATTGATGCAAGTACCCAACAGCGCACCCGAATATGCGGAAGCCCACCGGCTACTTAAATTCCTGAGATACTTCAACTACATCAACGACAAAGAATTACCTCCTACATCTTTATTGAGAGAGTTTCTTGGAGGAAGCAGCTTCAAGTATTAGGATATAAAATAAAGAGTCGCAAAAGGAAGGATAGTATTACTTACTTTGTCATTTTAAATGAATACATTCTCTTTTGCGACTATTTTTATAATCAATGCAATCTAAATCCCAATATCTAGTCAGCTCTCAAAGCCTCAACAGGCTGTATAGAAGCTGCTCGATTGGCGGGCCACAATATCCCCGCTACAATAATTAATATCATCACCATCAGTGCAACCACCAATGCAATCAATATACGCTCGATAGAAACAGGAACTCGCCAAACGTCTAAAACATCACCGATAAGCATATTTATATATACAATAAATGCGGGAACAATAGACAAAGACATCAGGCACAACCCCTCCAGTATCATATGGAGACGCACTTTTCCCTTATCTGCGCCTACCACCATACGGATACCAATCTCACTTCGACGTTGATATGTTCGCAACCAGAATGTACCGAAAACACCCAGAAACACAGTAATAAGCACAAAAACGACGACATAAACCATAGGCAGGATAGACTCCCTGATTTCTTTTCCTACAACATCCTCTCTAAACTTAGAAGAAGGTGTAACAGACGCTACATAAAGATTATTTTCTCGCAGACGGTCGCCCATTTCATTCTGAAAATTATCCTGAAAATGCTGTGCACTCCCCGACTTAACACGAATAGAAATATCAACTCTGGTTACATCATTGTCTTTGCTCCAATCTTCGAGCCTTGAATTTGTTATAATCTCAAAGAAAGCCCCCTCGTATGGGAAAAACTCCTGACGCTTCATTATGCTACTAACAGCTATAACCCGGTTGGGATTCGTTCCTCGACCTCCCTCTTCGGGGAAAAAAACATCCCTTCCTATGGCAGCATCTGCGCTCCCATAGAGCTGCTCTGCAATATCCTGTGTCAGAATAATTTGATTCTGCCCGCTTTCTTGAACCCGAATAGGCTTACCATCAGCTGTACGGATACGAAATACATCAAAGTAAGAAGGAGTGACATACCTATTGCGAATAGCTTTTGTGATAACAGAATCCACTTTCAACGAGGCCCACACACCTCCCATCGAGTAAGGCGCCGAATGAAAAGATATTGCCACAGCTTCTACATCGGGATATAATTTTATCCTATCCAGCAAGCTGAGTAATGATTCCGTTGGGGTTTGTGTAATCTGCTCGGGCGCAACATAATTAGGGGCAATAGGGGATAGTGCTTTTAGTTTCAGCACATAAGTATTATCTATATCAAAGCCTTTAGGTTCCAGATAGTTTTT
Organism: Dysgonomonas sp. 37-18; assembly: GCF_001899125.1. Taxonomy (NCBI): domain Bacteria; kingdom Pseudomonadati; phylum Bacteroidota; class Bacteroidia; order Bacteroidales; family Dysgonomonadaceae; genus Dysgonomonas; species Dysgonomonas sp. 37-18. The sequence goes on along the minus strand of NZ_MKVC01000013.1, from coordinate 58,230 downwards.
AGCCCTGACATACAAAAAGTCGGACATAAGCAGCAGAAAGAGAAACACAACAATCAACTCCAATATCAGCCAACCATTATGCCGACGCTCTATCCATATTTGTTTAAAAAGATTCTTTATCATCGTTAATTGTTTTTTAATTCTCAGTATTTAATGACTCTACGATTTCTGCTTTGGCTATTCTCCATGCAGGCAAGATGGTAGACAGGATATTAATGAGCAGACAAACTAATATGGCGGCAACAAAAAGAGTAGGTTTCAGAATCATAGACCAATGCACGTTAACATCGGGATACCCCAACAAACTATCTTTTGCCATATATAAGAATAAGATAGACACCCCCACCCCAATAACACTTCCGATAAAGGTGATTGCAAAATTCTCTATAATAAGTTGCCCGATAATCTTTGTAGATGTTGCACCAAAAGCCTTTCTCAAGCCAATCTCGGGGCTTCGCTTTTTTATTTGAGAAAACATAATACCCAAGAGGTTAAATATAGGCAAGAAAAGAAATAAAGCAGCAAGCGAGAGCATTCCCGAGAAATTGCCATCCAGATGGTCGCCCTGCACATAGTAAAACATGCGCTGAATACTCGTAATGGGTTGTTTCCATATATTGGCTTTGAATTCTTTCTGCCCCGAATTAAAAGTAGCCACTCTACTTTGGGCTTCTTGACGTATGGCATCAAAATCACTCTTAGATTTAGCTAATATAAATACGTGAAACTCACCACCTATCCCTTCGGTAAAGTCAGCCTTCATCACCTCATCATTCAGCGAATAAGGAGTCCAGATTTCACCATAGGCTTCACTTACGGCATCACTTACAGAAGCTACAACTCCTAAGACTTTATAATCGACATAGTCTAATTGTATGGTTTTACCGGCAACATCCGTTGTTCCGAAAAATTCTCGTGCCACTTTATCGCTTATCACGGCTACCGGCATAGCCGAAGCAAACATTGACTCTGTATAAGAGGTTCCGTTTATAAAATGGAAATCAAATACTTTCCAAAAGTTTACATCCGTTCCTCTTACATCACATTCCCTGATCTTTTTATTGCCCTGAACCGAGGCTTGCTTTTGTGTCACACTAGAGGTAACGGCTGTCACTACCTCCGGAATTGTCATTTTATAAAAACACTGCTGCACGATATTATATCCCATTCCGCCTCCACTATACCCTACATTATCTTTATTAAGACCTTCTATTACATCTATATAAAGCATTCTATCTCGTTCCGAAACCGGTGAAAAAGAAGCCGTTTTTATCTGATAAGTCAAGACCAAAATCATCATTGTGGCTACAGCTAAAACAGTACCCAAAATAGTAAAAAAGCCTACTAGAGGATTTTCCCTCAGCCCGGCGATTGCTTGTTTAAAATACTGCTTATACATACTCAATACTTTTTATTTTATTACTGCTCTGTAAAACGAACAACAAAATAGAGTTGCTTATATTTATCCTCATACATTATTACTTAATCATCGGTCGATATATTTATTTCAAAGGATATAATCAAACGTCCTGCCAAAAACATAGATACCTAATAAACAAATAAATAATCAATAAATCAGTGTTCGATTTCGGACACTTTGTACGATTATGCTTTATCAAATTCGAAAATTACAATAAAAATAAATACACAAATAGTTCGCTAAACAACCTTAAAGCTTTAAATTTGCATAACCATTGTTCATGTCAGATACACAAAAGTACCCGACAACCTAACCGCTAATTGAGAATTAAGCATATAGAAATTAGCAGAGCCTAATACTTCTAAAATTTAAATTTTCTAATCATGGGACTAAAAAAAATCTTGTATCTGATATTATTGATTGCAACAGCTACAGCCTGCGATGACGATACCCAAAGTAACATTAAAGAGATCCGAGCTTTTAGTGTAAATGCTATAGAGGCTACAATAGACCAAACAAATAAAACTGTAAGACTAGCACTGCCGAAGGGAAGTGACTTAAAAAAGATAAAACCGACGATTAAAGTATCGCCCAAATCATCCGTCAGCCCGAATTCAGATATGGAACTGGATTTCACCAATCCTGTAAAATACACAGTAACGGCAGAGGATGGCTCTCAGCAAGAGTATCTTGTGACGATAACCACGGCAAAATCATCAGATAAATATATCCTTGTTTTCAAGATCGGTCAGAACTCGGGCGACATAGATTGGCAAAAAAATACGGTAGACGCCGAAGTTCCTGTGGATACAGATTGGACTAAAATAACGCCTACAATAACCGTTTCGGAAGGTGCGACGATATATCCTGTTTCGGGAACAGAAGTTGACTTTACGAATCCCGTAAAATATACTGTTACAGCAGAAGACGGCAGCAAGGTTGAGTATGTGGTTACAATATATGATGCTATTTCAAGAGCCACGCCCGTTGCAGTAACTACAATGATAGAAACAGTGGATAAAGAGTCAACTCGCTATTATTTTTCATACAACTGGGCAAGAGAAATACAAGAGTATGCCACCGGGCATTCAGCACCACGACTTATAACCAAATTTATCTACGAGAAGGGAAAAGTAAGTGAGATACTCATTACTGAAGAAAACGAGCCGGAAGTAATAAGTGTTATATCCGATCTAAATGTTACCTATCCCGACAATAAGACGGTTAACCTCACTGATAAAGCAACAAATGCGGTATCTAAAATAAAATTGAATGATTGGGGAAAAGTAACCGAGTATACAAAAAGTAATGGAGATACCGAAAAATTTGAATATGACAAACAGGGGAATATAATAAAGTATACGCACGCAAACGGAGACTTCGAAACAATGACTTTCGAAAACAGAAACGGTGCATTCAAAGACAGTTTCAAGCAACAATGGTTATCCCTGTTTACAGTATCACCAGCCAAAGCAAATCCTCAGCAGATTACAACTGTAACTACATACACCAAAGACGGGCAACTCAAAGAAACAATTAATTATAAAAACCAATATAACATCACATACAACCTCTACCACTATTCTTATACAAGTGAAGGTATAAAAACAAGCGTCAGTTTCTTCTACGAATAATAAATACAACAAAAGCGATTGCAAACCAAAAATGTAATCGCTTTTGATACGTCCTTAACACTTAGCTATTGAAGCTAAATCCGCATCGCATACAATTAATTATGCCCGGCATGAGGTACAGGCACAACAACAGGTACAGGTGTCCTATTGGGAGTACCGGCAAACCATTCTACTAATTTATCATTCAGAAAACGAATTGTATAGCTATTTCCATACAAGTTGTCGGAGTATGCAATTGTCTCCAAGTCACCCTCGGGAACCGCAACAGCCTCAAGGTGTGTATAGCTCGTACCCAACACATTCACAACCTCTTGCTTGGTCATACCCAATCTGAGTTGTTTTACTTTCGAGTCTAAACTTCACACTCCACAAGAACATAGAGCAACCGTACAGAATAAAATAAACAGGAAGAATTTATTCAGTAGTATCCTTTTCATAGTATGTATTTTTATGATGTATCCTTGTTATTAAGACAAAAATACGAAGAAAAGGTTTAAATGTAAAAGTTTTAAAAATATAGTAAGAAAAACAACAAACAAGAATTTATCCTTTCAGTTTGTTTTGATTCTTATAAGATATAACAAACCCTCTTGGGATTATATTATTATGATTCTAACAATCCGGAAATTTCATTATTCGCCAATATCATGTTATCAAGAATTATCTCCAAATTATTCTTCAATTCTCGCGAAAAACTATTCAATAATTGCAGATGAATTTCAACATGACAATCGTCATCGATACCCAGAATTGTTTTAATACCTTTATATTTCAAATTAATATTTGCTGCAATATTAAGCATCTCCCCTCTCTTGTCTTCGGGTAGTTCGTAGCTGTGCAGGTTATAAAGGATCAGACTAAACATTTCAGTCTCTAAAGGTATACAAACTACATTCTCGATATCGGCTCCAACAACATTATGAAGCGGACGAATACTAAATGTATTTCCGTTATAAATAAAAGTGATAAAGCGATCAACATGACACTCAGGAAATAAACCTCTCTCTTGTAAACAATTGTAGAATTCATTTTTAATGTCCATTTTTATTTTATTTACGTCTTTCTGTTCCCATCGAAAGACAGGATAAATATATATGGAAGCGTGGGAATCAGCCGTACTATCACATTCAGAGGTATCGCCAAACACCCATCGCATAGATAGACAACTAACCCCACGCTCATATATAATTCATACTAAAAAACGTATAAACCAAATGAACGTGAGAGCCAATTGCTACTACCCCTATGCGATTAAAATTTGGCGATTTTCCGAATATGGGATAATACCTTAACACTTCTCGTTTAAAATCTATATAATCCCAATACAATCCGCTGACAGATTAGAATTAACACAAATTTAGACGAAATGCGCGACCCTTCAAAATATTTCAAATCAATAGTTTCGATAAAAAACGAATTTGTTAAATTATCATATCAATATTCACTAATGAACAAATAGTTGGCTATACGCTTCCTTATAATTCTTTATTTTGCTTGTTATTTCACACAAAAAGCCATATCTTCAAACAGAAGACATACCCCCCCTTATTTAAATACTGAATTTGATATATTGGAAGAATTTCTGTAGACAGAAACATTGACAACTTTATTCACACTTCTGTAGTAAGCGATCTGCTTTTTGTAAAATCAATGTACAATCTCAATACCCATAATCGTGGTTGTGTTAACGTTCTTACAATACCCTGCTAACTTTACACCTAAAAGCAGTATTTTTTTAGGACAAAAAAAGCAACTACATTTCTGTAATTGCTTTTCTGTTATCAGAGCGGAAGACGGGGCTCAAACCCGCGACCCTCAGCTTGGAAGGCTAATGCTCTATCAACTGAGCTACTTCCGCAATGTATAATTTGCATCTCAAAAAGTGGGCAGTGAAGGATTCGAACCTCCGAAGACGTAAGTCAGCTGAGTTACAGTCAGCCCCAGTTGGCCGCTTTGGTAACTGCCCTTTTTGCTTTGCGGATACAAAGGTAATACTTTTATTTATTCCTCCAAATTTCTGCGGTAAAAATCTATCATTTTTATCGCAGTTATTGCGCATTCATCCCCTTTGTTACCATGCTTGCCTCCGGCACGGTCTATAGCCTGCTGCATGTCGTCGGTAGTTAAAAGTCCGAATATGAATGGAATATCATAGCGAATATTCATATCTGCGATACCTTGAGTTACGCCACTGCATACATAGTCAAAATGTGGAGTATCTCCTCTTACTACGCATCCGATAACGATAACGGCATCCACCGGCTTATTTTCTGCCAGATGTTTTGCGCCAAAAACAAGCTCAAAACTTCCCGGAACAAAGTCGATCAGAATATTTTCTTCTTTCACCCCATGCTTCTTCAATGTGCTATACGCTCCGTCAAGCAAAGGCTTTGTTATATTCTCGTTCCATTCCGATACCACGATACCGACTGTCATTTCTGCTCCATTGGGCACTGTAGCCGGATCGTACGATGATAAATTATGGTATGCTGTTGCCATTTTTTATATATTTTGTTAGGCTGCAAAGATACCGATTGTAAACAAATATCCAAAACTCAAAAAAGCTTTATCGATCAAAAGCTTTATCTAAAAACTTTAAACAACTTCTTTAATTCTTAATTTTTATCAATTAGCGAAGTAGATTGCAAAGATTTAACTAATTTCGCACACTATATAATAAGGTATTACAAATCATTGCAATGAAAGTAAAAATCATAAATAAATCGCAACATCCCCTTCCCGAGTATGCCACCCCTTATTCAGCAGGAGTAGACCTCAGGGCTAATATAGAAAATCCGATTACACTAAAACCCCTCGAAAGAACAATGGTTCCTACAGGTCTCTATCTGGAGCTACCACAGGGCTACGAAGCGCAAATACGCCCTCGCAGCGGATTGGCAGCTAAACACGGATTGACCGTACTGAACTCTCCGGGGACAATAGATGCCGACTATCGGGGCGAAATCCGCGTTATCTTAGTCAACTTATCCAACGACAACTTTGTTATAAACAATGGTGAACGAATTTGCCAGATGGTTATAGCCCAGCATGCGCAAGTAGTATGGGAAGAAGTGGACTCGATCAGTGAGACTGAGCGTGGCGACGGAGGATTTGGGCACACAGGAAAAAAATAAAAAAGAACTATATTCTTATATGAAAAGAACTATATACAGCGTCCTTCTCTTCTTATTTGTTGTCTCAGCATTCTGCGATCTATCGGCACAGAAGAAGACTGTCAAAAACAGTGTCGTATCTCAAGCTCAAGACCTGCCGATGGCTAAACTGTCGGAAGATGATAAGCGCAAGTTTGACTATTACTTTCACGAGGCTATGAATGCCAAAGCGACAAGTAAATTTGATTCGGCTTTCGATCTTTTGGGATACTGCTTGGCTATCGACTCTACCAATGCCAATGTGTATTACGAATTGGGTAACTATTACAATTCGCTGGATAATAAAAATAAGGCATTGGATTTTTATCGTAAGGCTACAAGTTACGACGGAAGCAACTTCTATTACAACATGGCCTATGCAAGCCTTTGCTTAGAGTTTAAGCAATATAGCGACGCTATAGAACAGTTCGAAAAGCTTCTTGTATCCAACCCCGACAACTCGGACTTATATGTATATCTGTCGGAAGCCTATCGCCAGGATGGAAACATACACAAGGCGATATCTACCCTCGACAAGCTGGAGCAAATAGTAGGACTGAACGAGAAGATCAGCCTGCATAAGTACCAACTTTATACAGCCATAAAACAAGAGAGCAAGGCTTTTGCAGAAATACAAAAGTATATAGACAAATATCCGTACGAAATAAAATATCAGATATTGCTTGCCAACTTATACTTACAAGCAGGGAAAAATAATGAGGCGTACATGGTCTACAGTAAAGCAAAATCCATCGACCCCGAAGATCCTTATCTGATATCGTCACTTGCTGAATATTACGAAAGAACAAACAACAAAGAGGCAGCCGAAGAAGAACTTCACACAGCCCTTATGAGCCGCAAGATGGAGATCGACACCAAGTTGGCTATTCTGGCTCAGTATGTAGGCACTTTGCAGCAAAACAGACAGGACACAAAGGTAGCCAATCAGCTGTTCGACTCCTTGATGGTACAACATCCACAAGAGCCGAAGCTGAACCTCATGTATGGCAATCTGCTGATGATGCAAAACAAAAAAGAAGAAGCTCGATTCCAATATCAGGTATTTGCAGAAGCCAACCCAACCAACCCGGTAGGATGGGAACAACTGCTGAGCACAGCATTTCCAGACAGTCTGGACATGACAATCAGAGTTTGTAAGCAAGCCATATCATACAACCCCGAACAACCTCAGTTTTACTTCTACTTGGGTATTTCGGAGTATATGAAAGATGATTATAATACTGCGCTGGAAACACTGCAAAAAGGAGTGGTATATGTAGACGAAGAAAACGTATCTCTTCTATCCGACTTCTACGGGCAAATAGGTGACTTGTATTACCACCTAAACAAGCTCGACAGCGCATTCCTTACCTACGACAAAGCGATAGAGTATAACCCTAACAACATGGGTGTGCTCAACAATTATAGCTATTTCCTTTCCGTAGCCAGAAAGAATTTGGACAAGGCAGAGAGAATGAGTAGTGTTACGGTAAAAGCAGAACCAACAAACCCTACCTACTTGGATACCTACGGATGGGTATTGTTTGAGCAAGGAGCTTACACGATGGCAAAAATATATATCGAAAACGCCATAAAGTATAGCGAAGAAAAAAAGACAGAAATCAGCAGTGAAGTACTCGAGCATTACGGCGATGTATTATACAAAACCGGAGAGACCGAAAAAGCACTGGAATACTGGATAAAGGCAAAAGAGAAAGGTGACAGCAAATCGAAAACGCTGGACAAAAAAATTGAAACAAAAACTTACTTTGTCGAAAAATGAAACTATCCAACAGATATATACTTATAGTACTTGTCACTCTGGCAATACCTTTTGCAATCAGCAGTTGCGGATCGAAAAAGACACTGACTACAGGGGGCACATTGGCCGAGAAGAACAATAATGAAGTGATTGCCGACGCCTTGAAATCGGAACTCGATTATAAAACGCTGACCACAAAGGGCAGCATCGAGTTCAAATCGGGCAAATCGTCACAAAAAGTTCCTGCGGTATTTAAAATAATAAAAGATAGTATACTTCAGGCTTCGGTACGAATACCGTTTATAGGAGGAGAGGCTATGCGCATCAACTTCACGCCCGACAGTATAGTTATCATAGACCGCCTAAAAAAACAATACATGGCGGAACGATACAAAGACTCGAAAGTAGTTGCAGGCTTCGACTTCAATTACTACAACCTTCAGGCACTGTTTACCAACAGGTTATTTATTCCCGGATATAAAGAGGTCGTAAATAAAGACTTCGGAAAATTTAAAGTTACCTCAACAAACGATACGTACCTGATGCAAACAAAAGGTAAAAGCGATTTGTTGTATAACTTCGAGGTTGATGCGTCCGACAGAATTATATCTACCCTTATCAGTCAGGAGAAAAAGAATGTTTCCATCCAATGGGATTACAGCAACTTTATCAAAGACAACAACCATGTATATCCGACAAATATGGAAGCAAAGGTTAGCTTTGCAAAAAAACAAGCCAACATCAATATTTCATACGACAATCTGGATATAGATAAAGACTTTAGTGTAGATACATCGATTCCTTCTAAATACAAAAAAGTTGGATTTTCGGATATTATAGGAGCTTACATAAAATTGAAATGAGAAAAACACTTCTCTTACTCACACTCGTCATTAGTATTTCTTCTTTTGCTCAAACAGCCAAGATAAAAGAACTGGAGCAGCAAAGGAAAGATGCCCTGCGTGAGATTTCAAATACAGACAAGCTATTGCGTGAAACAAAGAAAACGACAACAAACCTGCTAGACAGAATAAAACTGATCTCTAACCAAATATTTTCGCGCCAAAAAGTATTAGGACTTCTCGAACAGGAGGTGAGCGGTATCTCTGCCGAAGAAATACAGATAGGGAAGGAAATTATAATCCTCGAAGCCGAGCTGAAAGCAAAGCAAGCCAATTACGCCAAAGCAATCGATGCCATGCAGCGCAACAGGCAAGGAGAAAACAAATTATTGTTTATCCTATCGGGCAAATCACTCACCGAGTCGTACCGAAGAATGCGTTATCTGAGAGAATACTCGGAGTGGAGAAGCCAGCAGGCTGACGAGATAAAAGAAAAGAGCGAAACGCTCAAAGAAAGAAAAGAAGCGTTGAAGAAAGTAAAGACCGAAAAGGTGACGCTAATCAACCTTCGCTCTTCGGAACAAGACAAGCTAAAGAAAGAAGAAACAAATTATCAGCAAGAGGTTAGCGAAGCACAAAGCAAACAGAAAGACCTCCAAAAAATACTGACTCAGAAGAGAAATCAAGCCGAAGCCCTCGACAGACAGATAGCGAAGCTCATCGCCGAAGAGGTAGCCCGTCAGGAACGTGAAGCAAAACGAATAGCTGAAGAAAAAGCGCGTGCAGAAGCAGCGAAAAATAATAATGCGACAACGAATAATAAGAGTAAGACTCGGACTAGATCGAGCGAAAGCAGAACAACGACACGTACTCCTGTTGCCACTTCTACTCCCGAAAATATAACATTGTCAAACAACTTTGCGGCAAACAAAGGTAGACTTCCTTACCCTATATCTGGAAACGCAACCATTACCACACGTTTTGGTACACACCAGCACAGCAAATGGAATGTAACCACCTCGAGCGGAGGTATAGACATCCGATCTCAGGCGGGAGCCGATGCCAAATCCGTATTTAATGGTGAAGTAACCTATGTAGCCGCAATTCCGGGATATAACACCTGTATCATTGTCCGTCATGGAAACTATTATACCTTCTATGGCAATATACAGAGCATATATGTGAAACAAGGTGATACCGTAAAAACAGGTCAGTCGTTGGGTAAAGTATATACCGATCCCGACACGGGCTACTCTCAAATGCACTTCCAACTCTGGCAAGGTACAAACAAGATGAATCCTGAACCTTGGCTAAGATAATGGATATGGAGAGAGACAGTTTTATCGAATTACCAACCATCACAGACCATCGGGGCAAACTTACCTTTGCCGAAATAGAGCAGCATATACCGTTCGATATCTCTTGTGTTTCGCTGATTACGCAAAAGCAAGACTTAGAAAAGAACGAACAGATATTGATTGCTTTGCAAGGCGTTGTAGAAATATCCGTTCACAATAAAAGATACACACTCGATAAACCTCACCAAGCATTATATACTCAAGACAAAGGCGAGATAAAATACATATCGGAAAATGCAATAGGTTTGATTATATCATCCGATAAGGAATCTAAAACTTCGACTAAAAAGGCTTCTTCGTCAAAAAAATATACAGTGTCAGATTGTGCGCTTATCCCTCTGGAGGAGAATAAAAATATAGCAAACTATATCCCCTTTACCGTAAAGCGGGTTTTCTATATCTATGATATCCCCGCAGGAGAAAGAAGAGGGATGCATGCCCATAAGCTTTGTCACGAAATACTGATTGCAATAAATGGCAATTTCGAAGTAGAGTTGAATGACGGGATAAATAAAAAAACAGTCACCCTTGATAGCTCTTCTTACGGGCTTCATATTCCTCCGGGTATATGGGCGGTAGAGACAGAGTATTCGCCGAATGCAAGATGTATGGCATTAGCATCCGACGAGTATGATCCTATGAATTACATTCATTCTTATTCAGATTTCATCAAATACCGTCAGGATGGAAATTAAAATATACACGCCCGACTTCAAGCTCGAATGGGATAATTTTGTTCGCAATTCGAAAAATGGCACATTTCTTTTATATCGGGATTTTATAGAATATCACGGCAACCGCTTTAAAGACTATTCTCTACTCTTCTTCGAAAAAGGGAAATTGATTGCTCTTCTGCCGGGACATCTCGAAAACAAAGTGTTTTATTCTCACAAGGGATTGACATACGGCGGTATGATAATGAGTAAGGATACAAAAGCAAAAAACATATTATCTGCATTTGAATACCTGACCGTCACATTTTGCAGGCAAGGGATAAAGAAGATTGTTTACAAAACTATTCCTCATATCTATCATCAGCAACCCGCAGAAGAAGACCTGTATGCCCTCTTTCGCAACAAAGCGGAGCTTACAGAACGAAATATATCATCGTCGATACTTATCTCCGAAAAAATAAAATATTCTGAACTCCGAAAACGAGGAATAAAAAAAGCAGAAAAGAGTGATCTGAAAGTAAAGAAATCTGATAACTGGGAAGGTTTTTGGAAAATCTTGGAACACAATCTGCAAACACGATACAACAAACAGCCGGTGCATTCTTTGGAAGAAATTCTTTTATTGAAAAAGAAATTCCCGAAAAACATACATCTCTTTACCGTAAAAAATGCGGATAAGGATATAGTTGCAGGCTGCCTTATTTTCGAAACCAAAACAGTTGCACATATCCAATACATTGCAGCATCAGACGAGGGAAAGAAAAAGGGAGCTACAGATTTGCTGGTAGACCATATAATAAGTGAAGCGTACCCTGACAAGAAATATTTCGACTATGGGGTTTCCACCGAAGACAACGGATTGTATCTCAACGAGGGGCTCATAGAACAAAAAGAAGGCTTCGGAGCAAGAGCCACAGTATATGACATTTATACAATCAATTTATAAAGATCAAAATTATAATTAGTGATATATATTAAGCTTCCTGTTATATCTGCAAATTCTTTATAATATAGAAAAAGAATATTTACATAGATGAATTTAAATTCTTTTATAAGAAAAAAGAGCATCGATAGTATCTCCGGCGAGGGCGATTCTATCGGCTCGGGAATGAAAAGAGTACTCGGCGTGAGAGACCTGACGCTTTTCGGTATTGCTGCCATTGTGGGCGCAGGTATTTTCAGCACGATAGGACGTGCAGCTTTTCATGGAGGACCGGCAGTGTCACTCCTTTTTGTTTTTGTTGCCATAGCCTGTATCTTCACAGCACTGTGTTATGCTCAGTTTGCATCTATGATATCAGTGAGCGGAAGTGCGTACACATACACCTATGTGTCGTTAGGCGAAATATTTGCATGGACAATAGGCTGGGCACTGATACTCGAATATGCCGTATCGAATATGGTGATAGCAATTTCGTGGTCGGAATATTTCACCACCCTGCTGCAAGGGTTTGGCATACAGTGGCCCGACTGGCTTGCCATAGGATACGCCACGGCATACAAAGCCCATAATGCAGTACTGCATGGAGGTACAGACCTGCCTGCACACATACTAAAGGCTGCCCAAATATATCAGAATGCCCCCGAACTTTTCGGCTCAAAAATATTGATCAACCTGCCTGCGGGACTTGTAGTTACCGCACTTACTTTTCTTGTCTTTTTGGGAATAAAGGAATCTAAAACGCTCAACAATTTATTGGTATATCTCAAAATAGGAATAATACTGGCCGTAATCCTTATCGGAGCATTTTTTGTAAAACCCGAAAACTGGTCTCCTTTTGCACCAAATGGCATACAAGGCATTCTCGGGGGTGTGGCTGCTGTCTTCTTTGCCTTCATCGGCTTCGATTCGATATCTACCACAGCCGAAGAAAGCAAAAATCCACAACGGGACATGCCTCGTGCAATGCTCTACTGCTTGGGTATATGTACCATATTGTATGTTGCAATAGCACTTGTACTCACGGGAATGGTAAACTATAAAAACTTGGGTGTAGACGACCCTTTAGCATACGTATTCCAATTGGTAAATATGGATTTTGTGGCAGGGGTAATATCTTTCACGGCGATAATTGCTATCACAAGCGCAATACTCGTCTTCCAGATCGGACAGCCTCGTATATGGATGACAATGAGCCGCGACGGATTGCTATGGCCTAAATTTTCGAAAATTCATCCCAAATATAAGACTCCGTCCTTCTCCACTATTATTACAGGAATTGTAGTCTGTATACCTTCATTGTTTCTCGACATGCAATTTGTAGTCGATCTTACCAGCGTAGGTACATTCTTTGCATTTATCCTTGTGTGTTCGGGAGTGCTGTTTCTCGATCATAAAGGGGAAAGTAAAAAGGCTAAATTTAAGGTTCCCTACATAAATGGGCAATATATCATTTTTATATTATTCATAGTTGGAGTATCTTTGTTTATTGGTAAAACCGATTATACAGAAGTTATTGTCAGCAAACCCTTACTGATAGTCTTTTGGGCTATATGGCTGGGATTGTCTGTTGCGGCATTCAGGTATAAGTTTTCGTTGCTACCCGTATTGGGAATCCTTACCAATTTATATCTGATGACAGAGTTGGGATGGTCAAACTGGGTAATGTTCCTTATATGGCTTGCAATCGGATTGATTATATATTTTGGATATGGATACAAAAAAAGTAAATTAGCATTGCAAAGACGAGAGGTAGGCAACCCGAAAAATTTAGTATAACATTATCATTATCAACGAATAGTAGTTGCCACACATACAAAAATAACAAATAGGTCTGCGACCCTAAATATAACAGAATGAAAGAGAAAGAAATGATTTTCGGCATACGTGCTATAATAGAAGCCATAGAAGCCGGAAAAGAAATAGATAAAGTAATTGTAAAACGTGAACTTCAAGGAGACCTTTCGAAAGAATTGTTTGCTTTGCTAAAATCACGAGACATTGCGGTGCAACGTGTACCCAACGAACGCCTCGACCGTTTTACACGCAAAAACCACCAGGGGGTAATTGCCTTCCTTTCGGCTATCACATACGAGCATATCGAAGATATTATTCCTTTCTTGTATGAGCAGGGGAAAGACCCCTTCATTCTAGTGCTGGATGGAATCACCGATGTGCGCAACTTCGGAGCCATTGCACGTACGTGTGAAGTAGCGGGTGTAGATGCAATCGTTATACCGGCAAAGGGTAGTGTAACCGTAAATGCCGATGCCATAAAGACATCAGCAGGAGCATTGCTCAAAATCCCTGTATGCAAGGAGCAAAGCCTTACCAATGCAATTCAGTTCCTGAAAAACAGCGGAATAAAAGTAGTTGCAGCCACCGAACGTGGTGCTGACGACTATACAGCTGTTGATTACTCGGGTCCTATAGCTTTTGTAATGGGTGCGGAAGACACCGGAGTATCGAACGACAACTTGCGAATAGCAGACAATCTTGTAAAAATACCTCAATTCGGCACAATAGGTTCACTCAATGTATCTGTTGCCGCCGGAGTACTGATCTATGAAGTGATACGCCAGAAGGGCATAAAATAATATTCATCATTCAAACTCAGCGTACAATGAAAAAAATAATTTCAACGAATAATGCACCTGCGGCAATAGGGCCATACAGTCAGGCTGTAGAATTAAATGGGATGGTATTTCTTTCGGGACAACTTCCTATCGATCCGGCAACGGGTGATTTTCCCGAAGGCGGCGCTAAGGAACAAACCGAACAATGTTTCAAAAACATTAAAGCAATCCTTGCCGAAGCAGGTCTTACAACCGATAATATCGTAAAAACTACCGTATTGCTAAACGACATAGCTCACTTTGGGGCAATGAACGAGGTGTATGCTACACAGTTTTCGGGAACATTCCCCGCACGTTCGGCTTTTGCTGTCAAAGACCTGCCAAAAGGAGCATTGGTGGAGATAGAAGTAATCGCAGCCAAATAATATTTTATAAAAAAATCTTTACAGTAAAATAACCTCGTAATAATTGCGTTTCTCTGTTGTAGAAACTCAAAAGAATGACTGTTGACGAAAAATATATGTATCGTTGCCTGCAACTGGCGCTCAATGGAAAAGGATTTGTAAGTCCCAATCCGATGGTGGGTGCTGTGGTAGTTCACAACGATAAGATAATAGGAGAAGGCTTCCACCGTGAGTATGGCAAAGCCCATGCCGAAGTGAACGCCATCGCCAGCGTGAAAGACAAATCATTACTCAAAGAGTCTACCATCTATGTATCACTCGAACCATGTGCACACCAAGGAAAAACACCTCCATGTGCACAACTGATTATCGACAACCAGATTCCGCATGTAGTAATCGCATGCCTCGACCCCTACCCTGCTGTTTCGGGACGAGGAATAAAAATGCTGCAAGATGCCGGCATAAAGGTTGATGTAGGAATATTAGAGCGGGAAGCATGGGAGCTAAACAAAGAGTTCTTTACCATACAAACAAAAGGCAGACCATATATATACCTCAAGTGGGCACAGACTCAGGATGGTTTTATAGACAAAGCCAGAGACGAGAAAGACATTCCTCAGCCAACGCCGATATCGAATGAGTTTTCGAAAATGCTTGTACATAAGAAAAGAGCAGTTGTTCCTGCAATTATGATAGGTACAAATACGGCAATAAAAGACAATCCGTCGCTCACAACACGACATTGGTATGGAAAAAACCCCGTACGTGTCATACTCGACAGGCAAGGACGCATACCGCTCAATTATACGATTTTTGATGGAAAAGTAGAAACGATTGTATTCACCGAAAAAGAGTCTTTTCCGAAGCTGGAGAAAGTTACTTTCATCCAAATTCCATTCGACGAAAACCTGTTGGAGAATATATTCACGACACTCAAAAAGCGGAAAATCATTTCGGTACTCGTTGAGGGAGGACAAGAACTGCTTCAAAGTATTATAGATAAAAGATTGTGGGATGAAGCCTTCATTGAAATTTCGGGCATTACGTTCAACAATGGAGTACGAGCTCCCATCATTGCGGGGCATATCTTAAATGAGATAAATTGGGGGGCTTCTAAACACATTCATATACGTTTAGCCTAACCATAAAATTATATAAATATTAGATTTGTTGACGCATAAGCCGAAATTCTTTCTATTTTTGCACATTGATATTGAATAAAACTGATTAAAATAATGAAGTTGAAGAAATTTTCTTACCTACTACTTTTCGTAACTTTTTCACTCATTGCATTAAGTTCTTGTAATGATAATAATACGACTACTACAACTGAAGGCGGTTCTGCCGATGCTCAGATTTATTCGTTCAAGTTGTCAGCCATAGCGGTATCTTCTATCGACTCTGTCAACTATCCTATAATGGCAAGCACCAAATTTTCAATCGATCAGAGTCGAAATCTCATTTACAACATAGACTCATTGCCATACAAAACAAAAATAAAGAAATTTGCCACAACGCTCACATATTCGTCTTACGGTATCGGTAAGCTTCAGCTTGTATATCCCGATTCTATTGCAGAATGGAACGGTACAGATTCTATAAACTATGCATTAAATCCTAAAATCAAGGTATATGCGGCAAATGGTCTCGACAGCAGAGAATATACAATCGATATACGAATACACAAGATAGACCCCGATACAATTATATGGCACAAGGTAGCCACACTACCAGATGCAGTTGGAATACAACAAAAAACAGTATTGAAAGATAACGATTTCTATACATTTACTATTGCAGACGGTAATCTAGCTGTATATAAAGCATCAAAAGGAGCTCTTGCATGGTCTAAAAATCCAATAACAACAGGGCCTTCGGCTGCAAATATTGTAATAGAAAGTATAACACTATTCAACAATACGTTCTATGTTGTAGACAAGAACAATCAATCATACAGTTCTAACGACGGTATCAATTGGACAGCCAAGAATAACGAAGTAAAAGCTATTTATGGCGTATTACCGGGAGCCACTGCAGCAAAAGATTCACTCTTAGTAGCTACGGAGCAAGGCGGTAAATACTACTTCGCTAAAACGGCAGACATGCAAACGTTGGTTCTTGTGAAGAACTTAAGCAGCAATCCATTCTCGAACGAAATAAGCCAAAGCTTTCCGGTTTCAGATTTCTCTCCGGTTACTTTTATCAACAGGGCAAATCTGAGCAGCAATGTGCTGACAATCACAGGAGGTAGAGGGTTCAACAATCAGCAATCGAACCTTACATGGTCTTTACGTGCGGGAGATGACAATCTTCTGGAACTAGGTTCAAATCAAGTTAACTTACTATTCGGTGCGAATGACGGTATCAGTTGTTTCTCATACGACACCTACTTGTTTGCGCTAACCGGAAATATACTATATAAAAGTGACAGCATGGGCGTTAAATGGATTTTAGCTCCATCCAAAGAAAGTTTAAGTACAAGTATACCTAAAGCCTCGGGGCAATCGGTAATAGTAGATAGTGAGAACTATATTTGGATATTCGGCGGAATACCAAAAACAGGATCTACACCAGTCAAAGAGATTTGGAGAGGTCGCTTAAATCGTCTTAATCCGTAAGTTCTCCCAGATTAAAACTGGCAGTCGATATACTTATTGTCTTACTTTTGCGTTAGATAAAGATAGATATTGAATAATAAATTTATAATGAGAAAAGAGATACTTTTAATTTTTATACTTATTTCAGCCTCTCTCTTCTCGTCTATCACACTCAACGCACAAGACGACTACAAATATGAGATTGGCGGAATGGCAGGCACATCTTTCTATATGGGAGATGCCAATAAGACAAAATTATATCAGAACCCGGGATTATCGGCCGGCGTTATTTTCAGATATAATAAAGACTTAAGATGGTCTGTAAAAAACAACTTTGTAATAGGCAAAGTATCGGGCGACACCAAAAACATGGGAAATAAATTTCCGCATGATCAGCAAGCATCCTTCAGCAGGATGTTTTACGAATTAGGAAGCCAGATTGAGTTCAATTTATTTAATTATAGTGATAAGTTCAGTTACCTTGGCACCAAACGGATAACACCATACGTGTTTACAGGTGTAGGAATAACTTTTGCTTCGGGAGAGAAGAAATTCTTAGATGCAAATATACCTATAGGCATCGGGCTGAAATACAAAATGAAAGATCGCTTGAATATAGGATTTGAATTCTCTTTCAGGAAATTATTCAGCGACTCATTTGACGTGACCGAGAAAAACAGTAAATTTGACCTCGATAGCCCTTATGGGATAAAAGGTAGCATATTCAAAAACAACGATTGGTATTCCCTTACAATGTTTACTATAACATGGGATTTCGGACGTAGAGTATGTCCTTGCTTAAATTCTGATTAATTTAAAATAAAATATAAATGTCATATTTTGACCAAATAGATAAAACTAAAATACCCAAACATGTAGCCATAATCATGGATGGCAACGGGCGTTGGGCGAAAAGTCAAAATCTGGATCGCTCTTTTGGGCACAAAGAAGGCATTGTTGCTGTACGCAGAACAATTGAGGCAGCGGCCAAAGCCGAGATAGCCTATATAACCCTTTACACATTCTCTACCGAAAACTGGAAGAGACCCGAAGAAGAGGTTAAGGCACTGATGGCATTGATGATACAGGCTGTAGCCAACGAAACCCCTGATCTGATAAAAAACAATATACGGGTAAAGGTGATAGGTGATATAGACCGTTTGCCCGCGGACACACAGAAAGCGCTGGATTTCTGCTTGAATGAAACATCGGTATGTACAGGCACCACAGTTGTGCTGGCTCTGAGTTATTCTTCGAAGTGGGAATTGACAAAGGCCATGAAGACAATAGCGAGTGACGTGAAAGCCGGAAAAATAAAATTGGAAGACATCGAAGAATCTCTAATTCCACAGTATTTGTCTACGAAAGGAATTCCCGATCCTGATATATTAGTAAGAACCGGAGGCGAGCTACGCATCAGCAATTTCCTTCTTTGGCAAATAGCCTATTCCGAACTTTATTTCACAGATGAGCTTTGGCCCGACTTTAACGAAGAATCGTTATTTAAGGCCGTTGTAGACTTCCAAAATCGGGAACGCCGTTTTGGTAAAACCAGTGAACAGGTATCAACAAAACCATAAGTTCACAAAACAAGAGTAACATTAATACTAATAAAAATATTATTCGATAATAATTCTTAGACCAAATATGTTAAATAAAGGTTTATTCTTTCTGACTGTTATTCTATGCCTTGTATCCACAGGAATACAAGCACAAGGGGTAGACAGCACCGAAATCAAAAATGTGAATAAGGCTCTTGAAGCAAATGTTCAGGATTTACCGCTAATTACATACAACTCCAGTAAGAAGTATGAAATTGCCGACCTTAAACTCACCGGTTTAGTGAATCCGATGTATGAAGATTACACATTGTTTGGTTTTGCACAGCTACAAGTCGGAGATATAATAGAGGTACCCGGCCCTGAAGTAACAAATGCAGTTCGCCGCTTTTGGAGACAAGGATTATTCTCGGATGTGAAAATTGCCGCTACAAAAATAGAAGGTAATAAAATATGGCTCGAAATCAACCTGAAAGAAAGGCCTCGTATTTCTGATATCGTGTATACAGGAATGAAAAAGTCGGAACGTCAGGATATCGCCGCTAAGGTAGGTATGGTGAAAAATCTGCAAATCACGCCATACCAAATGGACAGAGCCAAAACAATCATAAAAAAATACTTTGACGAAAAAGGATTCAACAAAGCAGAAATATCTCTGACTGAAACGCCTGACTTGTCGAAAGAAAATCATGTTATTCTTAACATAGATGTAGTTAAGAAAAACAAGACCAAAGTGAACAGAATCACCATAGAAGGGAATGAAGAGGTAGCCACCAGAACGCTCGAAAAAGCGATGAAAAAGACCAGACATAAAAGCAATTTTAAGTCTTGGCTTGCCAACTTCCTCCGTTCTACAAAGTATGTACCTGAAAGCTTTGAAGAAGACAAGAACAACTTGATAGCCAAATATAACGAGTTGGGTTACCGTGATGCTACAATCCTTTGGGATACAGTATATACGGCTGATGCAGAAGGTAAACCTGACAAGGTAAACATCGACATAAAAGTTGATGAAGGTAAACAATACTTCATTAAAGACATCAAATGGGTAGGTAATACCGTGTATCAAACATGGCAATTGCAAACACAGTTGAATATGAAACCGGGTGATGTTTACAATCAGAAGAAACTAACCGAACGTCTTTCGGTAGACGAAGGAGCTGTGATGAATGTATTCTATCAAAATCATGGTTACTTATTCTCTAATGCCGACCCTGTAGAGGTGAACATAGAGAATGACTCTATTGACCTGGAGATACGTATTACAGAAGGCCCTGTAGCTAAAATCCGTAAAGTAACAATATCGGGTAACGATAGAGTATATGAAGATATCGTACGCCGCGAATTAAGAATAAAACCGGGAGCTCTATACAGTCGTGATGACATTATCCGTTCGATACGTGAAATAGCTCAAATGGGACACTTTGACCCTGAGCAATTAAATAATCCGAAAATAGAACCGGATCAAGATTCAGGAACAGTTGATGTAGGCTTACCTTTGGTATCTAAAGCAAACGACCAGGTAGAGTTTTCTGCGGGATGGGGACAAACAGGTATTATAGGTAAATTAAGTTTGAAGTTTACAAACTTTTCTTTGAAAAACTTATTCAACCCGGGTACATACAAAGGAATTATTCCTCAAGGTGAAGGACAAACATTGACTCTTAGTGCTCAAACAAATGCTAAGTATTATCAATCATATTCCGTTTCATTCTTCGATCCTTGGTTTGGAGGAAAACGTCCTAACTCCTTATCTGTAGGTGCTTACTATTCTCGTCAAACAGATATAAACAGCCGCTACATAAACAACAGTTATGGTTATTCTGCTCTAAGCAGCTATTATGGTGGCTATGGTAGTAGCTATGGTAGTGGTTATGGAGATTACAGCTTTGCAGCCGACCCGAACAAATCGATAACAATGATCGGACTATCGGTAGGCTACGGAAAACGTTTGACATGGCCTGATGACTATTTTACATTCCAAACAGAGTTGTCTTATCAAAGATATAGCATGAAAGATTGGGCATACTTCATCGTTAAAGATGGTATTGCAAACAACCTAAGCTTGAATCTTACATTGAGCAGAAGATCTACCGACAATCCTATATACACACGTCGCGGAACAGATCTATCTCTTAGCTTACAGGTAACACCTCCATTCTCGTTGTGGGATGGCAAAGACTATGCGTCGATGAAGAAAATCGATGGTTATTATGAGCCAAGCGAAAAATTCACATGGATAGAATATCACAAATGGAAATTTAAAGCAAGAACATATACATCATTATCTGATGTGGTGAAAACTCCTGTATTGATGACTCGTGCCGAGTATGGATTTGTGGGTTATTTCAACAAGAATAAGAAATCTCCATTCGAAACATTCTATATGGGGGGTGATGGTATGTCGGGATATTCGAGCACATACGCAACAGAAACAATCGGACTTCGTGGATATGAAAACGGATCGTTGGGCACACAGGCCAGTGCATATTCTCGTCTGGCTCTTGAGTTGAGATATCCGCTTATCCTCGAACCATCGTCTACGATCTATCTACTGGGTTTTGTTGAAGCAGGTAACGCTTGGAGCGATCTGAATAAATTCAATCCATTCGATCTTAAACGTTCGGCAGGATTTGGAGCACGTATCATGCTACCGATGATTGGACTAATGGGTATAGACTGGGCATACGGATTCGACCCGATCAATGGATCTCGTGATAACAGCGGAAGCCAATTCCACTTTATCATTGGACAAGAGTTCTAAAAAGCCTTTTAACATTATTTATAAGCAAGTTACTAAACTAAAAGATTAACTGTGCGTCTAATAGATATAATACATTAAATTTGACAGTTATGAAAAGATTATTATTACTATTTGCTCTATTTATCGGAATTGCAGCCGGAAGCTATGCTCAGAAGTTTGCATTGATAGATATGGAATATATATTAAAAAATATAAGCACGTACGAAACTGCTCAGGAACAACTAAACGTAATGTCTAAAAAATGGCAGGGAGAAGTTGACAAGGTGCAGCAGGAAGTAAAAAACATGTACAAGTCGTACCAGTCTGACCTTGTTTTTCTATCGGGAGAGCAAAAGACTAAAAGAGAAAACGAAATTGTAGAAAAAGAAAAGAGTTTACAAGAATTGAATCGTAAATATTTCGGACCCGAAGGCGAACTTTTCAAGAAAAGAGAAGCCCTTGTAAAACCCATACAGGACGACATTTACAACGCAATAAAAGAGATATCGGAAGCCAAAGGATATCAGCTAGTGATGGACAGATCATCAGCCGAAAGTGTTATTTTTGCTTCCCCCCGAATAGATATAAGTAATGAAGTTTTAGCAAAGCTCGGATATTCAAAATAATTATTTATATTTGTCACCTAAATAAAGAATAACTAATCAAATAGACTTATACACTATGTTAAAAAAACTATTTTTATTGCTGCTGATTGTTGCTCCGGTTTCAATATTTGCACAAGATAAATTGGCATTTATAAATGCAGAAGAGGTGTTCTCTAAAATGCCGGAACTAAAAGAAGTTGAATCTAAACTTGCAACAAAAAGCGAAACGATAAGAAAAAATCTGACAGCTTTAGAAAAAGAGTACAACGATAAAGTTGAGGCTTTCAAGGGAGACACAACCGGACTTACCGAATCAATCGTACTTGACAGACAAAAACAGTTGGAAGATCTGCAAAACAGATATCAAACATTCTTGCAAACAAGCCAACAAGAATACGAAAAAGAACAACAAGCATTGATCACTCCATTGCAAGAAAAATTGAGAAAAGCGATCAAAGATGTTGGCGACGAAAATGGCTATACTTATATCTTTAATTTTGCGGCAACTCTTTATACAAGCCCTACAACTGCTGTAGATGCTTCACCTAAAGTAAAAGCTAAATTAGGCATTACTAACTAATCTTCGTTAGTTATAAATCATACAAAAAAAGCTCTGATAAAATTATCAGAGCTTTTTTATTGTGACTTTACTTTATATTTTCACACTACACATCATACATTTCCCTATCTCTATATTCCTTAGGTGTACAACCATACTTTTGAGCAAACTGCCTGAAGAAGGTCGCTCTGTTGGAGAATCCCGATTTATAAATTATCTCATCAATTGTCATTTTGGTATTTAACAGTAAGTTTCGGGCTATGTACAAACGGCTCTCCCTTATCATATCTGCCGGACTATCGCTTTCTACTTCGCTCAACCTACGATACAAGTGACGTGGGCTCATATTCAGTTCTGCGGCAATAAACTGAGCCGAGAGTTTGCTATTCATTATATTCTTTTCGATGATATTGTAGATATCCTGAATAAACTTTGTATTCTCCTTGTGAGTCATCTTACCTTCCGATAGGTCGAATGCACTCAACGGTGAACTGAAATAGTCCTTCAGTGTTTCTTTGCGCGAAATAAGATGCTTTACAGATGTGCGCAAATAGTCTGCATTAAAAGGCTTAGCAAGGTACATCTCTGCGCCCGACGATAATCCCTCTATTTGTTCCTCAATTGTATGTTTTGCCGAAACCAATATCATCGGAATGTGTGCTGTCTTTTTATCCGATTTTATTTCCTTCGTAAGAGAGATTCCATCCCTGCCGGGCATCATAACATCACAAATGATAATATTGGGATGTATCTGTGTCAGCATCTCATCCACGAGCAATGGCTTATCTATAGGAATAACATTATACTCATCGGCAAATATCTCACTGATAAACCATAAAATTTCCACATCATCATCAATAATAAAAATGGTTGGCTTCAACTTATCAAAGGCATATTTGGGGAGCTCCATCATTGGCTCATAATCCTTTCTTATCGTGATTTCGGGTAAAGCCTGATTCTTATCAATCAATACATCGGAGACTTCCTTTTGCGGTAGTTTCACAATAAAGTCGGTACGCTCATCGAGTATGCTGTTTACTTCAATTGTACCATCCAGCAACTTCACCATACTATAAGAAATGGCCAATCCCAAACCATTGCGGGAGAATTCTCTCTTCCCTTCTCGATTTTCAAAATCGTCGAGGATACTATATCGGTCGAAGATCCTTGTTATATTTTCTGCTTTAATCCCTTTCCCCGTGTTGGATATAATCATCAACAGCTCATCGTTCTCCTGATATACTTCAACCTCTATAAATCCATTGATAGCCGTATATTTGAATGCATTCGACACTAGATTAGACAAGATCGTATATATAAATCCCCGGTCTGAATTCCAAACCAAAGAGTCTTCAATATCCTTGCTGAATTGTATGTTTTTGGACTCGGCCAAGTCGTTGAACGAGTCGCTTATATCATGTGCTATATCTGTTATAGAGAGCGGCTCTATCTGAGGAGATTTATTACCGGTTTCGATCCGCCTAAACTCGATAAGTTCTTGAATCAGGTCATTCAGACGCTCGGCATTCCGTTGTATAAGCTGTGTATATTTCCTCACAAAACTATCGGAACCGGCATGCGACAAGATACGGTTACAAGGCCCATATATTAACGTCAGCGGAGTACAAAATTCATGGGCGATATTGGTAAAGAAACGCAGCTTAGACTCGTGTACTTCCTCCTGATGACGTTGCTTTATTTTCATCATCGCCTTATATTTTTTCTTCTTGTCTTTTATAATAGCTGCCCGTATAAGCAAATATATAACAGATATCACCATTGTTGCATACAACACATACGCCAATGGCGAAAGATACCACGGAGGTGTTATCTTTATTGTTATCGAATATACAGGACTTTCCTTTCCGGTAAGGCGGTTCATATATTTTATAAACAATGTATATTCTCCGGGCGATAAACTTGTAAAGGAAATATTATTGGACGTTCCATTATCAATCCACTGCTTACTCAGGTCATCCAGTTTGTAATAATAGGTGTAATTATTCCCGTTTACGTAGTCGAGTGCAGTAAAAGATATAGAGAAGAAGTTCTGATTGTAATTAAGTTCAAGCGTCTCATTTTCTCCATTCGATTGTAAAAAGTCGAATATGTTTTTCTCCTGACCGAAAATCATCAGATTGTCAAACTGAATGCGAGGAAAATACTCAGGCTGAGCCATACCCGTCTCCGAGATAGCCACAAAACCATTGATACCACCAAAGAATAAGATATCGGATTCCTCATCCTTGAAATAAGCTCCATCGCTATACTCTATAATCTGCAAGCCATTGAGATTTGAATATGTTTGAAAATTATCTTGTTCTATATTAAATTTGATAATTCCTCTATTGGTACTCAGCCAAAGATTATTTCTCTCATCGGCCAATATACCATGAATCGTATTATTCGGAAAGCCGTTTCTTTCATTAAATATCTTGTCACTTCTACCTGAAACGTGCTTAACCAGACCAAAACTAGTACCAAACCAAAATGCATTGTTCGAATCCTTAATAATAGAGAATATATCATTCAACGTTTGATTTATCCCCTTATCGGGCACAAGCGTATCCAGTTTATGTTGATTTGTATTTAAGCTATATGCACCATATCCTCGGTTTCCGAACCATAATATGGAATCGTTTTCCTGATAGATTGTAAAAAAATAATTCTGAGAGTCCCTGCCGTCTCTTATCGTAACACGGCTTGCATTTTTGAATACAGGAGCATTTTGAGTTCCTGAGACTGATACTTTTACAATCCCCGTACCCACTGTCGCCAGCCATAGCGTAGAGTCGTTAAGTTCACAGATAGAGTGTATATATTTTACGGGTTCTCCGTTCGCTATCAGCGGTACTCGCTTTATCGATCTGTCGCTGTACGAATAGTAACTCAGTCCTTCTTCGCAACCAATCCACAATATATTCTTCTTACTCTTTGCAAAGGCATATACAGAATTATCGGTCAGGGCAGAATTTCCTGTATTACTATATTCGAGTGAGAATTTAGAAGGAGCCTGATTGAAATCATAATTCTTTATTTTCACAATCCCATCCCCTTTTGTTCCTATCCACAATGTTTTTTCTTTATCCAAAAACAAAGCTCTCACCGGCTTTTCTATATTCGCCGTAAATGTATTGAACACCGCAGACCTGATCGAGTACATATCATTCGAATACATATACACCCCTTGTCCATCGGTACCTATCCAAACCAAGTCCTGATAGCGGTCGTTTATCAAACAGAAAATACCCGATTTGATTCCTATATCTTCAGGCTGGTAATTATCCAGCTTATCGGATACATATTTCAATCTCAACAGCCCATTGGTCTTGAATCCGATAAAGTAATCGTTATGATGTTTTATTACCGAAGATATCTCACCATTCTTCTGTATAATCTCTTTAAGATTCCTGACATAGTATTTTTTCTTATCGGCGAAATGATATTCATACAAGGTGTAGGCATTGTCTATAAAGTACACAACATCCGAGATGCCTCTTTCGTAGAAACAATACAAGAGATTTTCATTATGAGAAAACAGCTTTTCTTTTTCCAGATTTATATCTCCTTCTCTACTCTCTTTTATAACGTATGCGGGATTAGACTGATCTTTTGTAAATACCTGAAGCTTGTTATCGGAAGTGATCACAAAATTGAGAATATCATTGTATTTCAATCCTCTTAATATTATCTTCTCAAAGGTTTTGGTCTCCTTTTTATAATAATAGATACAATCATCCTCTTTTATAATAAAGATATGATTGTTCTTATCTTTTTGTATCAGATAGCGCCCTTTGAACTGATTGAATGAATCAATCTTTTTAGTGCGTTTATCCAACCTGTTGAGCCCATAGTTTGTGTACACCCAAAGGATACCATCCTCTGTTTCCAATACATTTTCGATAAGATTACCCGACAAGTTGTTCTTTTCATCCGTTGGTTTGTATACCCGAATGCTAAGACCGTTAAACATATTGAGCCCATCACAAGAGCCAAACCACAAGAAGCCGTCTTTATCCTGACAAATAGAGAGTATCGCACTGTTTGACAATCCATCATGATTGGATATCTGGCGGAGATTATATGCATTTATATTCTGACACAATATAAGACCGATCAGAAAAAATGAAGCGTTTAATACGATTTTTTTCATGGATGTATTTTGTCCTAATTCTGATATAAGATTATGACAAAGATAAATATCTTACATATAGTAAACGAGAAACAAATCCGTATTAACAGAAGCCACGGATATAGATTTGAGACAATGTAGTATATATTTAAGACATGCCCACAGAATTACTTTTGTACTATTGTTGCAAGTTTTAAGAAGAAGATATATTTGCTTTCGGAAAAGATGACTAATACCACTAACCTCTAAAACCTGTAAAAATGAAAAATATAACCTAAAGAGTGATCAACCTAATCCGAATCTAATTTAATCAAAATGCTCAGAATGTCTATTTCAAATTTAGACCTAAAGCGAATTAATCAAAAACAATCTTTTATTTAAATCTAACTATGGTATGATTAAGAGAAAGTACAAAAAAAACTTTGTCAGTTTAGTCTTGTCCCTGTTATTCATCGGGACGCCATGCATCTTAAATGCCCAGACTGGCAATATTAATGAGCATCAACAATCACCTTCTGCAAAAAACACAGTAAAAGGAACTGTGAAAGATGAAACAGGAGAGCCTCTTGTTGGTGTTAGTGTAGTAATAAAAGGGACAACAAATGGAACAATGACCGACCTGGACGGTAATTTTTCTATTTCGTGTAACAAAAATGATGTATTACAAATATCCTATGTCGGATTTTTGACACAAGATATTACAGTAGGAAACAACTCCAACTTTCAGATAAAACTGAAGGAAGACCAAAAGGTTCTGGATGAAGTTATTGTGATCGGTTACGGTACTACTACCCGCAAAAGCGCAGTGGGAGCCGTTGATCAGGTAAAGGCAAAAACGATAGAAGAACGCCCTGTGGCCAATGTTACTCAAGCCTTACAAGGAGCTTCACCTAGTTTGACAATCCAACAACGCAGCATGGACCCGAATGACAATAATCTGAATATCAACATTCGAGGACTATCTACAATGAATAACAATTCTCCTTTGATCGTTATTGATGGATTAGTAACCGATAATGCCAGTTTGAACAAACTAAGCCCCGGCGATATTGATAATGTTTCGGTACTGAAAGATGCGGGAACAGCTGCCATCTATGGATCACGCTCAGCGAATGGGGTCATACTGGTTACAACCAAGAGCGGAAAGAAAAATCAACGTCCTACCGTTCGTCTCGGAATGCAACTTGGTACACAAGACCCTACCATTCTGTACAGACCCGTAGAAGGATACCAAAATGCGATATTGAAGAACCTGTCATTGACAAATGTAGGGCAAAGCGCAATGTATTCACCTGCAGAAGTACGTGACCTATACG
Source organism: Dysgonomonas sp. 37-18 (assembly GCF_001899125.1). NCBI lineage: Bacteria > Pseudomonadati > Bacteroidota > Bacteroidia > Bacteroidales > Dysgonomonadaceae > Dysgonomonas > Dysgonomonas sp. 37-18. Next base: position 29,957 of record NZ_MKVC01000013.1, on the reverse strand, counting down.
ATCACCGAAGCGAAGAGTACTGGAACTTTGACAAGATTATACAATCGGCAATGCAACAGTCGTACAATATGAGCGTTTCGGGTGGTAACGAGAATACGACTTACTTGTTCTCTGGAGCGTACTTTGATCAGAAGAGTAACTTTGTTGGGCCTAACTATGGAAAACAACGTTACAATCTGCGTTCAAATCTTTCGACAGAAGTAGGACGCTTCAAGCTTTCTTCAATTTTATCATATACCCGCGACGACGGAAAGAAATCGGTTGATGGAAATGCAATTATCAACTCATCGCGTATACCTTCATACTACTGGACTAAAATGCAAGCCGACAATGGAAAATATCTTGTAAACAGCTTGCTTACAGACCAGAACCCGTTGGCAGGATTAAAAGAATCGGGATACGAGAAAGGAAATACCGACTACATTAATGCAAACATTAATCTTGAAGTAAAAATCATCGACGGATTGAAGTTGCGTGGAGTTGTGGGAGCTGATATATACGCTTATCATCGTTTCATTAGAAGAAAAGAGGTGGATTTGTATAACAACGAGAACAATACAATCCCCGACATGAAAATGAACGCTAAGAGGAATACAGAAGATTACAATGAGAATAAACGATTGATGAACTATCAGCTTTTGGCGGATTATCAAAAGACATTCAACAATTCTCACAATCTATCCTTGTTATTCGGAGCAACTAACGAGTCATATACATTCAAAAACAATGAAGTAAAATTCATTAATACAGATCCTATTTTAGGTGTTCCGACAGAAACTCCTGAATCTGGAAGTTCTTCACTACAAAATCGAAGCAAAGAAAGTATTACTTCAATACTCGGACGTGCTTCTTACAATTATTTGGAAAGATATTATGCTGAATTCAGTTTCCGAGAAGATGGTTCTTCAAAGTTTGCGAAAGCGAACCGTTGGGGATTCTTCCCTTCTTTATCTTTGGGATGGAGAATATCCGATGAGTCATTTATGGATTTCTATAAAAACAAACTGGGAGATCTTAAAATTCGTGGATCATACGGTATATTAGGAAACCAGAATATCCCTTCGTATCAGACCATCGTCACTTACGAGTTATATTCAAACACATACGCATTCGACAATGACGTTGTTGGTGGAGCCGGATATAAATTTGGAAACAAGAACCTGAAGTGGGAAAAATCAAAAACATTCAACATCGGAGCAGACTTCTCGTTCCTAAGAGGGGCTTTATCCGGAACATTCGATTATTTCAATAAAACAACATCAGATATCTTATTACCACCACAGGTTCCAACAGTATTCGGGACAACTCTTAACTCGGAAAATATTGGAGAAATGAAAAATCACGGTTGGGAAGTTACATTAAACTATCACCTGAAAACAGGAGAATTCTCCCATGATTTTTCAGGAAATATAGGAGATACTCAAAATAAGATTACAAAGCTTGTAGGAGGAAGAGAAGTTATAAAAGTTGACGAATATTTCTTTATTAATGAAGTAGGGCTACCATTCCATTCATATTATGGATATAAAACTGACGGGCTCTATAAAACAATGGAAGAAATCCAGGCATCAGTCTTGCCAGTAGGTATTTCAGCTTCAGATCTTCGCCCGGGTGATGTAAAATATGTAGACCGCAACAACGACGGAGTGATTGATGAGAAAGATCGTTTTGTTATAGGAAATGGATTTCCACGTTACACATTCGGTTTCACTTATAACCTTGAGTGGAAAGGATTTGACTTTAACTTCTTTATCCAAGGTGTTGGAAAACGTGATATGATGATACGTGGTGAGCTGGTAGAACCATTCCACTCCAACTATTCGTATACGATCTACAAACATCAACTAGACTTCTGGTCTCCAACGAATACCGATGCCACTTACCCTCGTTTGGCAGGAATAGGCTCAGTTTCCAATTCGAATAATTATGGCATGGGGTCAGAAATCAATCGATTTGATGGAAAATATCTAAGACTGAAAAATATACAGCTAGGATATACAATTCCTAAAAGCTTGACAAATAAACTGATGCTGCAAAAAGTACGTGCATATGTAAATGCTCAAAATCTGTTTACATTAAGTAAAAACTCTTGGATCGATCCCGAATCTACCGAGCTTGACTCAAATATGAAAGGCAATGCTAATAGCGCACGTAACTACCCGGCCCTCAAGTATTTTGGCTTTGGATTAGACATTGAATTCTAACAAAAGAAACGATACAAAAATGAAAAAAAGACATACAATAAAATATCTGTTCTTATTGTCAATAGGAGCGTTTATATTCACAGGGTGTAACAACCTCGACCAAATGCCTTACGACAAGCATACAGATGAAACATACTGGCAATCAGTTGAAAACTCAGAACTATTGGTCAATATGGCATACAACCAAATGTATAACTCCGAAAAGATGTGGACAGACGAAGCCTTGACTGACAATGTAATTCAGGCCAGAGATGATAATGATCCACGAAAAATCCGTAATGGCATGGCAACACCTTCTCTTGGGCTATTTGCCAGCGAATGGAAATGGGCTTATGAAGGAATAAAAACATGCCATAAATATTTAGAGAACATAGACCGTGTCCCCGAAATGAACGAAAATCTTAAAGCAACAAGAAAAGCTGAGATTCGCTTCATCAGAGCGTTTCTATTCTTCCGCTTGGCTTATTTTTACGGTGACGTTCCTTTTTTCACAGAAGATATTACGCTGGCTCAGGCAAAGACCATATCGCGCACACAAAAGTCTGTTGTTTTGCAATTTGTGCACGACGAGCTCGATGAAATCAGAGACATATTGCCTTCAAAAGGTGCAATCACCAACAAAGGACGTATAACCAATGCTGCAGCTGTTGCTTTTCAGGCACGAGCTTATCTGTATGAAAACAATTGGCCAATGGTCGAAAAATATACTGATATGCTTATTAATCAGCAAGGTAAATATGGTATTTATGAACTGTTTGGCGATTACGAAAGCTTGTTCCAATCTCAAAACAAATATAACAATGAGGTTATCCTCGACTATGGCTATGCAACGACAATCCGCGCATGGACTGAGATGTATGCACGTGTACCGATGACTTTGGGAGCTTTCTTAAACTCATGTGCACCGACACAAGCTCTTGTAGACGACTATTGGACAATCAATGGTTATGCAATCAGCAAAGACCCTGCTTACAACCCAAGCTCTCCATATACCAACAGAGATCCACGCCTGACAGCCAGTGTTGTTTACGATGGTTTCAAATGGGTAGATGAGAATGGAAAGGTATCAACGATACGTACTGCTTATGGAACAGGAACGAAAGACTCTTGGGAAAGTGTAAGCTCCAACAAGTCGGTTACAGGTTATTATATGCGTAAGTATTTTGATCCGCAATCCCGAAAGACATTAAGAGACTATGCACAAGAGAACAATATTATCATGTTCCGTTATGCCGACGTTTTATTAATGTACGCAGAAGCAATGCTTGAACAAAACAAGATGAACCAATCGGTATGGGATGCTACCATTAAGAAAATACGCACAAGAGCAGGATTCACAGCAGCGAGTGCTCTAAACTACCCTTCAACATTGTCTACAGACGAAATGCGTGAATTAATTCATCGTGAACGCCGCATAGAACTAGTATTCGAAGGACTGCGCTACTACGACATCGTAAGATGGAAAGAAGGAACAAAATATCTGAATGGAGTAGTGAACGGAGCTAAATTCGCCAATAACAATTCTTCGTATATAACATTGGATTCAAGAAAATTCAATGAAGGAAAAGACTATCTATGGTCGGTTCCTATCGAAGAAATAGTTAAGAACCCGAACCTAAAACCAAACAATCCCGGTTACTCCGAATAAATAACCTAAAGATTAATTAAATAGAAAAAACATACTATTATGAAAAAGATATTTTACAACATATTCGTATTGCTTTCATTTGTTATGCTAATGACTGCCTGCGGAACGGACGACATGGAATTTAAAAACGCAGATGTTACCGAAGTCAAAAAGCTATATGAGCCGGCTACCGAAAAAGCAATAAACCTTACATCAAGCGGTTCTCTTTATTTCTCTTGGGAGCCTGCCATTGCCCAAGACGGCGGCGCACCTTTGTACGAAGTATACTTTGACAAAGATGGAGGAGATTTTTCGAGTCCGCTTTTCGTACTTTCATCAGATCTTAATGGATATTCCAGCGGAGCAGATATCTCTCACAAAATATTAAACAAGGTAGCAGCATTAGCAGGAGCCGAACCGGGTGAAACAATAACCTTGGCTTGGACTGTAGCTTCATCGAGAGGTATTAACCAGAAAATAAGCAAAGTGAGCAATAAGATTACAGTTACAAGAATCGAAGGACTGGAAGATCCGGGACAGGTTTTCATCACAGGAGAAGGTTCTGAGGCAGGAAGCGACTTGGGCAATGCTTTGCCAATGCACCGTTTGGGAGAAGGTGAATACGAAGTATATGTTAAGCTTGTTGCGGGCGGCACATACAAATTTGTAGACTCCAAATCGGGAAGTCCTGCTGAATATTATATTGCAGACGGTAAGTTAAAAGAAGGTGCTGAAGGTACAGCCAATACATTGAATGGAGTATATCGCATCAAAATTGATTTCGGATCGGCTTCAGCTTCTACCCCTGTGGAAATTACAGAAGTAGGATTCTGGTTCTGCCCAACAAATAGTGTTGAATGGAAACTGTCTTACCAAGGAAAAGGTGTTTGGAAAGGAGCAGGTCCTGTTACATTCAAACAAGAATCGTGGGGTAGAGACCAACGTTACAAATTCAGGGTATCACTCAAAGATACGAAAGGAACAGAATCTTTAGAAGACTGGGGTCCGGCTAATGCAAACGAAGATGGTACACCTTCGGGAACAGCCAGCTATTACAACTTGGCTATATACACTTCTATATCTCAATGGGATCACAAATGGAAATTTGCAAGCGACTTTGACGGAAAAACCGTTAATCTTACTGTAAAAATGACAGGAGATACTTATACACATGAGGTTTCTCTCTGATAAATAAAATCTGATATTAATCGGGAAGATTGACCCGAAAGAAAACCGTAGGGTCAATCTCCTTAGATATAAAGAATATGAAGCTTATGAAAAATATATATTTCGGATTTATAGCATTTGTTTTGCTAGCCCTATCATCTTGCAGCGATCCCAAGGATGAGTATTCGTACGGAACTTTGATAGAATACGATTGGAATGCCGCAGCTGATAGCGCATCGAATGCTTTGATAAATAAATTCTGGAACGAAACAGGCAACTATTTCAACTACGGAAACGACGACAAGGAACTTACATTCCACTATTGGCCCAATGCTCATGCTATGGATGTAGTGATAGATGCTTATCTGCGCACAAACGATAGCAAATACAGTGCTTATTTCGACAAATGGTTTGCAGGCATTAAGATAAAAAACGGAAATACTTATGAGAATGCCTATGTTGACGATATGGAGTGGAATGCATTGACTATGATCCGCCTATACAATATCACAAAAGATCAAAAATACTTAGATGCTGCTCAGCAGTTGTGGGGCTGGATCAAAGATGCCTGGTCTGAAGATGTAGGCGGTGGTATCAGATGGTGTACCGGATCGTGGGTAGAATTTACAAAGAATGCCTGCTCAAATGCTCCCGCAGCTATCATCGGAGCACGTCTGTATCAAATAACTCAGAACGAAGAAGACCTCGAATGGGCGAAGAAAATATACGACTGGCAAAAACAAACGCTGGTAGTATCTTCGACAGGTGAGGTGAAAGACAATATCATTGTAGAATCGGGAGAAGTAAAAGGCTCGGCTCTTACATACAATGAAGGTACCTACGTGGGAGCAGGAGTAGAATTATATAATATCACCAAAGATGTAGTATATTTGAATGATGCAAAAAGAGCAGCCAATTATACCATCTCTACCCTTACAAACTCAAGCAGCAATGTATTGAGAGACGAAGGAACAGGAGACAACGGTCTGTTTAAAGGAATATTCATCCGCTACTTCCTCGAGCTTATCAAAGTGAACGACTTGGATGAAGCATACCGTCATAAATTTGTCACTTTCTTAAACAACAATGCCTATGTACTTTGGACTACCGGTGTATACAAAAAAGGAGAATATGAAGACAACCTTCTGTTTGGTTCTTCGTGGGATTCTTCTCCGGTAAGCTTTACCCAACTTACATCACAGGCCAGTGGTTGTATGCTGATAGAGGCAAAAGCTGCATACGAGAATTTGAAAAAGTAAAAGATAATGAAACTTACGTACATTTTTTTATTTGCAATTAGTGTTGCCACAATAGGCTGTAGCCCAAAAGATAAAGGCAATACGAGTTCTAACCTACAGAGAGCCCGGCTAACGCTGGACTCTCTGTATCAAAATTATTCGGCACCCGATACCAAGTTGCTGCGTGAAAACTATCCTTTCGATGACAAGTATACGGCTACGTATCTGGCATCGCAAGAGCAAGCGAATATTCCAAACCAATATTCGTATCTATGGCCTTACTCAGGAACATTCTCTGCTGTAAACGCCTTGTTTGAAACAACCAAGGATAAGAAATATCAGGAAATCCTTGATTCGAAAGTACTGCCCGGACTGGAAGAATATTTCGACCAAAAGCGGAATCCGTCGGCGTATGCATCATACATAAACACGGCACCTCAGTCCGACCGGTTTTATGATGATAATGTATGGTTGGGGATCGACTTTACTGATACTTACATGCTAACCAAAGAAGACAAATATCTGCAAAAAGCTAAAATGATATGGGAATTCGTAGCCAGTGGTATCGATGACAATCTGGGTGGCGGAATCTATTGGTGCGAACAAAAAAGAGAATCAAAAAACACATGTTCGAATGCACCCGGAGCAGTTTTTGCTCTCAAATTATTTGAAGCTACCAAAGACAGCACTTACTTTCAACAAGGTAAAAGTCTGTATGAATGGACAAAAAAACACCTGCAAGACCCTTCCGACTATTTGTACTTTGACAACATAAGGCTGGACGGAAAAATAGGTGAGGCTAAATTTCCATACAATAGCGGGCAGATGCTACAATCTGCATCTTTGTTATATAAGCTCACAAAAGACAAAGCTTATCTTACCGATGCCCAGAACATAGCAAAATCTGCATATAATTATTTCTTTACAGATTTTACGACTTCTGACGGGCAACAATTCAAGCTGTTGAAGAAAAGTGATGTATGGTTTATTGCTGTTATGCTGAGGGGATTTGTTGAATTATATCATTTGGATAATGACAAAACATATATAGATGCTTTCCAAAAAAATATGGATTATGCATGGAGCAACATGCGTGAAGGCAACGGACTGTTCAATACAGACTGGAGCGGAAAGCAAAAAGATGAGAAAAAGTGGTTGCTTACACAAGCCGCAATGGTAGAAATGTATGGCAAGCTTGCATCTATCAATAAATGAAAAAATCAACATAAAGAAGATATGAAAAGAAAGAAAAACATTGGATTATGCGCCGTAGCGGCTGCAACATTATTAATGGGAGGAAAAGCAACGGCTCATGACATGACTATCCGAAAGGATAATACCGTGGTAAGCTATAACGTTCCTACCGACTTTAAAAGCAACCGCCCACCCGTTGATCAAAGATTATTCAAATCGAAGGCTGTAGAAAGTGAGATAGTACGGATTAAGAAAATGATTAAAAATCCGAAACTGGCATGGATGTTCGAAAACTGTTTTCCAAACACGCTGGACACCACTGTCCGCTATCGCAAGACCAACGGCAAAGACGACACGGTTGTCTACACCGGAGATATACACGCCATGTGGCTTCGCGACTCAGGTGCTCAGGTGTGGCCTTATGTGCAATTGGCAAACAGTGATCCCGAACTGAAGGCAATGCTTGCCGGAGTTATCCGCCGACAATTTAAATGTATCATTATCGACCCATACGCCAATGCTTTTCTTGATCCGCACGACCCGAATCCCGATCACCAATGGATGAGCGACATGACGGATATGAAGCTGGAGTTACACGAGCGCAAATGGGAGATCGACTCACTTTGCTACCCGATACGCCTGGCATACCATTACTGGAAAACAACAGGAGATGCAAGCGTTTTTGATGAAGAATGGCTGCAAGCGATCGAACTGGTACTACAAACGTTTCACGAACAACAACGTAAGAATGATAATGGCCCGTACAAATTCCAACGCAAAACAGAGCGTCAACTGGATACAATGAATAACGACGGATGGGGCAACCCTGTCAAACCTGTAGGACTTATTGCATCGGCTTTCCGCCCGTCGGACGATGCCACAACATTTCAGTTTTTAGTTCCATCTAACTTTTTTGCTGTTACTTCGTTAAGAAAAGCAGCCGAAATATTGGCAACAGTAAACAAGAAACCTGAGTTAGCAGAAAAATGTGGAAATTTGGCACAGGAAGTTGAGACAGCCTTAAAAAAATATGCTATCTTTAACCATCCTAAATACGGTCAGATCTATGCTTTCGAAGTAGATGGATTTGGAAACCAGTATTTTATGGATGATGCCAATGTGCCCAGTTTATTGGCAATGCCTTATTTAGGAGATATGGATGCTAATGACCCTATCTATCAGAACACACGAAAATATGTGTGGAGTAAAGATAATCCATATTTCTTCAAAGGAACAGCAGGGGAAGGTATTGGTGGTCCCCATATCGGATATGATATGATATGGCCTATGAGTATCATGATGAAAGCATTCACTAGCCGTGACGAAAAAGAAATTCAGACATGTATAAAAATGCTTATGGATACCGATGCCGGAACAGGATTTATGCACGAATCGTTCAATAAAGACAACCCTGAGAAGTTTACCCGCGCATGGTTTGCATGGCAAAATACACTTTTTGGTGAATTGATCTTAAAGCAGGTAAACGAAGGCAGAATTGATATGTTAAACGCAATAAAATAAACCTTTAATGAAAAAGAATCTAAAGCTCCTGATTGCAGTTTCCGTTATTTTAGCCTTTTTGGCAAGTGCTTGTGGCAGTTTTTCAAAAAGTACAAAGATAGTAAAAACTCAATGCGAGTATTTAGATTCCCCTATAGGTATCGATGCCGAACATCCGCGCTTCACATGGGTGTTCGGTAGTGATACTGAAAATTTCAGGCAAGAAGCTTACCAGATACAGATAGCCAGCAGCGAAGAACTACTTGCTTCGGGCAAAGCGGATATATGGACTTCCAACAAAATAGAAAGCACAACTCCCCGTACCATATACAACGGAGGTACAAAACTATCTTCACATACCCGTTACTATTGGACTGTGACAGTATGGGACAAGAAAGGAAAAACCCACACATCACCTGTCAGCTATTTCGAAATGGCTAAAATGTCGAAAGCGGATTGGCAGGCAAAATGGATCACAGATTCGCACGACAAAGAGTTTGAACCTGCGCCATTATTCAGAAAAGAATTTAAGACTGCAAAGAAATTAATATCAGCCCGTGTCTATGTAAGCGGCACAGGATATTACGAGATGTTTATAAACGGAAAAAGAGTAGGTGAAAACTTCCTTGATCCGGGTTACACACATTTCGACAAACGTATATTATATGTTACACACGATGTAACATCACTTATCACCGAAGGAGACAACGCCATTGCGGCAGTTCTCGGAAATGGTTTTTACAATTGCCAGAGCAAAGCCGTATGGGACTTCGAAAGAGCCCGCTGGCGTGAACGTCCTAGTTTGTTGAGCGAACTAAGGCTTGTATACAATGACGGTTCTACCGATATCATATCCACAGACGAAACGTGGAAAACCAACACAGGACCTTACACATATAACAACATATACAGTGGCGACAGGTACGATGCCCGCCTCGAAGAAACAGGATGGAACACTGCCGGATTTGACGACTCTAAGTGGAACAAAGTACAAGCGTCAAAAGAACAGGCTCCTATACTGGTTGCTCAGCAAATGCCGGGAATCCGTGCTGTAAAAGAAATCAAGCCTAAATCGGTAAAATCATTCGGAGATAAGATATACCTCTTCGATCTGGGAGAAAACATTGCAGGGGTTTGCCGTTTCTCGGTAAAAGGAGAGGCAGGCACAACATTCAAACTACGCCACGGAGAACTCCTAAAAGCAGACGGGCGACTCGAGCAAGGCAACATCAATGTTTATTATCACCCTGAGAAAAAAGGAGAAGTATTTCAAGAAGATGTTTTCATCCTGAAAGGAACAGGAAAAGAAGAAGAATTTACACCTCAGTTCAGCTATCATGGTTTCCAGTATATAGAAGTGGAAAGTGATCGCCCTGTAACACTTACAGTGGATAACCTAACAGGATTGTTCCTACATACAGATATACCACAGGTGGGTAATTTCAGCAGTTCAAACAACCTGTTGAACAAGATATGGGCTGCAACAAACCAAAGTTATCAAGGTAACTTACACAGTATTCCTACCGATTGTCCTCAGCGTGAGAAGAACGGATGGACGGCAGATGCACATGTTGCTATCGACTTGGCATTACTCAACTTTAATGGAATCACCTTATACGAAAAATGGATGAACGACTTCATCGACAACCAACGTGAAGACGGTGTGATTGCCGGTATTATTCCATCTTCGGGATGGGGATTCGGCGACTGGCCGGGACCTGTTTGGGATGCTGCGATGTTTATCATTCCCAATGCGCTGTACGACTACTATGGCGAGACCCGAAGCATAGAACACCTCTACCCTACTATGGTCAAATATCTGGATTATCTGAAAACAAAAGAAGTAGACGGAGGATACCTGAACTTTGGATTGGGAGACTGGGTGTTTTATAAAGCTCAAACACCGAATGAGTATACATCGACACTCTACTATTATCACGACTATGTATTGATGGCACGCTTTGCCAAACTCTTAGGAAAAAATGCCACTCCATATCAACAAAAAGCAGAGCAGCTTAAAAAACTGATAAACAACAAGTTCTTCAATGCCGAAACAGGTATTTATGCCAATGGTACTCAAACAGCTCAGGCGGTAGCTCTGTATATGGGAATAGTTCCCGAAGGAAAAGAACAGCTCGTTGCCGACAATTTGCACAAAACCGTTTCAGGAAATAATTACTTCCTCGACTTTGGACTATTGGGCAGCAAAACCGTTCCTGCTATGCTTACCAAATACGGATATGTAGAAGATGCATACAAAATGGCAACCAAGACCGAAGCTCCATCGTGGGGATACTGGGTAGAAACACAGGGATACAGCACCCTTGCCGAAACATGGACACTTAGCCCTGAGTTTCGCGATGCATCTATCAACCATGTATTTATGGGAGATATCAGTGCATGGATGTACAACACGTTAGCGGGGATCAATCTCGATAGAGACCAACCCGGATTTCAGAACGTAATCATCAGACCTCATTTTGTGAAAGACTTGGAATGGGTTAAAGGCGAATATAATTCTGTGAGAGGTTTGATAAAATCGGAGTGGAAGAGAGAGGGAGATAAGATAAATCTTTCGGTAACCATTCCTGCCGGATCTACTGCAACGATATATGCAGACAAAGAATATACTGTAGGTTCAGGCGTTCACCAATATACAATAAAAGAAAATAAATAAGATATAAGCAGGAGATAAATGCCCGTTCGAATCCCTTGTTGGAACAAATAAAACAAACTAAACATTAATCTATAATAAACATGAAACACAACCTATTGTTATTACTATTTCTAAGTATTGCATTCAGCCTAAGCGCTCAGAAAAAAGCTGAATTACAATCGCCTAACGGAGAGATAAAAGTATCCCTTAGTATTTCAAATAAGATATATTACACAATATCTTATAACAATGATGTGCTATTAGAAAAGAATCATTTGAGTTTAAACCTCGGAAATGAAACGCTCGGGCTCAATCCCAAACTATCAGGGCAAAAAACAAACAAAGTAAACGAGGTTCTTACTCCTGTTGTTCCCTTAAAATATTCATCTGTAAAAAATCAGTACAATTCGCTCTTGCTCACTTTCAAAGGAGATTATTCTGTCGAATTCAGAGCCTTTGATGATGGTATTGCTTACCGTTTCATAACCAATAAAAAGGGAGATGTAGAAGTTTTAGGAGAAGATTTTACTATCAATTTCCCTGCAAATTATTTACTTCATTTACAGCAGCCCGGTGGATTTAAAACGGCCTACGAAGAACCATATACACACGTTGAGAGCAATGAGTGGAAAGCAACAGACCGAATGTCTGTATTGCCGGTATTGATAGATACAAAGAAAAAATACAAAATACTGATATCCGAATCAGACCTGTCGGATTATCCTTGCATGTTCCTTAAAGGGAATGGAGCAAACGGAGTACAATCTACATTTCCAAAAGCTCCACTCGAATTTGGAGAAGATGGAGACCGTAGCTTGAAGATTGTGAAGGAAGCGGATTATATAGCTAAAACAACAGGAAAAAGAAATTTTCCGTGGCGCTACTTCGTCATTACAAAAGACGACAAGCAGCTTATAGAAAACACAATGACATACAGGCTGGCTACCAAAAGCCAACTGCAAGACGTATCGTGGATCAAGCCGGGACAAGTTAGTTGGGAATGGTGGAACGAAGCATCACCTTATGGCCCGGATGTGAATTTCGTAGCCGGATTCAATCTCGACACCTATAAATATTACATCGATTTTGCATCCAAATACGGTATCGAGTATATTATTATGGACGAAGGTTGGGCAAAAAGCACACGCGACCCTTACACTCCAAATCCGAAAGTAGATGTACACGAACTTATCCGCTACGGAAAAGAAAAGAATGTAGGCATCATACTATGGCTAACGTGGTTAGTGGTAGAAAACAATCCCGATATATTCAAAACATTCAGCGAATGGGGTGTTAAGGGTGTTAAAATCGACTTTATGGATAGAAGCGACCAATGGATGGTGAACTACTACGAACGTATAGCCAAAGAAGCCGCAAAATATAATATTCTGGTTGATTATCATGGCTCGTTCAAGCCTGCGGGAATCGAATACAAGTATCCGAATATCCTTTCTTACGAAGGAGTAAGAGGCATGGAGCAAATGGAAGGCTGCACCCCTGAAAACAGTGTTTATTTCCCATTCATGCGCAATGCGGTAGGTCCTATGGATTACACACCGGGAGCAATGATCAGCATGCAACCCGAAAGATACTGTGGTCATCGCCCGAACTCGGCAAGCATCGGAACCAGAGCTTACCAGTTGGCACTGTTCGTTATTTTCGAAAGCGGACTTCAAATGTTGGCAGACAACCCTACTCTTTATTACAGAAATGAAGATTGCACCAAATTTATCACCGATGTGCCTGTTACATGGGACGAAACTCGTGCACTGGAAGCCAAAGCGGGAGAATATGCGCTTGTAGCAAAACGCAAAGGCAATAAGTGGTATATAGGCGGTATGACAAATAACACAGAAAGACAACTTGAGATAAGCCTTGACTTCCTCAATGCCGGAACATCATATAATATGACTTCGTTCGAAGACGGAATCAATGCCGGACGTCAGGCTATGGACTATCGCAGAAAAGAATCTCACGTAAAATCGGGTGATAAGATACAGATAAAGATGGCTAGAAACGGAGGTTTTGCCGCCGTAATAGAATAAGGTGAGTTATTTAGGTAACTCTTTGTAAATAAAGAGCGATATTGGTTATTTAAGGAGCTGTCTTAAAAGGATAGCTCCATGCTTAAACGATCAAAAAGGCTGTCCCTGTTAGAAGAGACAGCCTTTTTAATATCATTGAATGAGGCGATTACTTTTGTATTTCCCTCAACTTGATCTTCGTTAATACTTGCTTGGTGTTTAATGGAAAATCGGCATCCATCATCCACGCATAGAAACTAGGCTCTTTCTTGAGTACTTCAGCTACCGGCTTTCCTTTATGTTTGCCAAAGTTGAACACCTCTATGCCATTCTCGTCTCTTATAATACGTCCTGCAAGGTCTACATTATTATTAAAGAAAGAAAATTCCGCAGCCAGCTTTTCCATGTCATTTTCCAGATCAGGATATTTATCCAACTGCGCCTTCAACACTTCGTAAGTAGCAAGTGTATCTGCCTCAGCCGAGTGAGCATTATCCAAATCCTTGTCGCAATAGAACTTATATGCAGCCTCGAGCGTGCGTTGCTCTTTCTTATGGAAGATGATCTGTACATCTATCATTTTACGTTTGGAGAAGTCGATATCCACATCAGCACGAAGAAATTCTTCCGCAAGGAGAGGAATATCGAAACGGCTCGAGTTGAACCCTGCCAAGTCGCAACCTTCCATCTGATCGGCCAAAGATCGGGCAATCTGCTTGAAGGTCGGACAATCTTTCACATCTTCGTCGGATATACCATGTATAGCAGTTGCACCTGCGGGGATTGGCATCTCAGGATTGATACGTCTGGTCTTCATCTCTTCTTTCCCATTCGGATATACCTTCAGGTAGGATAGTTCTACAATACGATCTTTCACCGTATCCGTTCCGGTGGTTTCCAAGTCAAAGAATATTATCGGATTCCTCAGATTTAGTTCCATAAGCTTTTTATTAAAAAACTTTATCATCCCTCTCTTTTACAGAAGAATGATAAAGTTGTCATATATCTATATTTGTTATTTATAACGTTCCTTAGTCGTTGAGCATCATTGGCATAAGCAGCATCAACAAATCTTCGTTCTCTTCATTTTCGGCAGGGATAATAAGTCCTGCACGTGAAGGGTCTGACAGTTCGAGTGAGATATCAGACGATGGGATATTATTCAGAATATCGATAAGGAAACTTGATTTGAAACCTATGCTCATCGGTGTTCCTGTATAATCGCACGAAATAGTTTCTTCGGCTGCTGTAGAGAAATCTATATCCTGAGCCGAAACGATAATATTCTTGTCGGACAGTTGCAATCTGACGAGGTTACTTGCCTGGTTAGAGAATACCGAAACACGTTTCAAAGCATTGAGGAACGACAAACGATCGAGAATTACTTTGTTCGGGTTATTCTGTGGAATTACCGAATTGTAGTTCGGATAACGACCTTCTATAAAACGGCAAGTCATTGTATAGCTCGACATTTTTATATAGGCATTATTCTCATCGAATTTGATTTCTACTGTTTCCGATTCTTTTGGCAGAATAGCACGAAGTAAGTTTGCCGGTTTCTTTGGTAGAATAAACGAAGCACGTTCAGCTCCCTTTGCCGACAATGTTTTGCAACGTACCAACTTGTGTCCGTCAGATGCTACGAAAGTAAGATCTTCGGTGCTAATATCGAAGTAAACGCCATTCATCACCGGACGAAGCTCATCGTCAGCACTGGCAAACAGTGTGCGGTTGATACCAGAAAATAAAACCTGAGGCTCGATAGTCAGGCTAACGGCTGTTTCTTTCAACTGTTTAGGTTGAGGATAGTCTTCACCGTTTTGTCCGATAAAGTTATACTTACCGTTATGAAAGAAAATAAATGTCTCCAGATTGTCGCTATTGATCTCAAATGTAAGCGGTTGGTCAGGCAATTCCTTCAATGGATCCAACAGATTCTTTGCATTCACTGCGAACTTTCCATTACCGTCAGCCTCGTTCACTTCAAGAGAAGTAACCAAACGTGTTTCAGAGTCTGCTGCTGTAAGAGAGAGGGTAGAACCTTCGAGCTCGAGCAAGAAACAATCTAAAATAGGTAATGTATTCTTTGAATTGATCACCTTGCTTATTGCCTGCAAGTGACTTAATAATGCTGTACTGGAAACAACAAATCTCATATTTTCAGTATGTTTAAAGTTTTATTTTCTAATAATATTAATAGAGCAAATATAGTTATTTTTTATTACTTCTGTCATCTTTATTTTGTTATAATCACCATAAAAATGAACTTGTAAAACTACCGACTTATTTTCCTTCCTTTATTAAAAGGTGACAAAAGTGACAGGTATTTTATATATTTTCTACTGTCACTTTTTCTTTTGTTGGCCACAACTAAGTCTTTAATGAAAATAGTTGTCGTATTTTTTCATCGTCTTAGGGGATTTGCAATCGCAATACTATTTATTTTCATTATCCTTCAGATTGCAAATCCAAAGGGACGAGTTTCGGATTGCAAATTCAAAGGGACGAGTGTAAACATTTTATACCACTTAATCTACATTAAGATAATTTACTTCCTATTTATTAATAGGATTACACTCCCAGCTTTTCTTTCAAGCCTTCAGCTATCGCATCTAAGAAATCTTCTGTATTCAGATAATCGCCTCTGTGCATGGTATCGCCATATACTAGCAAAGCAAGGTCTTTTGTCATTTTCCCTTTCTCTACAGTTTCTATGCAGACCTCTTCCAGTTTTCTGGTAAAATCAACAAGCGCCCAATTTTCATCCAGTTTTCCTCTGTGAGACAATCCTCTTGTCCATGCAAAGATTGAGGCTATAGGGTTGGTTGATGTTTCTTTCCCCTGTTGATGTTGGCGATAGTGACGTGTCACTGTTCCGTGAGCAGCCTCAGCCTCCATCGTCTTGCCGTCAGGGGTAAGCAATACGGAAGTCATTAATCCTAACGAGCCAAAGCCCTGTGCTACTGTATCGGATTGAACATCTCCATCGTAATTCTTACATGCCCAAACAAAACCGCCGTTCCACTTCAAGGCAGCAGCAACCATATCATCTATCAGACGATGTTCGTATGTAATGCCTGCTTTTTGGTATGCTTCCTTATAATCTTTTTCATATACTTCCTGAAAAATATCCTTGAAGCGTCCGTCGTAAGCTTTCAATATAGTATTCTTTGTAGAAAGGTACAATGGATATTTCTTTTGTAACGCCAGTTTGAAACACGAATGAGCAAATCCATAGATAGACTCATCGGTGTTGTACATTGCCAAGGCTACACCATCCCCATTATAATCGTACACAGTATGGGTTTGAGGCTCTCCCCCTTCGGGTGTGTAAGTAATAGTAAGCTTCCCTTTTCCTTTTGTAACAAAGTCAGTCGCTTTATACTGATCGGCGTGCGCATGACGCCCTATAATAATTGGCTTATCCCATGTATTCACCAAACGAGGAATGTTACTCATAATAATAGGTTCACGAAATACTGTTCCGCCCAAGATATTACGGATTGTCCCGTTCGGAGATTTCCACATTTTTTTCAATCCGAACTCCTCTACACGAGCCTCATCCGGAGTAATTGTAGCACACTTGATAGCTACATTATATTTCTTAGTTGCCTCTGCACTGTCTATTGTCACCTGATCGTTTGTCGCATCACGGTTTTCTATACCCAGGTCAAAATATTTGAGATCTACATCCACATACGGGAGTATCAACTTATCTTTTATATATTTCCATATAATACGGGTCATTTCGTCCCCGTCCATCTCCACAACGGGATTCGTCACTTTTATCTTTTGCATATTGATATTTATTTAAGTGATATTATTATTTATTTTGCTTGTATATCTTTCAGCCACATTTGCAGCAAGGTGAGCATCTGTGTATGATATTTAAAATTCTCTCTCATTCCCCAACCATGTCCTCCTTCGGGAAATATGTACATTGTAGCCGCAATATTATTCATTTTCAGAGCATCGTAATAGCCGATGCTATTTGCCGGTTGCACACTATCGTCATCGTCGCTAAGCAACAATATTGCAGGAGGGGTATTTACATTCACTTGCTTCTCATTCGAAAAAGTATAAGTATCCGCTTGTGAAGCATTCTCTCCCAACAGATTATATTTAGATCCGCCATGTGTGGCTACCTGCATGGTAATAACGGGATAAAAAAGAATCGAAAAGTCGGGGCGTGTACTTACTCCCGATGTTGCAAAATGGGTAGAAGCCGTTGCCGCAAGATGTCCTCCGGCCGAAAACCCCGCAATACCGATTTTATCTGATTTTATTCCCAATTCAGCAGCATGCGATCTTACGTAGCGCATTGCTTGCCATGCATCATCTAACGGAATTTCTTTATGCTTGTTCGGCATCCGATACTTGAGTATGATACCTGCAATACCCTGTTTGTTGAGCCATTGGGCAAATTGTACCCCTTCGTGATCGAAAGCCAGCCCTGCATATCCTCCTCCGG
The DNA here is from genome assembly GCF_001899125.1 of Dysgonomonas sp. 37-18. Taxonomy (NCBI): domain Bacteria; kingdom Pseudomonadati; phylum Bacteroidota; class Bacteroidia; order Bacteroidales; family Dysgonomonadaceae; genus Dysgonomonas; species Dysgonomonas sp. 37-18. The sequence continues at coordinate 11,876 of NZ_MKVC01000013.1, read as the reverse complement.
GGCAGATAACGACTGCAGCACCTGTGTTATTCGCACCATCAGGCAAGTAGATATGAAGCTCGGGAACAGAAACATTGGTAAGCCACCCGCTACCTTTGTCATACTTCTCAGGTTCGGTGATACCATTAACTGTTGGCGGATTCTCTTCCCATAGTTTCACTACTCTTTGTGCACTCACAGACACGGATAAAAACAGAGACAGGATGCCCCCAAACACGAATATTCTCTTGCTCTTCAACATATATCTTTTGATTAATGACATGACATTGTTCAAAGATAAAGAAATTAGGTTTTAAATCAAATACACATGACTGCCTGTTTAGATTTTTTACGGAAGGAATTTTTGAGAATTCTTTCCAAAACTTCTCCTTTCAGCGCTCTTTTGCCATTCCGAGGTACTAAGAACGAAAATTTCACCGTGGAATATTTCATCCATTTGTATTGCACAAGTTGTGAATATATACCAACCCATTTATAGATTTTGACTATATTTGTGCCTTAAAAAAATATTTAAAACATGGAAACAGTACTAAGCGGTATCCGTTCTACCGGAAAACTGCATCTAGGAAACTACTTCGGTGCTTTGAGGAATTTCACAAGAATGCAACATGAAAACAAATGCTTCTTCTTCATAGCCGACTATCATTCGCTGACAACTCATCCCGATCCGAAAATACTACACGGAAACGTAAAGAACGTATTGACAGAATATCTTGCGGCAGGTATCGATCCTGAAGTATCGACGATATACGTACAAAGCGATGTGACCGAAGTATGCGAACTATATTTGCTACTGAACATGCACGCCTATATGGGCGAACTTTCGAAAACCGTTTCGTTTAAAGAAAAAGCCCGCAAACATCCCGATAATGTAAACGCCGGACTATTGACATACCCTACCCTGATGGCTGCCGATATCTTGATGCACAATGCAGACAAAGTACCTGTAGGAAAAGATCAGGAACAACACTTGGAAATGACACGCAAATTTGCCCGTCGCTTCAACAATATGTACGGTGTAGAGTACTTCAAAGAGCCTGTAGCTTACAACTTTGGTGAAGAGCTGATAAAAATACCGGGACTGGACGGTAGCGGCAAGATGGGAAAATCGGAAGGAAATTGCATCTATCTGGACGAAGACGCTAAAAGCATCGAGAAAAAGGTGAAACGTGCACTTACCGACGAGGGACCAAAAGAACCGAACTCAGTAAAACCGGACTATATCGAAAACCTGTTCACCATATTAAAGGTGGTTTCTACTGACGAAGTGGTGCAACATTTCGAAGACAAATGGAATACATGCGAAATTCGTTACGGTGATCTTAAGAAACAATTAGCCGAAGATATTATCAAGGTAACGACACCGATACGTGAGCGCATACAGGATATTCAAAATGATGATGCCTATCTGCACAAAGTAGTAACCGAAGGGGCGGAAAAAGCACGTGAAAGCGCACGCAAAACAGTTAGAGAAGTACGTGAAATAATGGGATTTAAGAAATTCTAAGATTTCTGCGAAATAAAAAATAAAAGTCTGAGGATAATTCTCTCAGACTTTTATTTTTTAGACGTCACATATTCTTTTTGAATAGCATACACCTACTATTTTTTTCATTAAGTTTGTATATTATATAAATAGAATACGAAAAGAATACTCAACAGAACTTACTAACATGGATAATAGTGAAAAATATAATCTGCTGGCAGAAGGCGAAACGGGGTTAGCCTCGGCAATGGGTATATACCCCAGAAGCAAAGACTTCAAGTTCGATGCTGCGCAGATAGAAAAATCCTTAGCACAAAACTCAGATTTCAATTTAAAATCTTTCAACAAGGTAGAAGTAGATATTGAATACTCAATAATGAGTTTTCATGCCGAAATAGAATACAAAGAAGCTATTTTTAATGTCGATCTATATATCAGCGACACAAAAAATATAAATCTAAACGATTACGGTTTTGCCAATGCAATAGACGAAGAATCGCTACAGGTAGCAATGGAGCAGGAATACTTCTTGGAGACTTCTCTATACTTCGAACTAAACCCACTGGATTCGTTTCATCTGCAATTAAAAATAATGAACGCCATTGCTCCTGATGCCAGTCTGGTTCTTGACTTCATGTCGTACAGACTATTATCGGCTAAATGGTTAAGCATCACAGCAAAATCACCTGTACCCCCTTCACCCGACTATCTATACACGCTGCACTGTGTGTATGACGAAGACGGCGAAAACGGAAACAGACGCTATTGGTTCCATACACATGGCCTGCATCGTTGCGGGTCGGTAGAGTTGGAAATGCTCAACTTCAGTCAGGGTGCTGAGCAAATGAATACGCTGATAAATATGACAGTAAAGAAATTCCTGACCGACCCGGCAAAAGAAAAAGAGAGATTTACCATCGGCTACGACGGCATGGGCATAAACCTCTGCTGGCTAAGATGGGAAGAGGCATTGAAAGACCTTCCCCAAAATATACTTGGAGGTGCGGGCGACCGCGACGAGGTGGACAATGTACATGCTGAACCTTCGGGCATACTGTTTGCAGTAGAAGACGGCAATATGATTTCACCCGAGATATATACCTCTACACTTGCCGAGAATCCAATTTACTATATAACTACAGAAGAAACAAACAGGATGAGTGCTTTGGCTAAAGAACGTTTCGGAGTATTTGCCAACGTGTTCAGCAAAGAACATAAGCAGCCTGAAAAGAAATCATTCTTAAAGAGCCTGTTCAACTCAAAGAAAGAAGAGGATGAAGCGGGTTGGACATTCCTTGTTAAGCTGGGACTCATTGTAGATAATTCAGACTCGGAAACGGATAAAGAGCATCTGTGGTACGAAGTCATATCTATAGCAGGTAATCAGATAGAAGGAAAGCTACTGAATCAGCCTTATTGGATTGCAGCCCTCAACGAAGGCGACATAAAAACATACCCACTGGATCTTCTCACCGATTGGGTTATCTATTCTCCGGATAATACATATACCCCAGATTCAATATATTTATTAATAGATTAGATAAAAGATGCAAACACTATCCGTTATTGTCCCCTGTTATAACGAAGAGGCAGTTATACAGGAGTTTTACAGGAGAACAAAAGAGGTTCTAAACTCACTCGATGATGTAGTGGGATATATAATTTTTATAAATGACGGTAGCAAAGATAATACGAGATATATACTCGATCATATAGCATCGCAAGATGATAAAGCGAGAGTTATTCATTTCTCTCGCAACTTTGGGCATCAACCCGCTGTAACAGCCGGAATGAATCTCTGTAAGACGGACTTCGCAGTAATTATTGATGCCGATTTGCAAGACCCCCCCGAATTGATTCCTGATCTCATTGAAACGCAACGCAAGGAAGAAGCCAGCGTTGTTTACTGTGTAAGGAAAAAACGAGAGGGTGAAACTGCTTTTAAGAAAGCGACAGCCAAACTCTTTTACAGAACAATGAATAATCTATCGGAAGTAGAATTCCCGGAAGACACAGGCGACTTCCGACTCGTAGACAGAAAAGCGATAGATGCCTTCAACGGACTAAAAGAGAAAGGAAAGTATATTCGTGGACTTATCAGCTGGATAGGATTCAAGCAAGTTCCATTTTATTACAACAGAGACGCACGCTTTGCCGGAGAAACAAAATATCCACTCAAGAAAATGCTCTCTTTCGCAAAAAAAGCTCTTCTTTATTTTTCCAAAAAGCCTTTGATGTTATCCATCAGTCTGGGTTCCATCGCTTTCTTTATCGGAATTATTTATGGATTGTGGGTGTGGCTCGGGCATCTTTTGGGCTTCACGAATGTGATTACAGGATGGACTTCTACGATAATTATAATTATATTCTTTGGTGGTGTACAACTAATAACAATCGGAGTGCTGGGACAGTATATCGGGGTACTCTTTGATGAAGTAAAAAGCAGGCCGGAGTATATTATAGATGAAAAAATAAACTTTGAAGAATAACCAATTGGTTATTCTTCTTTTATTTCTTCGTAATTGACATATTCGCCTTCATTTTTCGAGAATTTCTTTTGAGTGGTATCCTCAGCAGCCGACCGTGAATTGTTATTGGTCTGACGACGATTACTCTTAGCCCTATCCGAAGATGAACCAAAGAAACGAATAACCCTGCCCAAAAATATTCCTAAAATAAGGAAACCGAAAAGTCCGATAAGTAATAAGAATCCAAGAAATTTAAACATATAGTTACCAATATTTATAGACTATGAGAACAAAGATACGGAAATTATTATTTATTCATATCGTCTTCGGTAACTGTATAATTAACAAAAACTGAATTGTAAGCCTTAAAGCAACCCAATGCACCGCCAACAATATTCGTAAGAGGATTTGTCCCCCCTCCGGCGGCAACACTGCTCAATGATCTATAGAAAGTATACATTCCCTTATCCAATGTTTGCATCTCAATTCTTAGTTTATCACCTGCCTTGAGTGCTTCGTCATTATTATCTTCCTTATCAAACAGCAGAATATTTTCGACTTTCAGCCCGTTGCGGTATTTATCGCTATCTAAGTATAAGGATTTCATCGCCTTTTCGTTTACATAGAGTGTTGTATAGTAATAATTCTCTACATCTACAGGATCATAAAAAACCACACATGGCGAATAAATAGCCTCGTTGGCTACCGTAACCTTATAAATATAAACACTATCGATGGGTACGATATTGGGAATTTTAGCCTCTGATGTATAAATATTATCTCCTATGGTAACCTTCAATTTATATGCGCGTCCTACCCTGCCTACAATTGAAGAAACGTAGAAACCGGCCTCTTGCTGGCTTTCTATGAGTATATCAGCATTATCTTTATCGTCAGTCAATTCAACCTTAGCCCCCGACAAACGGTTATAAGATTCTTTATCATAAAAACCTTTTGTTTGAGTCAACAACACAAAACACGGAGCCCCTTCTTTTATAGAAGCATCAATTACATCTCTGGGCGGAGCCTGAGCAAGGTCTAGCTGAACAACCTCTTCACATGCCGTGAGCAATGTGAGAAGAAAAATTATATAAAGACATTTATTTACAATAACCATAATTTTCAGAACTTAAAGTTCCACGAAATTGAGGGTACAACACTAAATAAATAAATCATATACGACTCTGACGCTGACCTGTCATCTTCGTTTTGTCTAAAGCCAAACATATAAGGATTTTTACGGGCGTATGCATTATACAAGCCGAACGAAAGCTCGGATGTATATTTCTTTGTCTTCTTCAAGACACACATAGCTCCCAAATCGAGCCGATGATAAGAAGGGGCTCTATAATGATTCCTGCCTTCGTAATAATATATAGCATGCCCATCAATAACATACTTACCCGAAGGAAATGTCATAGGGCTGCCCGTAGCAAAAACCCACGTAGCCGACAATGTCCACTTTTTGCTCAGTTCATAAATACCGACAGCAGAAATATCGTGCGTCCTATCCTGATTGGCTGCATACCATTTACCGTCATTTATCTTATCTATTTTGCGTTCGCTGCGAGACAGGGTATAACCTACCCAACCATTAAAACGACCGTATTTCTTTTTCAGGAAAAGCTCCAATCCGTAGGCTCTTCCTTTACCAAACAAGAGTTCGGTTTCTATAACTTCTTTAGCCCTTACATCTGCGCCATCTTTATAATCTATCTGATTTTTCAGATCTTTGTAATACACCTCTGCACTAAACTCAAAAATATTATTCTGGAAGTTGCGAAAATAACCCAACGAAACTTGATTCGCCACTTCGGGTTTTATATAATCGGTATTCGATATCCAGCGATCAATCGGACTAGACATATTCGATGTAGTGAGCAGATGCAGGTTTTGCCTTGTAAGCGCATAAGCAGCCTTAATAGACGACGACTCGTTTAGCTGATATGCCACCGAAAGTCGTGGCTCTATACTCCAATATGTTTTCAGAAACTCTCCCCTTTTGGTGGCAATTGTATCCTTTATAGACTGGTCTTCTTCGTTGAAAGTATAATAGTCGCTTCCGCCCAGCACACTGAAAGAAGACAGCCTAACACCATAACTAAATTCCAGTTTATCGCTAAGCTTCATATCGTTAGAGGCATACAGTGTATTCTCCCATGAATAACGATGGGCATACGGCGATACTTTTAGTTGAGATGGGTCTTTACTTACCAATTCTCCGGGTACAATCTGGTGATAGATAGAGTTGAAGCCGAAGCGTATCAAATTCTTTTCGTTGGGATAGAACACAAAATCCTGATTGAAATTGATATCCCTTATCCGCGACATAACATTAAGCCCTGTCGTGAGATCTACACTTACATTGTATTTATAGTCGGTATACGAAAGAGTGGTGGTCGAAACCTTTTTCGAATCAAAGATATGATTCCATTTCAGAGCGGCGATTGTATTCCCCCAATCCATTGTTGCTATCTGATCAAGACCTAGCTTGTCCTTTCCATGATAAGCTGTCAGTATCAGTTTATCTTTATTCGACAAAGCGTAAGTAAGCTTTGCATTCAGGTCATAAAAGTATAATGTCGACCCTTTTACCTGCTCTACGCCGACCGTACGAGCCAAGGCATCAGCATAAGTACGTCTGGCAGAAACAATAAAAGATGATTTTTCCTTCTGTATGGGGCCTTCTAATGTAAGCCGGGAGGAGATAAGCCCAATGCCTCCATTCATGTGATAGTTTTTCAAATCACCATCACGCATGCTCACATCGAGTGTCGAAGACAGTCGTCCTCCGTATTGGGCAGGCATAGAACCCTTATAGATAGTCATATTATCTACAGCATCGGAATTGAATGTTGAGAAAAACCCAAAAAGGTGAGAAGGGTTATACACTGTTGCATTATCGAGCAGTATCAGATTTTGGTCACTGCTTCCTCCCCGCACATAAAATCCGATATTGCCCTCTCCCGCAGTTTGTACGCCGGGCAACAACTGAATTGTTTTCAAGATATCTCTTTCGCCAAATAACACAGGGATTTTATTCATCGATTCTATTTCCAATTTTTCGACACCCGACTGCACCCGCTTCACGTTATCGTCCGATTTTACAGCCAGCACCTCTATTTCTTTGAGAGAAACAATGTCTTTTGTCAAAACAATATCCTGAGAGAGATCCTTATCTATTCTGATCTTAAAGTGTTTGGTATCATAGCCTAACAGCTTGAATATAATACTGTACTCGCCCGAAGGTAATTGCAGAGAGAAGCTGCCGGCAGCATCGCTAAAACCGGCAGATTGAGTATGTTCTTTTGCAGCGATGGCAACTCCGGCGAGCGGAGTATTATCTCCTTCACTATATATTTTGCCACTAAACACATATTTTTTCTGAGAAAAAGCGGCAATGCTAGTAAACAATATAATGACAGTAAAGAGATGCTTCATATTAGCTTACTTCATCCGTGGAATTTATATATCAAACGGAACAGAAACTGTCTTATTTTCCAATGACATATTTTGAGGCCGGAATAACACAAAGATAAAATTAAATTATTAAGAACCTGTTTATTTCATTTCGAACAAACTTTTATTTTTTCTAAAATTATCAAAATTTTCTCTCACCCCTTGCCCCTTTTTAACATTTAAAAAATATGTACCAAAAATGAAATACTTTTCATCTTTACTTCATAAGCAATCAAAGATGGAGAATAACATGTTCTAAATACAATTCTGATTTATTTCAAATAGTTAATTCGGCTCAATAAGCCTAAGAACTGGTTAAAAAAAAGCAATAAATCGATTATTCGAATATTTTTTAATTAAAATAAATAACTTTACAATCTCAAATAAATTGCCTAATGATTCTGTCTGTATTTACAGGCAAACAATATGTTAATAATTAAATAATTTAATATAGTAATCTAATAGAACAATGACATTTAATTTAATCAGAATGACGAAGGCCATCTCAATATGGCTTATTTTGTGTGGATTTTTAAGTTCTTGCGAGGGGACGAAACAATTGGATGCGACACCTAATCTTACTCAATTTGTCGATCCATATATCGGAACCGGCGACCATGGGCACGTATTTGTAGGAGCGAATGTACCTTTCGGATTGGTTCAGTTAGGACCAACAAACTATTCGCAAGGATGGGATTGGTGCTCGGGATATCATATTTCAGATTCTACCATTATCGGTTTTGGACATATGCACCTAAGTGGAACCGGTATCGGCGACTTGGGAGATATATCATTTATGCCTGCAACAGGTAATGTAGTTCTAAAAAGAGGAGATCTTAAAGACCCTAAATCAGGAATATATTCTTTATTCAGACGTGAGACCGAAAAGGTAAAAGCTGGATACTATGCTGTTCATCTCGACAGATTTAATGTTGATGTGGAATTAACCGCAACCAAAAGAGTTGGGTTCCACAAATATACATTCCCTCAATCAGACTCAGCAAAGGTAATCATCGACCTACAACATGGTATCGGTTGGGACACCCCAATGGAAGGATACCTTGTTCAAGAAAACGACTCTGTAATATCAGGATACCGCTATTCGAAAGGATGGGCTGTAGACCAACGCATATTCTTCACAGCTGTATTCTCTAAACCAATGAAGCAATTTGTAGTATCAGATTCTACAGAGGTGAAAGCGGGAAATAGCATCAATGCGAGAAAAGCATATGGACAGGTATTGTTCGATACAAAGGATAAAGAAAATGTATATGTTAAGGTAGCTATTTCTCCGGTAAGCATCGAAAATGCAAAATTAAACATGCAAGCCGAACTACCGGGATGGAACTTTGAGCAAACAATTACAGATGCAGACAAAGCATGGAACGAAGAATTGAGCAAGATACAGATAGAAACAAACGATGCTGCCGCTAAACGTGTGTTCTATACAGCTCTTTATCACACAATGATTGCTCCATCCGAATTTTGCGATGTAAATAACGATTACAGAGGTTCTGACGGGCAAATGCACCAGAAGGGAGCTTTCAAAAATTACACTACATTCTCTTTGTGGGATACTTACAGAGCTGCTCACCCATTGATGACTATTATTCATCCTGAAAAGATGAGCGATATCATCAATACAATGCTTACAATATATCAGCAACAAGGCAAGCTTCCTGTATGGCACTTGATGGGTTGCGAAACAGACTGTATGGTTGGTAACCCGGGTATATCTGTTGTGGCAGATGCTATCTTGAAAGGTTATGACGGGTTTGATAAAGACCTGGCGTATGAAGCTATGAAAAAGTCGGCTATGCTGGACGAAAGAGGCTTGAACTATCTAAAGCAGTACGGCTATATCCCTTACGATAAAGGAAACGAAAGTGTTGCTAAAACAATGGAATATGCTATTGCAGACTGGACTATTGCTCAGGTAGCTCAAAAAATGGGAAAAACTGAAGATTACGAATATTTCTTGAAACGCAGTAAAGCATACACTCACTTTTTTGACAAGTCAACAGGCTTTATGAGAGGTCTTTCTTCTGATGGTAAATTCAGAACACCATTTAATCCGTTCGAATCTATTCATCGCGAAAACGACTATACAGAAGGAAATGCTTGGCAATATACATGGTTAGTTCCTCATGATGTACAAGGACTTGTAGACCTGTTTGGAAGCAAGGAAAAATTTGTACAAAAACTGGATTCTTTATTCATCGTAGAAGGGTCGCTAGGAAAAGATGCTTCTCCTGACATCAGTGGATTGATCGGTCAATACGCTCACGGAAACGAACCGAGCCACCACGTAATCTATATGTATCCATACGTAGGTCAACCATGGAAAACAGCAGAAAGAGCTCGTGAAGTGATGTCTGTAATGTATCATGATCAACCTGCAGGTCTTTCAGGAAATGAAGACGTTGGACAAATGTCGGCATGGTATGTATTGTCTGCTCTTGGATTCTATCAGGTTGAGCCTGCCGGAGGAAAATATATCTTCGGTAGTCCGATTGTAGACAAAGCTACTGTGAAGGTTAAAGATGGCAAGGTATTGAACATTATAGCAAAAAACAACAGTGCTGCAAACAAGTACATCCAGAGCGTAACTCTTAACGGACAGCCTTACGACAAATATTATATCAACTTCAATGATATTATCAATGGTGGTACACTAGAGTTTACAATGGGTGACAAACCTTCCGAAACTTGGGGTACAACTGTAGATGTTATACAAGCAAGTGCGAAATAAGCAAATACGATAATTATTTATATCAGAAAAGCGAAAGTATAAACTTTCGCTTTTCTTTTTTTATATCTTTGTTTTTTAGCAAAATAGAATCTTAATAATCTAATCTGACCACTTTATGACTTCTGCGCTCACAGAAAAACCCAAACGTATAGCATCGATAGATGTATACAGAGCTTTGACAATGTTTTTTATGATTTTTGTGAACGACCTATGGAGTGTAAGCAATGTACCCCACTGGCTCGAACATGCGGCAGCGAATGAAGACATGCTCGGCTTTTCGGACATTGTTTTTCCTTCGTTTCTCTTCATTCTAGGAATGTCTATTCCTTTGGCTATTGAGATAAGGAAGAAGAAAGGTGATTCGAACAGAGGAATTTTGAAGCACATCATTATTCGTTCTATCGCTCTTTTGGTGATGGGTATGTTTACCGTAAACCTTGAATCGGGCGTAGCGGCGAGCATAGGCATCAGCAAACCTATATTTACATTGATCATGCTTCTGGCTTTTTTCTTTATCTGGAATGTATACCCCAAAACAGAGAATAGAACAAGACAAAATTTATATTCCGGATTGAAAATTATAGGTATAGTCATTCTGGCTATATTAGCTTTTATATTTAGAGATGCGGATGGAGGAGTTTTTCAACCTCGTTGGTGGGGCATACTGGGACTTATCGGATGGACATACCTGCTGTGTGCTATTGTATATCTATTCCTAAACAAAAATAAAGGTTACCTCATTGTTGCCCTCTTTGCTTTTATACTACTATGCATTGGCGGGTCGAATCATTGGCTAGGTATCTTTGATGGAATTATCCCAGGCAATGGATGCTTTCATGCTTTTACGATGAGTGGGATGCTCATATCTCTGCTTTTCAATGAATCTGAACTGGGTATCGGTATAAAGAAAAAAATGCTAACATCGACCTTTATCGGTATTATATTCATTCTAGGCGGATTTGCAGCTCACAACTTTTGGATCATCTCCAAAATACAAGCGACACCTACATGGCTATTCTTGTGCACAGGAATCTCCATTCTTTTATACGTATTGATGTATTGGTTGACAGACATCGAGAACAAAGCATCTTGGTTTGGCATTATAAAACCGGCAGGGACTGCCACGCTTACCTGCTATCTGATCCCTTATTTTTTATATGCTATTTTCGTATTAACGCCATTTTCTCTTCCCGAATCGCTGACAACCTCTCCTATCGGATTAGTAAAATGTATCATTTTTTCATTTTTGACTATCGGGATTACTGCTCTATTGGGAAAAATACATATAAAATTAAAAATATAGTCATTCGTTGTATTTCTAGTAAATAATTGGAAAATAGAGCAATAAAAAGCAGCCTCTGAATAGCGCATCAAAATTTAGATACTTTTTCTAAAAAATGTATGGAAATTGTTTTGTAGAATAAAAAAATTGCATACCTTTGCCACGCATTTGAGAGAAAATGTAACCCCAACAAGGGCGTTTAGCTCAGCTGGTTCAGAGCATCTGCCTTACAAGCAGAGGGTCGGCGGTTCGAATCCGTCAACGCCCACAAAATGGTAAAAAGGTCAAAAGCCACAAAATGCCAAACAAAGACATAAAGTCTGTTAGTCAGTAGATTAGCAGACTTTTTTCTTTTTCATCCAAGCCTATAAAAGTCAGAGAAAGAAACGGCTCTTCCCTAAAAGTTGTGGACTAGGCATAAATATTCGT